>JAKFFL010000061.1:0-31506 GCA_036675225.1 Sphingomonas sp. | reverse complement strand
CCACAGGCCGTCGTCGCGCTCCAGCGCCGCGGTCAGGAAATGCTCGCCGGGAATGTACATGACGACATATTCGGCGGTGTCGCCGAACTGCGCCCAATAGGCCTTCGAGCCCAATTGCTGGGCATGATTGCGGATCGAGGCGAGATGGGCGCGGAAACAGGCCTCGCGCTTGTCGTCGTCGACCTCTTCGCAGGCGTCGAGATAGGCATTCAACGAGCATTTGGCGTCGATGATCAACTGCCGACCGCCGGGCAAGCGGACGACGACGTCGGGGCGCAACTTGCCATCCTCGCCATCGACCGAAACTTCGGAACGGAAGTCGGCGTAAGGACTTAGGCCGGCCTGCTCCAACACGTTGCGAAGGCTTTGCTCGCCCCAGCGGCCGCGCGCCTTGGGGCTGGAACGCAGCGCGTTGACGAGGTTGCGAGTCTCGTCGCGGACCTGGCCCTGGCCGGCGCGGACCAGTTCGACCGCCTCGCGCAGGCCGGCATATTGATCGACCCGCTCCTTCTCGACCTGTTTCAGCCCTTCCTCATAACGCTTCAAGGTCGCCTCGACCGGCTGCAGCAGCGCCTGGAGCTTGGTGGTGTGGTCCTTGTCGACCTTGGCGAAGCGGTCGTCGGCCTTCGCCAGGAAATCCTTGTGGGCCTTCTCCAGCAGCTTGTCGCCAATCTCGCGGAACTGGTTGACCAGCTCCTCGCGCGATTTCTGCAAATCGGCCATGCGGGCATCGAAATTGCGGGCGTCGGCCTGCAGCCCCGCCTTGGCCTGCAGCGCCTCGTCGCGCTCGGCGGTGACGGCGTCGAGCAATTTCTGCAGTTCGGCGGCGCGGGCCGCGCGCTCGCTCGCCGCCGCCGAGCCGCGCGTGCCGAGCAGCCAGCCGATCAGCCCGCCGAGCGCGAGCGCGAGAAAAATCAGGATGATTGCGGTGGCGTCCACTGGCCCCTCCGTCACGCGGAACGAAATGCGAACCTACGCTCCGCGCCGGCTGGGCTCAAGGCCAATCGTCACCCCGGACTTGATCCGGAGTCCACCTGCCTTTTGCCGCTCCAAAAAAGAAAAGATGGATCCCGGCTCAAGGCCGGGATGACGGAAGAGGTCAGGCCGCCTTCAGGCCGCGTTCCTTGCGGGCCTTGGCTAGCTTCTTGAGGACCATGTCGCGCTTGAGCTTCGAGAGATGGTCGATGAACAATATGCCCTCGAGATGGTCCATTTCGTGCTGCAGGCAGATCGCCAGCAGGCCATCGAGGTCCTCCTCGAAGGCCGTTCCGTGCTCGTCGAGCCAGCGGGCGCGGATGCGATCGGGGCGCAGCACCTCTGCATATTGGTCGGGCACCGACAAACAACCCTCGGTGTAAGGCACGGTGATGTCCGACGCCCACAGGATTTCCGGATTGATGAACACGCGCGGCTCGCGGACCACCGGGCCCTCGGGCTCATCGGGGTTGGCCGGTTCCTGCAGGTCCATGACCAGCAGGCGTTTGGGCACGCCGACCTGGACGGCGGCAAGGCCGATGCCCGGCGCGTCGTACATGGTCTCGAACATGTCGGCGATGAACGCACGCAAATCGTCGTCGACGGTCTCCACCGGCGTGGAAATCTGGCGGAGGACCGGGTCCGGAGTCTCGAAGATGCGCAATATGGCCATGGGGGCGATTTAAGCGCGGGCGTCCTTCGCTTCAAGCGAAGGGCCGAAGTTCTCCCGCGAAGGCGGGAGCCCAGACGCGCGAAGCGCTTGACGGCTTCGCCGGACTGGGCCCCTGCCTCCGCAGGGGCACAAGTTAGGAAACAGGTCTTCGCGCCCTCAGAGCCTGCGCCAGCGTGCCTTCGTCGAGATAGTCGAGCTCACCGCCGACCGGCAGGCCGTGGGCGAGCTGGGTGAGGCGGACGGGGAATTTATCCAGCCTTTCAGCCAGATAATGGGCGGTGGTCTGGCCCTCCAGCGTCGCATTCATCGCCAGCACGACCTCCTCGATGCCGCCGGCGGCGACGCGGCGGACGAGGCTGTCGATGGTAAGGTCCTCGGGCCCGACGCCCTCCAGCGCCGACAGGCGGCCGCCCAGCACGTGATAGCGGCCCGGGAACAGCCGCGAGCGGTCGAGCGCCCACAGATCGGCGACTTCCTCGACCACGCACAGGCTTTTGTCGTCGCGCCGGGGGTCGGAACAGATGCCGCACGGATCGCTGGTGTCGACATTGCCGCAGGTCGAGCAGGTCGACAGCTTCTCCGAGACATTCCGCAGCGCCGTCAGCAAAGGCTGCAGCGCCGCTTCGCGCTTCTTCATCAGATGCAGCACGGCCCGCCGCGCCGAGCGCGGGCCGAGGCCGGGCAGCCGCGCCAGTGCCTGCGATAGAGCTTCGATTTCCTGGCTCGCCATCTCGCGCCTGATAGGAATTTCCGCCTCCCTAAGCCATAGGCCAGCTATGCGCGTCATCTTCATGGGATCGCCGGACTTCGCCGTGCCGGCGCTCTATGCCCTGATCGCGGCCGGCCATGAGGTCGCCGCCGCCTATTGCCAGCCGCCGCGCCAGGCGGGCCGCGGCAAGGCGGTGCAGCCGACGCCGGTGCAACGGACCGCCGAATTGCTGGGCATTCCCGTCCACGCGCCAACCAGCCTGAAAGGTGCGGCGCAGCAGGATGAGTTCGCCGCCCTGCGCGCCGATGTCGCGGTGGTCGCCGCCTACGGCCTGATCCTGCCGCGGCCGATCCTCGACGCGCCCAGGCTCGGCTGCCTCAATCTCCACGCCTCGCTGCTGCCGCGCTGGCGCGGCGCGGCGCCGATCCAGCGCGCCATCCTGGCCGGGGACGCGGTAACCGGCGTCACCATCATGCAGATGGAGGCCGGGCTCGACACCGGGCCGATGCTGGCTGCGCAAGAGGTTGTAGTAAATCGCAAGAATAACGGACAACTGACTGGCGAACTTGCATTAATCGGCGCGCAACTGATGGCCCAGGTGCTGTCCAGCTTCGATTCCTATCCACATGTCGCCCAGCCCGAGGACGGTGTCACCTACGCCGCCAAGGTCCGCAAGGAGGAGGCGCGGATCGACTGGTCGCATCCGGCGGCGGAGATCGAGCGCCAGGTCCGCGCCTTCGCGCCCTCTCCCGGCGCCTGGTTTGAAGCCGGCGGAGAGCGAATCAAATTGCTCGAAGCGGACATTGACGATGGAGGCGGCCCGGCTGGCGAAGTCCTGGACGACAAGCTGGCCGTCGCCACCGGCGAAGGCGCAATCCGCCCTCGGCTCGTCCAGCGCGCCGGGCGGGCGCCAATGAGCGCGGTCGAGCTTCTGCGCGGTTTCCCGATCGCCAAGGGCACGATGCTGACATGACCCGCTGGAAATTGATCCTGGAGTGGGACGGGACGCCGTTCATGGGCTGGCAGCGGCAGGACCATGGGCCGTCGGTGCAGGCGGCGGTGGAGCGGGCGGCGAAGGCGATGACCGGCGAGGCGGTGACGGCGCTTGCCGCCGGGCGGACCGACGCCGGCGTCCATGCGCTAGCGATGGTGGCGCATGTCGATATCGCCAAGGCCGTGACTCCGCATCGGCTGCGCGAAGGACTGAACGCCCTGCTGCGGCCCGACCCGGTGGCGGTAATCCGCGCCGAGCCGGTTTCCGACGACTGGCATGCGCGCTTTTCCTGTATCGGCCGCCGCTACCTCTACCGGATCGCCAACCGCCGGGCGCCGCTGACTCTGGATGCCCGCCGGGCGTGGCGGATCGGCCCGCCGCTCGACCTGGCGGGGATGCGCGAGGGCGCCTCCTATCTGGTCGGGCGGCACGATTTCACCACCTTTCGGTCGGTCCACTGCCAGTCGGACAGCCCGGTCAAGACATTGGATGCGCTGACCGTCGAGCGCGAGGAGGAGGAAATCCACATCCGCGCCGAGGCGCGCAGCTTTCTCCACCACCAGGTGCGATCGATGGTCGGCTGTTTGGCGCTGGTCGGGCTAGGACGCTGGCAGGCTGAGGATGTGCGCAAGGCGCTGGAAGCGCGCGACCGCGCCGCGCTGGGGCTGAATGCACCGCCCGACGGCTTGTATTTCGCCGAGGCGGTGTACCCCTAGACCAGCATCTCTTTCGCCCGTGCCTGGCTGAGGAAGGCCTGGGGGCTGGCGGAAAGGCCGTAGGCGCCGGCGCAGAAGATAGCGACCAGATCGCCGACCTCGGCGGCGGGAAGCGAGACGTCGTCGGCGAGGATGTCGAGCGGCGTGCACAGACAGCCGACGATGCTGGCGTCCTCCTCGGCGGGCGCCCCGAAACGCGAGGCAATGGCGACCGGGTAGTTGCGCCGGAGCAGCTGGCCGAAATTGCCGCTGGCGGCGAGCATGTGGTGGAGGCCACCGTCGGTGACCAGAAAGGTCTTGCCGCGGCTTTCCGTACGGTCGACGATCCGGGTCAGATAGACGCCCGCTTCGCCGACCAGCCAGCGGCCGAGCTCGATGATGATCCGGCTGGTCGCCAGCACCGGCGGCGCGTCGACCAATTGCTCGCCGAGGGCGGCGCCGAGCGCCGGCACGTCGAGCGCCGAATCGCCGTCGAAATAGGGAATGCCGAAGCCGCCGCCGAGGTTGACCTCGGGCGGCTCGGCGCCGGCTTGGTCAGAAACCTCCGCCGCCAGTGCGATTGCCTGGCGGAAAGTCTCGGCCAGCGCCGTCCAGTCGAGGCATTGCGAGCCGGCGTAGATGTGCAGGCCGCGCCAGTCGGCGCCGGCCTCGATGACGCCGCGCACGACCTCGGCGACCCGGTCATGGTCGATGCCGAACGGCGATGCGAGCCCACCCATCTTCATCCCCGCGCCCTTGAGCGCGAACGGTGGGTTGACCCGCACCGACAAGCGCGGGCGCGTGCCGAGTTCACCGGCGATGGCCAGCGCGCGGGCTGCCTCGCCTTCGCTTTCGAGATGGACGGTGGCGCCGTCGCGGATCGCCCGGCGGAGCTCCGAATCGGACTTGCCGGGGCCGGCGAAGCTGATCGCCACGCCATCGGCGCCGACGTCCTCGAGCCCTTCCAGCTCGCCGACCGAAGCAACGTCGAAGCCGTCGACATATTTGCAAAGCCATTTGAGCAATGGCGGATAAGGGTTTGCCTTCACGGCATAATGCAAAGCTACGCCGGACGGCATGCAGGCCCTGAACAAGGCGATCTTGGCGCCGACCAGATTATTGTCATAGACGAACAGAGGCGTGCCCTCGGCCGCCGCCACCAGCGCCTCGCAATCATTGCCGCCGATCGCCAGCCGGCCTTCCGGACCAACCTCGAACCCGGGCGGAATCGGCCCCATCCCCTTCATTGCCGCTCCTCCTCCAGCTCCGCCTGTATCGCGGTCCGGTCCAGCTTGCCATTGGGTCCGATCGGGAGGCGCTCGCGCCAGAGGATTCGGGCCGGGCGCATGAAGGGGGGCAGCTCGGCGGCGAAGAAAGCATGGAGGCGCGCCTCGGCACCCTCGCCCAGCGGCTCGGCGACGAGGAGGATGGCCTGGCCGAGCGCGGCATCAGGCACGCCCAAGGCGACGGCCTGCGCCACCGCGCCCGACGCCAGCGCCGCTTCCTCGACCTCGGTCGGGCTGACCCGGTTGCCGCTGGTCTTGATCATGGCGTCGGCGCGGCCGCGGAAGCGGATCAGGCCGTCCTCGCCCTGAACCGCCTTGTCGCCTGACCAGACGGCGGTGCCGCCGAGCTTCGAGAAGGCCGGCGCCGGGCGGAAGCGTTCCGCGGTGCGGGTCTCGGCGCGCCAATAACCTTTTGCGACCAAAGGCCCGGCATGGACTAGCTCGCCCTCCTCGCCGGCCGCCGCCGCGGCGCCGTCAGCACCAAGAATCATCACCTCGGCGAAGGGGATGGCGGTGCCGACGCTGTCCGGGTGGGCGTCGACCAAAGCCGGATCGAGGCTGGTCGAGCGGAAGGCCTCGGTCAGGCCGTACATCAGGTGAAGGCGGGCATCAGGGAATAGCGCCCGCAGGCGCCGGACCAGCGGCAGCGGAAGATGGCCGCCGCTGTTGGTCAGGGTGCGAAGGCCGGCCCCTTCCCCGCCCGACCAGTCCGCATTGGCCAGCTGGTGCCAGAGCGGCGGCACGCCGGCGAGCACGGTGACGTCATGACGTCGCACCGCGCGGACCACGTCTCGTGGGAGGAGGTAGTCGAACGCGATCGCACAGCCACCGGACGCCCAGGTCGAGAGCAACTGGTTCTGGCCATAGTCGAAGGCGAGCGGCAGGACGCACAGGGTGCGATCGTTGGGCGAGAGACCGAGATAATGCGCGACGCTGACCGCGCCGAGCCAGAGGTTGGCGTGGGACAGCATCACGCCCTTGGGCAGGCCGGTCGACCCGGAGGTGTAGAACAAAGCGGCGAGCGTGTCCGGGTCGCGCGCCGAGGCCGCCAGGCGCTCGTCCTCGTCTTGCCAGTCCTCGAGCGCGATGGCCTGGGCGTCCGCGAGGTCTGCCTGGGTCAGCGTTTCCAGCCGGGCCTGGTTGGCGACGAGCAGGCGGGCGCCGCTGTCGGCGAGGATGTGCGCCGCCTGCGCCCGGCGCAGGACCGGGTTGATCGGCACGTGCACCAGCCCGGCTCGCGCCGCCGCCAGCGGTAGCAGGCAGGCGAGCCGGGTCTTGCCCATCCAGCTGGCGACGCGGTCGCCCGATGCGAGGCCGCGTGCAAGCAATGCGGAGGCGATGCGGCCAACCTGCTCGTCCAGCTCGGCGTAGGTGATTGTGCGGCCCTCGGCGACGAGCGCCGGCGCGTCCAGCCTGCCACGCCCCGCCAGATGGTCGAGTGGCAATGGTGTCGGATCGGGCCCCGCCATGAGACTTCGCCTAGCAGAGCTTGCCCGCTCCGGTAACAGGCCCTAGGGGCGCGCCGATGCAGACGCGGGCCGGGGATGAAGGTGACAAGGGGGACACCGCCGACCGTGCCTTGCGCGGGCTGTTGTCCGACGTCCTCGGCATGTCGCCCGGCCGCGTCGCGGAATTCACCGGCGGCACGGCGCTGTTCGGGGCGCTGCCGGAGATGGATTCCATGGCCGTCGCCAACCTGTTGACCGAAATGGAGGAGCGGCTTGCCATCACCATCGAGGACGACGAGGTCGAGGCCGAGGATTTCATGACCTACGGCCGGCTGCTGGCGTTCGTGCGGCGAAAGGTGGGGTGATTTGTTCTCCCGCGAAGGCAGGAGCCCAGTCCGGCGAAGCCGCTTAATCTCGACCCGCGAAAAAAGCGCTTCGCGCATCTGGGTCCCTGCCTTCGCAGGGACACGCTTACTCCGCGGCTAAAGCTTCGTATTCCATCTCGGCGAGGTACTTCTCGGCGTCGAGCGCGGCCATGCAACCGGTGCCGGCGGCGGTGACCGCCTGGCGATAGACCTTGTCCATGACGTCGCCGCAGGCGAAGACGCCGGGAATGTTGGTGACGGTGGTGCCGACCTTGACCTCGATATAGCCGTCCTCGTCGAGCTCCAGCTGGCCAGCGAACAGCTCGGTCGCAGGCTTGTGACCGATGGCGACGAAGGCGCCTTCGACGTCGATCCGGCTCAACGCCCCGGACTGGGTGTCGCGCAGCTCGAGCCCGGTCAGCGCCTCGGGCTCGCCACCGGCAAGGAATTGCGCGACCTCGGCGTTCCAGACAATCTTGATGTGCGGGTTGGCGAACAGCCGGTCCTGCAGGATCTTCTCGGCGCGCAGGCAGTCGCGGCGGTGGATCAGGGTCACGTCCTGGCTGTGGTTGGTCATGTAAATGGCTTCCTCGACCGCGGTATTGCCGCCGCCGATCACCGCCACCCGCTTGCCGCGGAAGAAGAAGCCGTCGCAGGTGGCGCAGGCCGACACGCCCTTGTTCTTCATACGCTCTTCGGATGGCAGGCCGAGCCACCGTGCCTGGGCGCCGGTGGCGATGACCAATGTGTCGGCGTGATATTGGGTGCCGCCGTCGCCGACGACGACGAACGGCCGCCGCGCCAGATCGACGCTGGTGATATGGTCCCAGACCATCTTGGCGCCGACATGCTCGGCCTGGGCCTGCATCTCCTCCATCAGCCAGGGACCCTGGATGACGTTGCGGAAGCCGGGATAATTTTCGACGTCGGTGGTGGTGGTCAGCTGGCCGCCGGGCTGGATGCCCTGGACGACGATCGGCGCCAGGCCGGCGCGCGCCGCATAGATGGCGGCGCTCATGCCCGCCGGGCCCGAACCGAGAATCAGCATGCGCGTGGAGATGATGTTGGTCATGGCCGTCACTTAGGGAGGATTCAGTCGAGCTTCAAACGGATGAATCCCATGGCGCCATCGGGGTCGCCGCCATAGGCATCCTCAAGCGCGTCGGGCACGAAATTGAACGCATAAAGCCCGCCGACGCCAAGCTTCAGATTCTTCGCCACGGCAAACTCCCGCAGCAGGCCGAGGCTGGCCTTGCCGACCCGCAAGGCCTCGCCGTGATGGTCGTCTTCCTCCTCGTCATGAAGACCGAACAATTCGTTGTTCTCGGTAATCTCGCCGCGGCCGAACAGGGTCCAGTCGTTCCATTTGATCGCGCTTTCAAGCGCGAAGGCGTCGTAGTTCCTGCTCTCGACGCCCTTGCGGCCCCAGGCCAGGCTCGTCGACCACCAGCCCTTGGCCATCGGTCGTGTATATGTGCCGCTGGCCGACCAGCGGCGCTGGTCGACGCCGGGCTCGAGCTGCTCGGGCTCCTCGAGATGCGCCCAGCTGCCCTGCAGCGAAAGGTTGGCGGTCGGATTCCAGGACAGGCGAACGGAGGTCGAATCGAGCGGGCCGGTTTCAATGTTCCAGCGGTACTGGTCGGGCTCGCGGCCGTTGAAGCGCGACAGCTCGACCTTGAGCTTGTCATGCACCAGCCCGGCGGTCAGCACGCCAAAGGTGATGTGGGTCGAATCGAGCCAGTGGTGGGTGATCGGCGCTTCGGGCGAAGCGCTGATCGACTGGCGGTGCATGAAGGCCGGCGGGCCGAAGGCCGGCTCGCCGGGCAGGCCGCCATAGAGAAACAGGCTCGTCTTCGGGTCGAGGTTCTGCGAGACGCTGGCCGACAGTTCCATGAAGAAATCATGCGGGTGCTGACGGTCGATAAGCGGGTCGTGGCCGTTGGCCGTCTCGCCGCTGGCGAGCAGTAGGGGATAACCCTTTTTGCCCATCAGGGGATCGGGGCTGACCATCGCCTTCAGCTGCAGCGTGCCGTCGCCGAGCGGGCGGCGGGCCATGGCCATCAGCATGCCAGCAGGGAAAGTCTTCGAATTGCCGCGCGGCTGTTCCTGCCAGCTGTGGACCAGGTCGAGCTGGCCGTGGAGCATGAAGGCCCAGTCGCCGCCGGTGAGGTGTAGGCCGCCATGCTCGGCGGAGTCCGGCTGCCAGGCGGTGCCCGAGGCTTCACGCGCCATCGGATAGGGCCCCAGCGCGCCGGTCATGGCGTGCGCGGCGGGGTGCAGAACCTCGGCCGGGCCGCCATCGACCGGTGTTGGCGTCAAATCATGACCGGCGTGCGGATCGGGCGTGGGCGCAGGCACCTCAGCCGGCCGCGCAGGCGCGGCATGCCCTTCATGCTGGGCCAGCGCGGCACTGCCGGTGGCGAGCGCGACGGCGGCAATGGTGGACTTCAGCAACGAGGACTTCACCGGCTCCGCTCCAGCAATTGAACCAGTTCCTCGACCTTGGCGCGCTGCTCGACCGGGTCGCCGCTGGTGATGGCGCCTTCGACGCACTTGCCCAGATGGTCCTGGAGGATGTTCGTTTCCACCTTGGCCAAAGCGGCGCGCACCGCCTGCAACTGGGTCAATATATCGATACAATAGCGACCCTCCGTCACCATTCGGGAAATACCACGCACCTGCCCCTCGATCCGGTTGAGGCGCGTTATCAGCTTGGGATCATGATTGGTCATGGTCGCTCCCATATACCCTGATGGGGTATCTTGCAATATGCCCTGGCGGGGTATATCTGGCTTGGCAGGAAAAACAAGAAGGCCGCCATGGATCAGGATCATCATTGCCACCATCACGGCCCAGGGCATGCGAGCCCCGCAATCGACCCGGCCAACGTGGCGGAAGGCACCATCTGGACCTGCCCGATGCACCCGCAGATTCGCCAGGACCATCCCGGTTCCTGCCCGATCTGCGGCATGGCGCTGGAGCCGCTGGAGCCGAGCCTGGAGGAAGGCCCCAACCCCGAGCTGATCGACATGAGCCGGCGCTTCCGGCTCAGCGCGGCCTTGTCGGCGCCGCTGCTGATCCTCGCGATGGCCGGCGATCTCTTCGGCTGGCACATCCTGCCGATGCGCACCGCCGTCTGGGTGCAGCTGGCGCTGGCGAGCCCGGTGGTCCTGTGGGGCGGCTGGCCGTTCTTCGAACGCTTCTGGGCGTCGCTGAAGTCCCGCAACCTCAACATGTTCACCCTGATCGGGCTCGGAGTCGGGGTTGCCTACGGCTACAGCCTGGTGGCGACGCTGGCGCCGCAGATCTTTCCGGCCTCGCTGCACACCATGGGCGGGCTGGTCCCTGTCTATTTCGAAGCCGCCGCCGTCATTACGACCCTGGTCCTGCTCGGCCAGGTGCTGGAGCTGCGCGCCCGCTCCGCCACCGGCAAGGCGATCCGCGCCTTGCTCGGGCTGGCGCCCAAGACCGCGCGCAGGATCGGCGCCGACGGCAAAGAGGAAGACATCCCGCTCGAGCATGTCCACGTCGGCGACTTGCTGCGAATCCGCCCTGGCGAGAAAGTGCCGGTCGACGGGATCGTGGTCGAGGGCCACAGCTCGGTCGATGAATCGATGATCAGCGGCGAGCCGGTCCCGGTCGAAAAGACCGCCGGCGCCAAGGTCACCGGGGCGACCGTGAACGGCACCGGTGGCCTGGTGATGCGGGCCGAGCGGGTCGGCCGCGACACCATGCTGGCGCAAATCGTCCGCATGGTCGCCGACGCCCAGCGGTCGCGAGCGCCGATTCAGAAGCTCGCCGACCAGGTGTCCGGGTGGTTCGTGCCGGCGGTCGTGCTCATCGCGATTGCGACGTTCGTCATCTGGTCGCTGGTCGGGCCGGAGCCGCGCCTCGCCCACGCGCTGGTCAATGCCATCGCCGTCCTGATCATTGCCTGTCCATGCGCGCTCGGCCTGGCGACGCCGATGTCGATCATGGTCGGCACCGGCCGCGGTGCAACCGCCGGTGTCCTCGTCAAGAACGCCGAGGCGCTGGAGCTGATGGAGAAGATCGACACGTTGGTCGTCGACAAGACCGGAACGCTGACGGTCGGCAAGCCTCGGCTGGTCGAGGTTCGGCCTGGCGCGGGATTCAATGCGGATGACGTGCTGAGCCTGTCCGCCGCGCTGGAAAAGGGCAGCGAACATCCGCTGGCGGCCGCGATCGTCGATGGCGCCGTCGAACGGGGGCTGAAAGTCCCGGCAAGCACCGGCTTCGCCTCACACACCGGCAAGGGCGTCTCGGGCACGGTCGAGGGCCGCAAGGTCACGCTCGGCAACAAGGCCCTGCTTCAGGCAGATGGCGTCGATACCGCCCCGCTCGAAGCCGATGCCGACCGCTATCGCGCGGACGGCATGGGCGTGATGTTCGCCGCCATCGACGGCGCGCTGGCGGGGCTCATCGCCGTCGCCGACCCGATCAAGGACGGCGCGGCCGAGGCCGTCGCCGAGCTGCGCCGTCGGGGCATTCATGTCGTCATGCTGACCGGAGACAATGCCCGCACCGCCGGCGCGGTCGCCCGGCGCATCGGCATCGACGAGGTCATCGCCGATGTCCTGCCGCAGCAGAAGCAGGAGAAGGTCGCGGAGCTGCGCCGGCAGGGCCGGCGCGTCGCCATGGCCGGCGACGGCATCAACGACGCCCCTGCCCTCGCCGCCGCCGACGTCGGCATCGCCATGGGCACCGGTACCGACGTGGCGATGGAAAGCGCCCATGTGACGCTGGTCAAGGGCGATTTGGGCGGGATCGTCCGGGCGCGCCGGCTGAGCCGGTCGGTGATGCGCAACATCCGGCAGAATTTGTTCTTCTCGTTCGTCTTCAACGCCGCCGGCGTGCCGATCGCCGCCGGCGTGCTCTATCCGGCCTTCGGCCTGCTGCTCAGCCCGATCATCGCCGGCGCCGCCATGGCCTTCAGCTCGGTCGCCGTCATCGGCAATTCGCTGCGGCTGCGGAGCGCAAGACTCTGAAAAATAGGAGCGGCGGACCAAAAGGCCCACCGCTCCTTTCTAGCGCCTAATGCTTATGCTCGGCCGACTTGTCGCCCGTCTTGGTGTCGTGCTCGGCATGACCGTCCTTGGCCATATCCTTGCAGCAGCATTCCTTGCCTTGCGCCTTCATCTTCGCGCAGCAATCCTGCTTCTGTTCAGGAACAGGTGCCGCTTGCGCATGTGCGATCGAGGGCAATGCAATCGACAATGCGATCGCCGTAAGAATGACTTTCATTCGTACCTCCATGTCCGAGTGTCCTGATATGCTAATCGGTCGAGGACGGGCATTGCGATAGATCAAATGCCTAGACCAGCCGGCTCTGCTTCAACGCTGCCCCGACAAAGCCCGCGAACAAGGGGTGCGGGTCGAAGGGCCGGCTCTTGAGCTCCGGATGGAACTGGACGCCGATGAACCAGGGATGGTCGGGACGCTCGACGATCTCCGGCAGCTGGCCGTCCGGCGACATGCCCGAAAAGACCAGCCCGCCCTGCTCCAGCGCCTGCTTGTAATGGGCGTTGACCTCGTAGCGGTGGCGGTGGCGTTCGCTGATCGCGTCCTGACCGTAAATGGTGCGGACGACGCTGTTGCCGTCGAGCCGGGCCTCATAGGCACCGAGCCGCATGGTTCCGCCGAGGTCGCCTCCGGCCGCGCGCTGCTGCAAGCCTTCCTCGCTCATCCATTCGGTGATGAGGCCAACCACCGGTTCGGACGTCTCGCCGAATTCGCTGGTCGAGGCCTCGCTGATCCCGGCCGTGTTCCTGGCGCCCTCTATGCAGGCCATCTGCATGCCGAGGCAAATGCCGAAGAACGGCACGTTACGCTCACGGGCGAACCTGACCGAGGCGATCTTGCCCTCGCTGCCGCGCTCGCCGAAGCCGCCGGGGACGAGGATGGCGTGCAAAGGCTCCAGCTCCTCGGCGAGCTTGGCGTCGGGATGCTCGAACATCTCGGCATCGAGCCAGCGGATGTTGACCTTGGTGCGGTTGGCGATGCCGCCGTGGATCAATGCCTCGCGCAGGCTCTTGTAGGCATCCGGAAGGCCGACATATTTGCCGACCACGCCGATTGTCACTTCGCCCTCGGGATTGTCGAGCCGGTCCATGATGTCGTGCCAGCGGGTGAGGTCGGGCCGCGGCGCGTCGGCGATGCCGAACACGCGCAGCACTTCGTCGTCCAGCCCCTCGGAATGATATTGCAGCGGCACGTCGTAGATCGACTTGGCGTCAAGCGCCTGGATGACGGCCGATGGCGGCACGTTGCAGAACAAGGCGATCTTGGCGCGCTCGGCTTCGGGGATCGGGCGGTCGGCACGGCATAGCAATATGTCGGGCTGGATGCCGAGCCCGGTCATCTCGCGGACGCTGTGCTGGGTCGGCTTGGTCTTGAGCTCGCCGGCGGCGGCGATCCAGGGCACAAGCGTGGTGTGGACGAACACCGCATTCTCGCGGCCGATGTCGTTCCTGAGCTGGCGGATCGCTTCCACGAACGGCAGGCTTTCAATGTCGCCGACGGTGCCGCCGATCTCGCAGATGACGAAGTCGATGCCGTCGGTCTCGGCCAGCGCGAATTCCTTGATGGCGTTGGTGACGTGCGGGATGACCTGGACGGTGGCGCCGAGATAGTCGCCGCGCCGCTCGCGGGCGATGATGTCGCGATAGATGCGGCCCGAGGTGATATTGTCCGACTGGCGGGCGGTGACGCCGGTGAATCGCTCGTAATGGCCAAGATCGAGGTCAGTCTCGGCGCCGTCGTCGGTGACGTAGACCTCGCCATGCTGGTAGGGCGACATCGTGCCGGGATCGACGTTGAGGTAGGGGTCGAACTTGCGGATTCGCACGGTGTAGCCGCGCGCTTGCAGCAGCGCCCCGAGCGATGCCGAGAGAAGACCCTTGCCGAGCGATGAGACCACGCCGCCGGTGACGAAAATATACCGCGCCATGGGAGTTGAGCCTTAGGGTGCGCCGACGCGGTTAGGCAAGCGCGAGAATCAATAAGGGCGAAAAAACTTGGTCTTACTGCGCCAGCGGAACGGCGGGCGCCTGGTCGTTGCCGGCCGGCGCGGCCTGGTTGGCGCCCGGTGCCGCCTGGTCCGCGACTGGCGCCACCACCGGCGCCGCGGGGGCCGCCTGGTTGGCCAGCGAGGTGTCGACCCTGACCGGCTGGCGGGTCGCCCCGGCATAAGCGGCCAGAGCGATCGACAGCAGGATGAACAGGCCGCCGAGGATCGAAGTCGAGCGGGTCAGGAAATCGGCCGCGCCGCGCGCGGTCATGAAGCCCGACGAGGAGCCGCCGACACCCAGCCCGCCGCCTTCGGAGCGCTGCATGAGGATGACCGTCACCAGGCTGGCGGCGATCAGGGTCTGGACGATGAGCAGGAAGGTGAACATGGGGCTTGGCGGTCCGCTAATGTGAGGCAGGGTCGCGCGCCATGTAGCCAGCGCGCGCCCGCACCGCAATCACCAGGAGCCTAGCTTCCGGCGATCTTCGTCGCCAATTCTTCGGCGGTGATGCCGACGACGGCCCCGTCCGGCCTGCCGGCGACGCCGCTGCGCGGCAGCTGGACGCTTTGGCCGCTGTCGAGCTTCACGGTCACCGTCTGGTCGTCGATCGCCGCGATCGTCCCCAGCCTTGCCCCGCCGAGCCCGTTGACGACGGCGCCGGGGACCAGCGACGCCTTGGCCTCGGCCAGCATCTTTTCATATTCCGCGTTCACCTCGGCCCGGGTCATGCCGAAATAGGCTTTGCCGGCCTGCACCGTGAAGCTGCCCGCCTGCAACGGGATTTCATGGCGGTCGGTCTTGAGCGTGACGCTGTCGTCCTTGCGGCTGGTGATGGTGCCGACGGCGGCGCCCGAAACATCGACCACCGGCATTCCAACCTTGACGGCGGCGGCGGCCGGCTGCGCCATGGCCGGAACAGTCGGCGCGGCAATGAACAGAGCTGCTGCAAACATGCTGGAAATCACGGGTTTCATCATGTCCTTCCTCATTTGACCGATCCGTAAACAATAGTCCGTCGCCGATTTCGGCGTGCTGAACAGCCCTCAGCCCGCGGCCGCGACGATCGGCAGGAAATCCGCCGCCCTGAGGCTGGCGCCGCCGACCAATGCGCCGTCGACGTCGGGAACGGCGAAAATGTCGGCGGCATTCGCGGCCTTGACCGAGCCGCCGTAGAGGATTCGGACCGCATGGCCGGCCTCTCCATAGGCGGCCACCAGCCGTGCCCGCAACGCCGCGTGCATCTCCGCGATCTCGGCGATGGTCGGGACCTTGCCCGTGCCAATCGCCCAGATCGGCTCGTAGGCGAGCGCCAGCCTTCCGCTTGGGCCGTCCTCGGGCAGCGAGGCATCGACCTGGGCCGCGACGACGGCGACCGCCTGCCCGGCTTCCCGTACTTCGAGGCTCTCACCGACGCACAGGATCACCGACAGGCCGGCGGCAAACGCCGCGCCGGCCTTGGCGCGGACATCGGCATCGCTTTCGCCGTGGTCCTCGCGCCGCTCGCTATGGCCAACGATGGTCAGCAGCGCGCCGGCGTCGGCCAGCATCGCCGCGCTGATGTCGCCGGTGTGCGCGCCCTGGTCGGCGGCATGGACATCCTGCCCGCCGATGGCGAAGCCGGGCGCGGCGCGAACCGCGCGCTCGATCAATGTTGCCGGAACACACAAGGCGACGTCGCAGCCGGCCGTTTCCGCGGCCAGCGAAATGGCGGTCACCTGGCCCAGCTCGGCGCCGCTGCCATGCATCTTCCAGTTTCCGGCCACCAACTTGCGCAACGCCATGTCCACCCTTCCCTCGCTTGCCGTCAGTTGCCGCCGCCCCTAAAGCCACGCCGAGCAATTTCAAAGCGAGACCCAATGTCTGCCGCCATCAGAAAACTGACGAAATCGACGCTCGGGACAATCGTCACCATCGTCTTCCTGCTGCTGATCCTGGCGTCGTTCGCGCTCATGGACATGCAGAATTATATTTCTGGTGGGGTCACGCCCGGCGCGCTGGCGGAGGTCGGCGACCAGGCGGTCACCGAGCGGGAATTGAGCGCGGACATGCAGCGGCGCCTGGCCGACATGCGCCAGCAGAACCCGGAAGCGGACTATTCGGCCATGGCCAATGATTTCCCGGCCATCCTCGGCGCGCTGATCCAGAATCGCGCCTTGCAAGTCTTTGCGCGCAACCATGAGCTCTATTTGTCGAAGCGGCTGATCGATGCGGAAATCGTCAAGCTGCCGGCGACCCGCGGCCTCGACGGCCGGTTCAGCGAAGAGGCCTATGCGAACTTCCTGCAGCAGCAGCGCCTGACCGACGGCGAGGTGCGCGACTTGATTGCCACCGGCCTGGTGTCGCGCCTGCTGCTTGCCCCGGCGGCGGCCAATGCGCGCATCCCGGTCGGGGTCGCCACGCCCTATGCGTCGATGCTGCTCGAAGCGCGCGAGGCCGAGATCGCGATGGTGCCGGCGGAAGCGTTCGCGGCGGGTATTGGAACGCCGAGCGATGCCGACATCCAGGCTTTCTACGCCGCCAACGGCGCGCGCTACATGGTGCCAGAGCAACGCGTGCTGAACATCGCCCGATTCGGTCCAGAGCAGGTCGCCCAGGTCGCCGCTACCGACCAGGAAATCGCCGCTTATTATCAGGCCAACCAGGCCAATTATGCCGGCAAGTCGGTCCGGGTAATGAGCCAGGCCATCGTCCAGAGCGAAGCGGCCGGACGCGCCTTGGTGCAGCGCGCCCGCGCCGGCGGCGCTCTTGGCGCGGGCGCGACCAGCCTCGGCGCCAGGAGCCGTGAGGACCTGGCCGACATCGCCGGCGATGCCGTCGCTGCCGCCACTTTCGCCGCCAAGGCGGGCGACATCGTCGGCCCGATCCGATCCGACCTTGGCTGGCACGTGATCAAAGTCGAGTCAGTCCGCGCCGAGGCCGGCCAGTCGCTGAGCGCGGTCCGCGACGAGATCGCCGCCAGGCTGACCGCCGACAAGAAAAAGGAAGCGCTGACCGACCTCATCACCAGGATCGAGGACAGTATCGTCGACGGCGCCAGCTTCGCCGAAGCAGTAAAGGCGGCCGGGATCAGCGCCTCACGCACGCCCGCCATCACCGCCGGGGGCGTGGCGCGCGCGCAGCCCGATTTCAAGCTTCCCGCCGAGCTGGCGCCAGCGGTCCGGGCCGGCTTCGACCTCGGCGAAGGCGACGAACCGGTAGTCGAGACACTGGAAGGCGATGCCGGCTACGCCTTGGTCGGGGTCGAGGACATCGTCGCCGCGGCGCCCGCGCCGCTGGCATCGATCCGCGACCAGGTCGTCGCCGACTGGCGGGCCAAGCAGGCGCGCGACCGGGCCAAGTCGGCGGCCGGCGCGATTGCCGCCAAGGTCGCCAAGGGCGCCAACATGCGCCAGGCGATAGGAGAGGCCGATGTCGATTTGCCGGCGCCTGAGAAAGTGGCCAAGCGGCGCATGGAGCTGTCGGCGTTCGGCGGCAATGTACCGCCCGCCATGGGCATGATGTTCAGCCTGGCCGAGGGCCGCAGCCGGATGGTCACCGACCCGCAGGGGCGCGGCTTCATCATCGTCAAGGTGACCAAGATCACGCCCGGCAACGCGACCCTCCAGCCGGGGCTGATTTCGCGCATTCAGAGCGAGTTCCAGCAGGCGGCATCCGCCGAATATGCCGAGCAAATGGCCAACGCGATCCAGGCCGAGGTCGGCGTTGTGCGCAACGAAGCGGCGATCGCCGAGGCAAGGCGGCGGATTACCGGCGGCGGCAGCTAAGGCGTCGGGCGCCGATGACCGCGCGCTCGATCCTCGCCATCGACAATTACGACAGCTTCACCTTCACCCTCGTCGACTATTTGCGGAGCCTCGGCGCGTCGGTGACGGTCGAGAAGAACGACATGGTGACGCCGGCACAGGCGCTGGCCGGGCCGTTTGACGGCTTCCTGATTTCGCCGGGCCCCGGGAAGCCGGAAGCCGCCGGCATCAGCGTGGCGCTGGCCTCGGCCTGCATATCGGCGCGGCGGCCGCTGCTCGGCATCTGCCTTGGCCACCAGGCGATCGCGCTCGCCTGCGGATCGGCGGTATCGCGGGTGCCGCCGATCCACGGCAAGATCGACCAGGTCCGCCACGATGGCAGCGGCCTGTTCGCCGGCCTGCCCTCGCCCCTGGCCGCCACCCGCTATCATTCGCTGGCGGTCACCGACCCGAGACCGCCGCTGATCGCCAATGCCTGGAGCGCCGACGGCCTGCCGATGGCGATGCGGCATGACGTGGCTCCTGCCTTTGGCATCCAGTTCCACCCGGAGAGCATCGGCTCGGAGCACGGCCATGCGATGCTTGGCCGGTTCCTCGCGCTGTGCGCTTGACCAGGGCCCGGGCGTTCGATACACGTTCTCCGTTCGTTCCGTCTGGAACCTCAACGGGGATTGCATTCCATGCTCACCGCCAAGCAGCGCGAACTCCTCCAGTTCATTCACGAACGCCTCCGGGAATCGGGCGTCAGCCCGAGCTTCGACGAAATGCGCGAGGCGCTCGACCTCAAATCCAAGTCCGGCGTCCACCGGCTGATTTCGGCGCTTGAAGAACGGCAGTTCATCCGCCGCCTGCCGAACCGGGCGCGGGCGCTGGAAGTCATCAAGATGCCGGAGGTGGCATCGCCGACCCTTGCCGCGGCGATGGACAACAAAGTGGTGGTGCCGGCGGCGGCCAACGACACGATCGAAATCCCGCTGCACGGGCGGATCGCCGCCGGCACGCCGATCGAGGCGCTGCAGGGCACCGAGGGCTTCGCCGTCCCCGCCGCCTTGCTCGGGCCGGGCGAGCATTTCGCCTTGGAAGTGTCGGGCGATTCAATGGTCGAGGAAGGCATACTCGACGGCGATTTCGCGCTCATCCGCAAGGTCGACAGCGCCCGCGACGGGGAGATCGTCGTCGCGTTGATCGACGATGAGGAAGCGACCCTCAAGACTTATCGCCGCGAAGGCCAGATGATTCGCCTCGACCCCGCCAACCGCGCCTATGAGGCGCAGCGCTACGACGAAGGCCGGGTCCGCATCCAGGGCCGGCTGGCGGGTTTGATCAGGCGGTATTGAAGTTGGGAGTGTAGTTGCGATGGCCCGGATTGATTATGTCGAGCTGCCGAGCGCGACCGCGCATGAGCTGACGCGCGCTTTCTATGCCCGCGCCTTCGGCTGGCAATTCACCGACTTTGGGCCCGATTATTCGGCGACCACGAGCGGCGATGTCGACCTCGGCCTGCAGGGTGATCCCGCCGATGGCCTTGCCGCGCCCCTGCCGGTGATCCGTGTCGACGATGTCGAGGCCGCGTTCGATGCGGTGACCAAGGCCGGCGGAGTCGTCGCCAAGCCGATTTTCCACTTCCCGGGCGGGCGGCGGTTCCACTTCATCGATCCGTCGGGCAGCGAACTCGCGGTCTGGCAGGCAGCCGGGACGCATTAGCGGAACGTCGACGGCCGCCACGGATGCCGGCCGACGCGTTCGGCGACCGTGGCGACCCGCGGTTCCCCATCGCCGAGATAGATCGCCATGCCGCCGGTCGATTCCAGGGCCTTGCGGTCGAGCTTCAACCATTTGGGCGTGCAGCCGCGCGGCAGCCAGCGATCGGAAACGACAATATCGGCCGAGGCGCAAGCCGTAGTCAGCGACACCCAGTCGAGATGCTGGCCCGAACGGGTGGCGAGGATCCGCCAGGTCCGGCCATCACGCCTAACTTCGGCGATGCAACTGTCGCGGCTGCAGCGGGCTTGCGGCATGGCGCCGATGTCGAGCGGATCGCCGTCGAAGCCGCTATTCTCGCTGACCAGGCCGCGGATGAAATCGCCGCTTTTCTCGCGCAGCATCGCCGGCCGGCCTGCACCGTCGAGCAGCGCCAGGTGGCGGCCGTCGCCGGTGACCAGCAGATCCGGAGCCGGAGCCGCCAGCGCCGCCGCCCCGCCCAGGATCATCGGCAACAGGCCCAGCAGGCGGATGCGGCTGGTCCAAAGGCATAGCCACAGGCCGCCGATGACGAAGGCCGCGAAGGCAGAGGTCGGCATCGTCGGCAAGGTGGCGACCGCGCCTTTCATGCCGGCGACGAAATGGGCGAGATCGAGCAGCCGTTCGATCGCCCAGCCGGTCGCCGCCCAGGCGGGCGCGCCGATGCCGGCCGCGTCGAGCAGCAGCGCCAATGCTTCCAGCGGCATAATGACGAATGTCGTCCAGGGAATCGCGACCAGATTGGCGAAGACGCTGTAGAGGCCGGTCTTGTGGAAGTGATAGAGGGCGAACGGGATGAGGGCGATTTCGACCGCGAGGCCGGTGAGCAGCAGCGAGGCGATGCCCCGCAAGAGGCGCATGCCGAGGCCGTCCTCGCGCGGGCCGAGCCAGCGCCGGACCGGCGCCAGGCTGTGCAGGGTGACGATGGCGGTGACAGCGGCGAAGCTGAACTGGAAGCTCGCGCCCGCCACCGATTCCGGCCACAGCGCCAGCACCAGCAAGGCGCCGACCGCGACTAGCCGCATGCTGATCGCCTCCCGGCCAAGGGCAATGCCGCCAAGGACCAGCAGCGCGGCGACGCAGCTGCGCACGGTCGGCACCTGCATCCCGGTCAGCAGGGTGTAGCCGACCCCGGCCAGCGCGCCGACACCGGCACCGACCAGGACGAGGTTGAAGCGCAGGGCCAGATACGGACTCATGGCGAGGAGGCGCAAGGTGAGCAGCATGGCGCCGCCGACCACCGCGGCAAGGTGCAGGCCGCTGACCGAGAGCAAATGGGTAAGGCCGGAGCGGCGCATGGCCTCCGCATCCGCTTCGCCGACGGCATTCTGGTCGCCGGTGACCAAAGCGGTGGCGATGCCGCCGCTGCGCTCCGACATCTGCCCGCGGATGTGCCGGTCGAGCCGGGCTCGGAGCGCGTCGAGGCCGCTGGCCTGTGCGGGAACCTTCAGCTCGATCGGCCCAAGCCCGCGCCCGACGCCGCCGATGCCCCGGAACCAGCTGTCGCGGGCAAAGTCGTGGCTGCCCGGCAGCGCCATTGGCGGCGGCGCGGTCAGCCGGGCGCGCATGGCGACGATCGCGCCCGGGGCGAGGCTCGGCTGCGCCTCCCTGTCCGAAACCGAAACCCGCAGGCGCGGCGGCAATTCGGCATCCAGCGGCGCCAAAGTCAGCCGCAGGTCGCCCTTGGCGGTGAGTGTCTCGACCCGTTCGACCCGCGCCTCGAACGCAATGATGCGTGGCCGCTCGATGCGCGGTGTCGCCGCCTGATCCGAGCGCAGCCAAACCAGGGCGCAGCCGGCGGCGAGGGCCAGCGCCGACCAGCCCAGCGCCCGGCCGGCCCGGCCGCCGAGCGTGGTGAAGCCGAGCAAGGCCGCGCCGGCGGCGATGCACAGCAGGCCGGTCCATTGCCGGGGATCGGGAAGCGCGAACCACAAGGCGATGCCGGCGCCGAAGCCGGCAACGGCCCACAGCGGCAGCTGGCCGCGCTCGGCTTCGAGGAAAGCTTCCAGGCGCTGCCGCCCCCGCGCCAGGTGCGCCGGCCATGCACCGGGCGGCGCCTGTGGCAGAGGCGCATCCTCTATGTTAGGGGCGCTCACCCAATCCATGCAGAGCCGAACACAAAGGAAAGCGGGCTTGAGCGCAAGCGGCAATAATCCGGCAGTCATCACGCGGTTCGCCCCCTCCCCGACCGGATTCCTGCATATCGGCGGCGCCCGCACGGCCTTGTTCAACTGGCTGTTCGCCCGCCACCATGGCGGCAAGTTCCTTCTGCGGATCGAGGATACCGACAAGGCGCGGTCGACCAGCCCCGCCATCGACGCCATCCTCGACGGCATGCGCTGGCTCGGCCTCGATTGGGACGGCGATGAATATTACCAATCCCAATTCGCCGAGCGGCACGCCGAGGTCGCCCACCAATTGCTGGCGCAAGGGGCGGCTTATCGCTGCTACATGACGCAGGAGGAACTGGCGGCACAGCGCGAGCGCGCTTTGACCGAGCGCCAACCGTTCCGCATCCGCAGCCCATGGCGTGACATTGCCGACCAGCAGGCCGACCAACCCTTCGTCATCCGGCTGAAGGCGCCGCAGGACGGCGAAACGATCATCGACGACCAGGTCCAGGGCCGGGTCACCGTCCAGAACAGCGAGATCGACGACTTCGTCCTGCTGCGCTCGGATGGCAGCCCGACCTATATGCTGGCGGTGGTAGTCGACGACCATGACATGGGCGTCACCAACGTCATCCGCGGCGATGACCATTTGAACAACGCCTTTCGCCAACTGGCGATCATCCGCGCCATGGGCTGGCCGGAGCCGGCCTACGCCCATGTCCCGCTGATCCACGGGGCCGACGGCGCCAAGCTCAGCAAGCGCCATGGCGCGATCGGCGTCGATTCCTACCGCGACGAGCTCGGCATATTGCCCGAAGCCCTGTTCAATTACCTGCTACGCCTCGGCTGGGGCCACGGCGACGACGAGATCATCAGCCGCGACCAGGCGATCGCATGGTTCGACATCGACCATGTCGGCAAGTCGCCATCGCGATTCGACCTCAAGAAGCTCGAGAGCCTCAACGGCCATTATATCCGCGAGGCCGAAGACGGCCGCATCGCCGAACTGATCGCGCCGATGCTGGCGGTCGATGACGAGGGCAAGGCGCTGCTGGTGCGGGCCATGCCGGAATTGAAGGCGCGCGCCCACACCTTGCACCAATTGGCCGACGGCGCCGGCTTCCTGTTCAGCGGCCGGCCGCTGGACATCGAGCCCGCGGCGGGAGCGCTGCTGACGGACGAGGCCCGCGCCCTTCTATCGCGCGCCCATGCTGCACTTGCACAAGCGGGGGAATGGGAACATGACGCGATCGATGCTGCAGTGCGCAATGTCGCCGAGAGCGCCGGCGTGAAACTGGGCAAGCTCGCCCAGCCGCTGCGTGCCGCCTTGACCGGGCGAGCTACCTCCCCGGGAATCTTCGACGTGCTGGTGCTACTCGGCAAGCCCGAGAGCCTGGCGCGCATCGCCGACCAGATGAAAGAGCCCCAAGCATGACCGACAAGACCGTCACGATCGAGGCCGGAAACCATCAGTTCGAAGCGCCGGTCCTGCCGGGCTCGGTGGGTCCGCAAGTCATCGATATCCGCAAATTTTATGGGGACACGGGAATGTTCACCTACGATCCCGGCTTCACCTCGACCGCCAGCTGCCAGAGCGCGATCACCTATATCGATGGCGACGAGGGCATATTGCTGCATCGCGGTTACCCGATCGACCAGCTAGCCGAGCATTCGACCTTCATGGAGGTCGCCTATCTGCTCCTCCACGGTGACCTGCCCGACAAGCCCGAGCTGGACGACTTCACCTACACCATTTCCCGCCATACCATGCTGCACGAGCAGCTGATGACTTTCTACCGCGGGTTCCGGCGCGATGCACACCCGATGGCGATCATGTGCGGGGTCGTGGGCGCCTTGTCGGCCTTCTATCACGACAGCACCGACATCACCGACCCGCAGCAACGGCTGATCGCCTCGCACCGGCTGATCGCCAAGATGCCGACGATCGCCGCCATGGCCTTCAAGTACAGCATCGGCCAGCCGTTCCTCTATCCGCAGAACGACCTCAGCTACACCGGTAACTTCCTGCGCATGACCTTCGGCGTCCCCGCCGAGCCCTATGTCGTCAACCCGGTCGTCGAGAACGCCATGCGGCGGATATTCATCCTCCACGCCGACCATGAGCAGAATGCCTCGACCTCGACGGTGCGGCTGGCGGGATCGTCGGGCGCCAATCCCTTTGCCTGCATCGCCGCCGGCATCGCCTGTTTGTGGGGGCCGGCGCACGGCGGCGCCAACGAGGCCGCGCTCAACATGCTGCGCGAAATCGGCAATGTGAAGCGGATTCCCGAATATATCGCCCGCGCCAAGGACAAGAACGACCCGTTCCGGCTGATGGGCTTTGGCCACCGCGTCTACAAGAATTTCGACCCGCGGGCGAAGGTGATGAAGGCGACCGCTGACGAGGTGCTGAAGGAGCTGGGCAAGAGCGACCCGGTGCTCGACGTCGCCAAGGAGCTGGAGCGGATCGCCCTCAGTGACGATTATTTCATCGAGAAGAAGCTCTATCCCAACGTCGATTTCTATTCGGGCGTGATCCTGAACGCGATCGGCTTCCCGACCGAAATGTTCACGTCCCTGTTCGCGCTCGCCCGCACCGTCGGCTGGGTGGCGCAATGGAACGAGATGATCGCCGACCCCGAGCAGAAGATCGGCCGGCCGCGTCAGCTCTACGTCGGCGCGACCAAGCGCGACTATGTGCCGGTTGGCAAGCGCTAGAAAGCCAAAGGCAGCGAAACGGTGAAGCAGGCGCCCTCGCCCGGCGCGCTAACCAGGACGACTTCCCCGCCCATCGAGCGCGCCAGGCGTCGGGCAATGGCGAGGCCAAGGCCGGCCCCGCCGCCATTCTCCAACCGCTCGAATTTCTCGAAGATGCGCTCCTGGTCGGCCGGGGCGATGCCCTTGCCCTGATCGGAGATGCTGGCCTCGCCCATGGTTTCGGCCCGGCGCAGCTCCAGGGTGACGCTGGCACCCTCGGGCGAATGACGGACGGCATTGCCGAGCAAATTGACCAGGATCTGGACGAGCCCGCGGCGGTCGCCATGCACCGAAATCGCCGCCTCGCCGCGAAGCGCAAGCGACACTTTGCGCTCGTCCGCCTGCGGCTGGACCAGCGCCAAGGCGTCACCGGCCAGGACCGCCAGATCGACGACGCTGGTCGGTCCTGCCGGCTCATCGACCATCGATCGGATGACCGACAGCAAATGGCGGGCAGCGGCAGCGATATCGCCGGCATATGCGGCATAATCGGCCCTCAGCGGCCCGTCGGCGCGGTCAACGATGCCTTCCGCCGCCTCGATGATGCGTGCCAAAGGCGAGCGCAATGCCTGGTCGAGCGCCGGGTCGATCGAGGCGCCACCGCCGGCTTCGTTGGCCGCTTCGGGCGGTTGCACATGATCAGCGGCGACGCGGCCACGGAAGCCGGCGAAGGCGCCGTCCTCGGTCCGGACCGGGTCGCCGCTTAGCACCAGCCTTTGGTTGCCATTGCCGCGCGCGCTTGCCGGCTGGCCAGCAAAGGCGGCGCGGGCGGAGAGCGCGGTCAAGAGCGGCATCGCGCCATCTTCCCCCTCTTCCAGGCGAAGAACGCGGGTCAGCGGCTGGCCGACGACTTCGGCGGCATCGACGCCGAGCGCCTGCGCAAGATCCGGCGACAGTGAGGTCAGGCGCAGCTCGGCGTCGGTCGACCAGGCACTGCTCACGGCATTGCCGATCAGCTCGTCATCGCCGCCCGCGACTTCCAGCCGCGAGGGCGCGGGCGGCCGATTCTTCCACTTCTCGATGGTGAGCAGGACATAATCGCCGTCGGGCTCGGCGCGGACCCACATCTCGACATCGTGGTCGCGGGCGGCGACGACCGCCGGCCGGGACACGGAAATGCCGAGCTTGCCGACGAGGCGAGCCACCGCCGCCAATTGCGGCAAGGCGAGCTTGCCACCAATGTCCGAGCCGGCCTCGGCCTGCAACGCGGCCAGCATCGGCGCCGCCTCGACCAGCCGTCCGAGCGCATCGACCCGGGCCGTGATCGGCTCCGACATGTCCGGCGCGCTAGCCATGCGATTGCCCCAAGGCCACACTGGCATCGCGGAAATCCGGCGGCAGCCGCCACCAGTCGAGCGCGGCGGCGACATCTTCGTCGGCAAGACCGTCGAAGCGCGCGATTTCTTCTTCCACCGATGCGCCTGACAAGGCGCCGAACTCGGCGACCAGACGGGCGGCGGTGGGTCGGCCAAGCCCGGCCATGCGCGCCAGCAGCGCGAGACCGTCCTCCTGCCCGCTGACCAGATAGCCCCAGGCGGTCTCGAACGCGATCGCGGCGCGGCGGGCGACCAGCCCGGCCAGCAATGCGGCCTCGCCATCCTCGGCGGCGGCGGCAACCGTCGCATCGTCGGTTCGCCCGGCCTGTTCCAGGGTGGCGACGAGCACCATTACCGCGGCATCGAGCCCGTCGGCGGCCGAATGCCCGGCGGCCACGGCCTCCGCGGCACCGGCCAAGGCAGGTCGATCACCAGCCTCGACGGCCAACCCCGCGGCAATTGCACAAGCGAGGCCGGCCGCTTCGCCGGCGGCAAGGTCATGGAGCTCGATCCGCGGCTGGCCGAAGGCGTCGCGGCGGCGGCCCCTGGCCACCACCAGAGCCATGGCGGCGGCGGCGACGCCGGCGTCCCGGTCGCCCACCAGCCGAGGCAGCAGTGGCAGCTTGCGCGGCCCGGCGCGCCCCGCGAAAGCGCTGGCGATGCGATGCTCGTCGGCGCGGCGCAGGAGCAGGGAAACCAGGGCTTCCCGATCGAGCAGACCCGCCGCCGACAAATGGCTGGCGAGCGCCGACGAATCCGGCGCCAGCGTCGGCGCCGGCAGCGCCGCGAGGACGTCGGCGGCAATCGCGCCAACCAGATCGTGGAGCATCGCCGTCATCAAGGCGCGCTCCTGCTCGGTCAGGCGGTGGGCGGGATCGAGGAAGAAATCGCGGCGGACGCTGGTCAAGCGCCGGCTGCCGCGCGTGCGCGCGGGTTCGACCGGGGGGTCGGCTGCCGGGGCAGCGAGCGGCCATTCCTCGGGCACCATGTCGGTTTACCGTTAGACGATCGGGGTTAACGCGTCGTCAATTTAAGGGCCTAGGGCCTTGTTTCCAGCGCATGGCGGAAATGCTGGACGACGAAGAAGGAGATGGCCGCATAAGCGGCGAGCATGACGAGATAGGGCACCCACCAGCCGGCGGCGGCGAACGGGATGGCGACGAAGATGGCGTTGCGGCGGGAGAACAGCCACAATTGCGGCGGCACGTCCGATCCGGCCTTCTCGATCCGCGCCGCCTCGGCGAAGGCGGCGGTCATGCCAGCGGCGAAGACCGCGCCCCAGCCGCCGCCATGGTTACTGCTCCACCAGCCGAGCGCGAGCAGCGCCAGCCCGGCCGCGGGCCACAGCATCCGCCGCGCCAAATGCCGGGGCGGCAGAGGTTGAAGCCGCAGGCTGGCGAGCCGCGCCCCGACCAGGTCGAGCGGGGTCGAGAGGATCAGCAAGGCGAGCGCCGGCCACAACCAGCCGCGCGAAAAGCAGAAGGCGGCCGCGAAGGTGAGAATCAGGCCCGCCGCGACCAGCCAGTTCGGTCGCACCGGGCTGTCCATCAGCCGCTCGGTGGCGAATTCCTCGACGATCGGCAGGACATAGCGGCTCGACCAGTCGCGGCGGTCGCCGCGCGTGGCGACCAGCAACCGGCGCTCGAAACCGGCGAGATCCTCCGGCCGCCGCGCGAGCAAGGGGCCGGGATCAGCCGCCGCCACCCGCCGCGCGCCGGCCTGTACGGCCCGCCTGAGCAACGTCGACTGCAGGTCCCAGTCGCCGAGCATGGCGGCGGTCGACCCCAGGATATGCCCCTCGACCAGCGCCGCGCCGGCCCAACGGCTGGTGCCGTCGATGCGCTCGAAATCCTCATGCTCGGCATCGTCGGGGACGACCGCGATGGCCGGCTCGGCAAACTCGGTCAGCCGGGACAGCAGCGACAGGTCCGGAGCGAGACCGTCGGCGAGCTGTAGAATGTGGGCGCCGGCTTCGAACCGGCTCGAGGCTTCGCTGCTGTCGCTGACCGGGACGACGATGATGCCCTCGCCGCGCAGGCGCTCGAACGCCTCGTTGAGGGCGGCGGGGACGCGTTCGACGATGACGACGATCGGGGCGGCGCCGAGCGCATGGGCGCAACGCGCCTGATATTCGACCAAAGTGCGCCCGGCGAGCGGGAACAAGGCGCGCAAGCCGCCCAGATCGTCCTCGTGATATGCCGAAATCAGGGCGCCGAGCGCCATTTCCACCCCGTCATTTGCCTGTCCTCGCGGCGGGGGTTGTAGGCCAGGCGAAGCCCCGCTTTCCAGCCCGGCGGCGAAGTTGCTTCCCCCCTTTGATAAAACTGGTAAATTGCCGTCATGACCGCAACCCCGCACCGCGCCGAACCGATTCCGCAACCGATCGAGGACATTCCGTTCCAGGCGGTGCCCGACAGCCAGGAGCATCCCGCGGTCGAGGACAGCGAATGGCTGGCGTCGGACGAGCAATCAGAGGCGGATCCGAGGCCGCGGGGCGCAGGCGGCCGGGCGGTGCTCGGCTGGACGCTGGCGCTGCTCGCGACCTTATGGATCGCCTACACCGCCTGGTCGGCCGGGCGCGAGCTGGGCAACCAGCCCTTGAGTTCGCCGGCGCTCGCCCAATGGGTGGCGGTGGCGACCGGCCCGCTGGCGCTGCTCGGGCTGCTGTGGCTGATTTTCGGACGCACCCGGCGCCGGGAAGCGGAGGCGTTCACCCGCTCGGTGGTCACCATGCGCAGCGAGGCGCGATCGCTCGAGGCCTTGCTCAGCGTCCTGTCGGAGAGGATCAACGAGAGCCAGTCGGCCTTGAGCGGCATCACCAACCAGTTGATGGGCCTTGGCGACGAGGCGGCCTCGCGGCTGGGCGCGGTGACCCGCGACCTGACGCAAGGCTCGCGGCAGCTGGCGGCGCACGGCGACGCGCTAGACCGAGCGGCGAGCGCGGCACGCACCGACATCGGTGTGCTTCTGGAAGATCTGCCGCGGGCCGAAGCGACGGCGCTAGCCATGGCCGACGCGCTGCGCGGCGCCGGCGGCGAAGCGATCGACAAGGCCGCTAGGTTCGAGGCGCAGGTAACGTCACTGACCGAGCGCACGCGCGAGGCGGACGTGATCGTCGGCGAAGCTGCGCAGCGGCTGCTGGCGCAAGTCGCCGAAATCGACGCGGCGGGAATGGCCGCCAGTAGCAAGCTATCGCAATCGGCGAGCCAGTCGAACGCGACCATGGACGCGCTGCTGCAGCGCGCGGCCGAGGCGCTGGAGGAAATCCGGTCTGGCATCGACATCCAGGCGGCGGCGGTCGCCGCCTTGCTCGAGCAGGCGACGGTCGGCCTTGGCCGGGCCGGCATCAACTCGGCCGAGGCGCTGGGCCAGCGACTCGAGGCCGCCGGCGGGTCGCTCGACACGCTGACGACACGCCTCGCCGAGCAGGAACGCGCCTCGCAGCGGATGATCGCCGACATCGGCATGGGCGTCACCAGCCTTGACGAGCGATTCGCGCAAATGGCTGCGGACGGAGATTCGCGCGCAACCTCGATCACCAGTGCACTAAACAGGATGCGGACCGAGCTTGAGTCCTTGTCTCAGCAATCCGGCGTGCAGGACGGGGCGATCGGCGGCCTGGCGGAGCGCACCGCCGCCTTGCGCCAGTCGGTCGAGCAATTGTCGCTGGAGTTTCGCGACGAGCTCGCCGCCGCAATCGGCGATGCCGAGGCGGGCACGGCGCGCGTGCTGGCCACCGCCCAATCGGCCCGCCCCGAGATCGAATGGACCCGCCAGGCGTCGCTGGAAGCCTCCGACCGGCTGGAGGCGGGCGCCGGCGTCATCGAGGCCCAGCACGACCGGCTGGCCGCCTTGCTGGCAGCGGTCGACACCGGGGTTGGCGGCGCCGAGCGGCGTTTGACCGAATTGGCGGACGCGATGCGGAGCGCCGATTCCGATGCTACCCGGCTGTCGGCGGAGACGGGTCCGGCGCTGGTCGCGGCGTTGCTGCAGGTCAAGGAAGCGGCCGCCCATGCCGCCGAGCGAGCCCGCGAGGCGATCGCCGCCGTCATTCCCGACAGCGCGGGTCAATTGTCAGAGGCGGCGCGCTCGGCGCTGGAGCAGGTCGTGCGCGATACGGTCTCGCACCAGTTGCAGGAGGTCGAATCGGTCGCCGCCAGGGCGCTCGAGGCGGCGCGCGGCGTGTCGGAACGGCTGACCCAGCAAATGATCTCCATCGGCCAGAGCGCCGCGGCGCTGGACGCGCATCTCCAGGAAACGACCGAGCTTCAGCGCCAGCATGACAGCGAGACCTTCGCCAAGCGCGTGTCGCTGCTCATCGACTCCATGCATTCCGCTTCGATCGACGTCGGCAAGATCCTGTCCGACGAAGTCGATGACCGGGCCTGGGCGGCGTATCTGAAAGGCGACCGCGGCGTGTTCACGCGGCGGGCGGCGCGGCTGATCGGCGGCACCGAAACCAAGGCGCTCGCCGCGCATTACGTGACCGACCGCGAATTCCACGAATCGGTGAACCGTTACGTCCATGATTTCGAGGCGATGCTGCGACGGGTCCATGCCGAGCGCGACGGCGGCATGATGGCGATCACCCTGATGTCATCGGACATGGGCAAGCTCTATGTCGCGCTGGCCCAGGCGATCGACCGCGCCCGATAGGCGTCAGTGGTAGAAATCGAGCGCGTCGACGCCGACCCAGCCGAAATACCAGTTGGCGTAGTAAATCAGGAACAGGACGGTCGCGACGAGCGTCGCCTTGAAGATGTGGCCGGGGACATCGAACCGATGCGGGGCGCTGTCGGCCTGGCCGGGGACCTTTTCCGCGCCGACTTCCTCGTCGGTGCGCACGCCGAACGGGAGCAAAAGGAAGGCGCTGGCGACCCAGAACAGGAAATAGATCGCCAGGATCGATCCCAGCTTCACTCCGTCACCATTGCGAGCATCACTTCGACGATCGGCTTCTTGCCGGTCCACAGGGTCGCGCAGCGGCGCACGGCGAGCCGCACCGCCTCTCGCACCTTGTCCGAATCGACGGCATTGTCGCCGACCGCCCGGCGGCCGGCATCGGCGGCGTCGGCGAGGAAATCGTCGCGGTCCTGCTCGATCGGCACACCGAACGGGCGCACAACCAGATCGCCGGCGAGGCGGTTATTGGAGTCGACCGGGACGACCACGGCGATCAGGCCGTTGACGGCGATCCGCCGCCGCTCGTTCACGGTGGAGCCGTCGGCGGGGAGGATGACGTCGCCGTCGAGCACCAGCCGACCGGTGCGCTCCTCGCCGATCTTCTCTGGCCCGTTGGGCGCGAGGCGGACGACATCGCCGTTCTTCTGGTAGATCGCCGACGGCACGCCCTGGCTGAGCGCGAAGCGGGCCTGCTCGGCCATGTGCCGCGCCTCGCCATGCACCGGAACGACGATTTGCGGGCGGATCCAGCCGTACATCTCGGCCAGTTCCGGGCGGCCGGGATGGCCGGAGACGTGGATATGCATCTGCCGGTCGGTGACGACCAGGATTCCCAAATCGCTGAGCGCGTTCATGATCCGGCCGATGGCCATTTCATTGCCGGGGATGATCTTCGACGAGAAGATGACGGTGTCGCTCCGGGTCAGCTTGAGCTCGTGCTGGCCCAGGGCGATCCGGCCGAGCGCGGCGCGGACCTCGCCCTG
>JAKFFL010000193.1:0-6452 GCA_036675225.1 Sphingomonas sp. | reverse complement strand
TGAAAGGCAAGCGCGTCGGTATTCCCACCGAATATCGTATCGATGGCGTTCCGGCCGAGATTGACGCCTTGTGGGACCAGGGTGTCGAATGGCTGCGCGACGCCGGCGCCGAGCCGGTCAAGATCAGCCTGCCGCACACGGCGCATGCGCTGCCGACCTATTACATCATCGCGCCCGCCGAGGCCTCGTCCAACCTCGCCCGCTACGACGGCGTCCGCTACGGGCTGCGCGAGACGGGCGTGAGGACCCTCGACGACATGTATGCCGCCACCCGCGCCGCCGGTTTCGGCGCCGAGGTCAAGCGCCGGATCATGATCGGCACTTACGTGCTGTCGGCGGGCTTCTACGACGCTTACTTCACCAAGGCGCAGAAGGTCCGCACCCTGATCAAGCGCGATTTCGCCGAGGCCTTTTCACATTGCGATGTGATCCTGACCCCGACCGCGCCGTCGGCGGCGTTCGGCCTGGGCGAGAAGAGCGCCGACCCGATCGCCATGTACCTGAACGACGTCTTCGCAGTGCCGGCCAGCCTGGCGGGACTGCCGGCGATGTCGGTGCCGGGCGGATTGGACGGGCAGGGCCTGCCGTTGGGCCTGCACCTAATCGGGCGGGAGCTGGACGAGCAAAGCGTGCTCAACGCCGCGCTGGCGATCGAGGAGCGGGCCGGGTTCACGGCAAGGCCGGAGAAATGGTGGTGAAGCTGGGCGCATTTCCTATCCCGTTTGCCCTGAGCTTATCGAAGGGCTGTCTTGTTATTGGGGGCTGCAGAGAAGGGCAGGGCTTCGACAAGCTCAGCCCGAACGGATTTTTGTATGTTTGACTATCGCATCAAAGGCGAGACCGGCGAATGGGAGGTCGTGGTCGGGCTTGAGGTCCATGCCCAGATCACCGCGACCAAATCCAAGCTCTTCTCCGGCGCCGCCACCGCCTTCGGGGCCGAGCCGAATACGCAGGTCAGCCTGGTCGACGCCGCGATGCCGGGGATGCTGCCGGTGCCGAACAAGGAGTGCATCCGCCAGGCGGTCCGGACCGGCATGGCGCTGGACGCGGTGATCAACCGTTCGAGCCGCTTCGACCGCAAGAATTATTTCTACGCCGATCTGCCGCAGGGCTATCAGATCAGCCAGCTCTACCACCCGCTGGTCGGGCCGGGCGAGGTCGAGATCCTGCTCGACGACAAGGACGAGACCAGCGTCAAGCAGATCGGCATCGAGCGCATCCATGTCGAGCAGGACGCGGGCAAGTTGATGCACGACCAGCACCCGACCATGTCCTATGTCGACCTCAATCGCTCGGGCGTCGCCTTGATGGAGATCGTCAGCCGCCCGGACATGCGTTCGCCAGCCGAAGCAGGGGCATACCTCAGGAAATTAAGGTCGATCCTTCGCTACGTCGGCTCGTGCGACGGGAATATGGAGGAAGGCTCGATGCGCGCCGACGTCAATGTCAGCGTGCGCAAAATCGGCGGCGACCTGGGCACGCGGACCGAGACCAAAAACGTCAATAGTGTGCGCTTCGTCATGGCGGTGATCGAACATGAGGCCAAGCGCCAGGTGGCGGTGCTGGAGGAGGGCGGGGCGATCGTCCAGGAAACCCGTTTGTTCGACCCGGACAAGGGCGAGACGCGGACCCTGCGATCCAAGGAAGACGCGCACGATTACCGTTATTTCCCCGATCCCGATTTGCTGCCGCTCGAACTCGACGAGGAATTCCTGGCCGAGTGCAAGGCGTCCTTGCCCGAGCTGCCCGACGCCAAGCGCAAGCGCTTCGAGGGGCTGGGGATCACGCCTTACAATGCCAGCGTGCTGACCGCCGAGGTCGAGACGGCGCGCTGGTTCGACACGTTGCTCGATGCCGGCGCCGAGCCGAAGCAGGGGGCCAATTGGGTGGTCGCCGAGCTGTTCGGGGCATTGAACCGGCGCGGCGAGAGCATCGCCGATACGCCGATTTCGCCTGGGGAGGCGGCCGAGCTGCTCAGGCTGGTCGCCGACGGCACCATCAGCGGCACCATTGCCAAGCAGGTGTTCGAGATCATGCTGGAGACCGGCATCGCGCCCTCGACCATCGTCGAGGAGCGCGGGCTGAGGCAGACCAGCGATACCGGCGCCATTGATTCAGCGGTGGACCAGGTGCTGGCCGCCAATGCCGACAAGGTCGCCGAATATAAAGGCGGCAAGCAGGCCCTGTTCGGCTTCTTCGTCGGCCAGGTGATGAAGGCGATGCAGGGCAAGGCCAATCCGCAGATGGTCAACGAGCGGCTGCGGGCGAAGCTGGACTGAATTTGGAGGGGTTTCTGGATGCGTAGACTTGCGGCGCTTTTCCTCGCGGCGATCGTGCCAGCCACGGCCTGCGCACAGCCCGGCGCCCAGGCGCAGCCGCTCCGGCCCGACGCGCCAAAGCTGATTATCGCCATCTCCGTCGACCAATTGTCCGCCGATTTGTGGGACGAGTATCGGCCGCACTTCCGCGGCGGGCTGGCGCGGCTGGCGCGGGGCGCCGTGTTCCGCAACGGCTTCCAGAGCCATGCGACGACCGAAACCTGCCTTGGCCATTCGACCATCCTGACCGGCGCCCGCCCGGCCCGGACCGGGATCGTCGGCAATGTCTGGTTCGACCCCAGGGCCCCGCGCACCGACAAGGCGATCTACTGTGCCGAGGATGAGTCGGTCCCGGGCAGCAATTCGTCCAAATATACGGTCTCCCCCGTCCATCTGCGGGTGGCGACGCTCGGCGACCGCCTCAAGCAGGTGTCGCCGGCCAGCCTCAACATCGCCGTCGCCGGCAAGGACCGCTCGGCGGTGATGATGAGCGGCCGGTCGGCGGACCAGCGCTGGTACCCGGGCGGCGCCAAGTTCGTGACCGATTTGACGAACGCATCCGTCCCGCAAAGCGTGACGCGCACCAACGCCGAGATCGCGCGCCTGCTGGCGATGCCGCGCGAGGGGCTGGAGCCGCCGCCGCTTTGCGCCGCGAAAGCCCAGGTGTACCCGATGCCACGGGGCGGGCCGCCGCTCGGCAATGGCCGGTTCGCTCGCGCCGCTGGCGAAACGTCGAAGTTCCGCGCCTCGCCGGAGTATGACGCGACGACGCTGGCACTGTCGGCGGCGCTGATCCAGGAGCTGAAGCTCGGCGGCGACGCGGTGCCGGATATCCTCTCGGTCGGTCTCGCCGGCACCGACTATGTCGGTCACACCTTCGGCACCGGCGGGCAGGAGATGTGCCTGCAGTTGCTGTCGCTCGACCGTGACCTAGGGGACTTTTTCAGCCGCCTCGACCAGTGGGGAATCGACTATGCGGTGGTCCTGACAGCGGACCATGGCGGGCTCGACATCCCCGAGCGTCTGCAAGCAAAGGGGATCGCCGACGCCGCCTGGATCGATCCGGCGCTGAGCATCGAGCGGCTGGGCCAGCAAATCGCGGCAGCCGAGAACCTCAAAAGCCCCGTGATCGTGTTCGGCGGCCCGTCGGGCGACATCTTCATCGATCCGGCGTTGAACGACGCCGACCGCGGCCGGGCGACCAGCGCCTTGCTCGCCGCCTATCGGGCGCATCCGCAAGTCCATTCGGTCTTCACCAAGGACGAGATTGCACGGATGCCAGGCCCAAGCGGGCCCGCCGACCGCTGGAGCATAATCCAGCGCGTGCGCGCCTCGTTCGACGCGGAGCGATCGGGCGATCTCTATGTCGTCCTCAAGCCGCATATCCAGCCGATCGCCGATACCAGCCGTTATGTCTCGACCCACGGCAGCCCGTGGGACTATGACCGCCGGGTGCCGGTGGCCTTCTGGCGCAAGGGCATCACTCCGCTCGCCAGCGAGCTGGCGGTCGAGACGGTCGACATCATGCCGACGCTGGCCGCCGTGCTCGGCCTTGCGGTCGAGCCTGACTCGGTCGACGGCGAGTGCCTGCCGGCAGTGGGCGTCGCCTGCCCACGATAAACGCTTGCAAACATCGGAAATTGCAGCATAAAATCCACATTGTCATCGGGAGGAGACAATCCGACTCCGCTCGAATGAACTGTTCGTTCTTGTTCCGCGTTCGCTGTGCCTGGAAAAGCGCCACGAGCCCGGAGGAGAGGCTGTATGCGTCGCCTTTCACTTTTAATCGCCGTTTCAGCCCTTGGCCTGTCGGCCTGCGTGCAGACGCGGCAATATGCCGACGTCGAGTTCACGCCGCCTGAGGGCAATTACAAATTGCTGGTCATGCGCCCCGACGTGGCGGTCGGCTCGGTCACCACCGGCGGCATGGTCGAGCCGCGCGCCGACTGGACCGAGCAGGGCCGCGCGAACCTGATTGCCGCGCTCAAGGCACAGCAGGCCGAGCGCGGCGGCAACGCTGTCGTCATGGAGCGCCGGGACAGCCTGCCGGGCGTCGAGCCGGAGACGATCGCCGAACTGGAGCGGCTGCATTATGCGGTCGGCCAGTCGATCGCGCTGCACCGCTATTCGGGCCGCTACTTGCCGACCAAGCGCGGCAAGGGCCTCGACTGGACGCTCGGGCAGGACGCGGTCCGCCTCGGTCAGCGCACCGGCATGGATTATGCCCTGTTCCTTTATGCCGAGGACAGCTTCGCCTCGACCGGGCGGGTGGCGCTGCAGGTGCTCGGCGTCGCCGGCTGCGTGGTCGGCTTCTGCGCCCCCAACATCGGCGGCGGCGGCCAGTTCGCTTATGCCTCTCTGGTCGACCTTCGCACCGGCGAGGTGGTCTGGTTCAACGTCCTCCAGGCCGGCACCCAGATCGCCGGAATCAACATGGGCGACATCCGCAAGCCGGAGGGCGCGGCGCAGATGGTCGACCGGCTGCTCGACCGCATGAAGCCGGGCCGGGCCGTTCGCCAGCGCCAGAAGGAGCGCAGCTGATGTGCGTCAACTGCCTTGCGCTCAGCCGTCGCGCGATGCTGGCCGGCGCCGGCATCGCCGCCGCCAGCCTGGCGACCGGAGTGGCCAGCGCCCGAATCCCGCCGGCCAGCATGGTGCCGCTGATCGGCCCCGGCTATCGCCCGACCGACCGCGACGAGCTCGGCATCTGGAAATTGATGGACCGGGTCGAGGAGGAAGTCAGCGGCTCCAACCTGCTGATCAAGGACCAGGCGACCAACGATTATGTCCGCGACCTGATCGGCCGCGTCGGCGGGCCGGCCGCCAGGGACATGCGCATCTATGTCGCGCGAATCCCCGAGTTCAACGCGGTCATGTTCCCGACCGGCTTTTCGGTCATTTTCTCAGGGTTGCTCCTGCGGATGCGCAACGAGGCGCAGCTGGCCGGGGTCATCGCCCATGAATCGGGCCATTTCCTGCGCAAGCACCAGATCCGCCAGTGGCGCGACGCGCGAATGAAGACCGACATCTTCTCGATCCTGGCGATGGGCGCCGGGGTCGCCGGCGGCGCCGCCGGAGTCCATATGGGCGATCTCGTCCAGCTGGCACAGCTCGGCACGATCCTCACCTTGCTCAAGTACAACCGCACGCTGGAGGCCGAGGCCGACGCCATGGGCCTCAAGCTGATCGCCGAGCAGGGCCTGCGGCCGATGGCGATGTCCGAGACCTGGGACCAGCTGATCGCCGAGCTCGACGCGTCGGCCCGCCATCGCCGCCGCACGCGCCGCGAGCGGCGGATCGGGCTGTTCGAGACTCATCCGCTGCCGGAAACGCGCCGCGCCGACCTCGGCATCTCGGCGGCGGAAGTGACGGTAGCGGGACGCGCTTACGACGACGGCCGGGACCGGTATTTGAAGGCGATCGGTCATATCCGGCCGATGCTGCTCGACGACCAGGTCAAGCTGAACGACCCGGGTGCCAGCCAATATATCGTCGAGACCCTGGCCCAGGACGGCTGGAACGGCCTGCTGCGCTTCTATGAGGGCGAGGTCTGGCGACTGCGTAACCGTGCCGGCGACGATGCCCGCGCCGCCCTGGGCTATGCCGCCGCGGTTCATTATCCAGACGCGCCGCCCGACGCCTGGCGCTGGCACGGCATCATGCTGCAGAAGGCGGGCCGCCTGCCCGAGGCGCGCCAGGCCTTTACCCGCTATCTGGCAATGGCACCCAACGCGCCCGACGCGCCGTTCATCCGCCAGCAGCTCCAGCCATAAGGGAGCAAGGATCCATGCAACGCACTTTGTTCGCAATTGTCGCCGCCGGCCTTGCTTTGTCAGGCTGTTCGAGCGTGGGCGGCGAGGGTTATGGCTTCGGCGGCTATTCGCTGGTCCGCGCCCGCAGCGTCTCGGTCGGCGACGGTTCGATGGCGGTCACGCCGCCGCGCGAATGGAACCGGGTCAGCACGGCCTGGGCGATCGACGACATCCGCGCGGTCGAGGACTGGACGCTGAACGGGCCCTATCTCGACAGCATCAGCTTCGTCACCGGCCTGAAGGGCGGGCGCTACATCATCCGCCAGAGCAGGCGCGACGCGCAGCAAGTGCCCAAGTTCCGTTCCGACATGACCGCGCCCGA
>JAKFFL010000188.1:0-6453 GCA_036675225.1 Sphingomonas sp. | reverse complement strand
AGGGCCAGCAGCAAGGGCCGCGACCGGTAATAGCCGCAGGCCGCGTCGCCGTCCTTCAGATGCAAGCCGAGCAGCACCTGGGCCATGTCGTGGCCGCGCGCGCTGAACTGGTAGAGGACCTTCCTTTCCGGAACGAGCCGGTCTTCCTCGACCCGGTCCATCGCCCGGCTGGTCAGGACCAGGCGGGCGACCTGCTGCCAGTCGACCGCGCTGACCCCGCGCGGATTGACATCAGCCACCGACAACCTCTGCGACCGTGGCGACGAAGCGGTCGACCGCGTCGTCGGCCATGCCGAGCACATTGAACCGGCCGCTGTCGGCCATGTAGATCGCATGTTTGTCGCGCAATTCGAGCACTTGCTCGGGGGTCACCGGCAGCATCGAGAACATGCCCATCTGGTCGCGGATAAAGGCGAGATTCGGGTCGGCCGCGGCCAGCCGCTCGCGAATGCGCAGGATTCGGCCGCGCATCTCGTCCAGCTCGGCGCGCCAGTCGGCGGCCAGGGACGGATCCTGCAAGACCATGCGGACGACGGCGCCGCCATGATCGGGCGGCATCGACCACATTTCGCGCGCGATCTGCAGGACATGGCCCATGGCATTGTCGCTCGCCGCCCGGCTTGGCGTCTTGAGGAACAGGCAGCCGACGCGGTCGCGATACATGCCGAAATTCTTGTCGCAGCTTTGCGCGATGAGCACCTCGTCGCAGGCGTCGAGAACGCCCCACAGCCCGGCCGCGTCCTGATCCAGGCCCCGGCCCAGGCCCTGGTAAGCGATGTCGACAAACGGGATGAGGCCCCGCTCGGCAATGGCCCGCGTTACCTCGCGCCATTGGCCTTGCTCGAGGTCCGCGCCTGTCGGGTTATGGCAGCAGCCGTGCAGCAGCATGACGTCGCCGGCGCGTGCCGCTTCAATTGCCGCCATCATTTCGCCGAAGCGGACTTCACGACCAACGCGATCGTAATAGGGATATTCGACGATCTCGAGACCGCAGCCGGCGACGATCGGGACATGGTTGGGCCAAGTCGGCAGTCCGACCAGCACCCGCGCCGCCGGGTTGGCCCGCTGCACTAGCTGAAAGCCAAGGCGCAGGGCGCCGCAACCGCCCGGCGTCTGGACGCCGACGATGCGCTCGTCGCCCGCATGCGGACCGAGCAGGATGGGCCGCAGCAATTGCGGGAACAACGTGTCGCCGGCGCTGCCCAGGTAGGCTTTGCTATCCTGCGTTTCCCAAAGCTTCTTTTCGGCCGTCTTGACCGCCCGCATCACCGGCGTGCGGCCTTTTCCATCGCGATAGACGCCGACGCCGACGTCGATCTTGTCCGGCCGCGTGTCGGCATTGGCGAGCGCGATCAGCTTGAGCAGCGAATCGCTGCGAACCGCATCGAGATCGGCGATCCGGCCCTTGCTTTTGGTGGTCAGCATGGGGTCGGTCTAGCGCGCTCAGGCGTCATAATCCACCGCCACGCCCTCGCCCGCCGGCACCGACTGGCAGGTGAGGACATAGCCGGCGGCGACTTCCTCGTCGGTGAGGCCGTCGCGCACCGCCATTTCGACCTTGCCCTTGATCACCTTGGCCCGGCAAGTGGCGCAGACGCCGGCCTTGCAGGCGAACGGCGCCGGCAGCCCGGCGGCCAGCGCGCTGTCGAGGATGTTGGCCTTATCGAACGCGACCTTGCGCGTGCGCCCATCGAGCGTGACACTGACCGTCAGGCCCGCCGCTTCCTGCTGCAATTGCTGCATTTGCGCCGCCAGCGCCGCCGACGGCCGGTCGGCGATGAACCGCTCGATATGGATGCGGTCCTTGGCGACGCCGCGCTCGGCGAGCGCCGCCTCGGCCGCGTCCATCATCGGCCCGGGGCCGCAAATGAACCAGGCGTCGACCTGCTTCGGCTCGTCAACCAGCTGTGCGATCGCTTCGTCGCAGCGCGCGCGATCGAGCATGCCGTTGAACAAATCGATGTCGCCTTCTTCCTGGTCGAGGAAGTGGAACAGCTCGACCCGGCCCATATGGCGATCCTTCACGCCGGCAAGCGCCTCCAGGAAAATGATCGAGGTCGAATCGCGATTGCCGTAGAACAAAGTGAAGCGGCTGCGCGGTTCCTCGGCCAGCGCCGTGCGGATCAGCGACATTACGGGCGTGATCCCCGAGCCGCCGGCGAAAGCGACATAGTGCCGCGCCGCGCCGGGGTCGAAATTCGTCGTGAAGCTGCCGTGGGGCGGCATCACGTCCAACTCGTCGCCCGCCTTCACATGATCGCCGACCCAATTGGAAAAGAGGCCACCGGCGATGCGCTTGACCGTCACCATCAAATCGTTCTCGTGCGGCGCCGTGCACAAGGAATAATTGCGCCGCACTTCCTCGCCATTGATCTCGGCGCGTAGCGTCAGATGCTGACCGGCGCGGAAGCGGAAGGCCTCCTTCAGTTCCCAGGGCACTTCGAAACGGATCGAGTTCGCCTCGTCGGTCTCGGGAACGACCTCGGCAACCCGCAACCGGTGAAAATGCTCGGCCATGCGCGCTTACCAGACGGCGTCGGGATAGGTGCGCGGCAGAAACTGCATCACCGCCAGCAAATGGCCGAGATGCTCGCTGTGGTGGCCGCGCCGGCCGCCGAGGATCGGCCTTTGATCGTCGGGCACCGCCAGCCGGGCCTCGCCCAGCACGTCGGCGATGGCGGCGCGATATTCGCCCTCGAAGCTGCGCGGGTCAGGCACCGTCTGGCGGGCGATCATTTCCTCCAGCGTCTCGTCGACCTCGAATAGTTCCGGCACGAAGCGCCAGCACCAGTCGAGCCCGTCGCGGGTCCGCGCCGCGCTCTCCTCCGTGCCGTCACCCAGCCGAACCGTCCATTCGCTCGCCAGCTCGCGGTGATAGGCGACTTCCTTGACCGCCTTGGCGGCGATCGCCGACAGGAACGGGTCCGGGCTTTCGGCGAGCTGCTGGAACAGCATGTGCTGCCAGGTCGAATAGAGCAGTTGCCGGACTATCGTCCGCGCGAAATCGCCGTTGGGCTGCTCGACCAGCAGGCAATTGGTGAAATCGAGTACATCACGCTTGAACGCCAGCTCGTCGCCGTCCCCATTGTTGGCCTGGTTGAAGATGTGAGTTGCCTGCCCAATCAGGTCGAGCGCCAGATTGGCGAGGCTCAAATCGACTTCGACCGACGGCGCATGGCCACACCATTCGGAAAGCCGCTGGCCGAGGATCAGCGCGTCGTCGCCCAGCCGCAGCAGATATTGGTAATAAGCGTCTTCCAGCGGATCGGCATTTGCTTCTTCCGCCTCGGGCTCGTCGAACGCGCCCTTCGGCCGCCGCCGCTCGGCGCGCTTCTGCACGTCCTTCTCGATGGCCGGCAGCGACGGCATCAGATGTGCTTCACTTCGTCCGGGATGTCATAGAAGGTCGGGTGGCGGTAGATCTTGTCCTCGGCCGGCTCGAACATTGGCCCGGCCTCGTCAGGGTCGGAAGCGACGATGGCGTCGGACCTCACCACCCACAGGCTGACGCCCTCTAGCCGCCGCGTGTAGGTGTCGCGCGCGTGGCGCAGGGCGAGCTCCTTGTCAGGAGCATGAACGCTGCCAACGTGGCGATGCGCCAGGCCGCCCCTGGCCCGGACGAAGACCTCCCAGAGCGGCCAGTCATTGCTCACGCCGCCTCCCGGGCCTGCCGCTTCGATGCATGCGCCGCCGCCGCTTCGCGCACCCAGGCATTGGTCTCCCACGCCTCGCGGCGAGCGGTCATGCGCTCCTTCGCCACCGGCCCCTCGCCGCGCACGACGGCATAGAATTCGTCCCAGTCGACGGCGCCGAAATCATAGCCGTCCTTGGCTTCGTTCCACTTCAGGTCGGGGTCCGGCACCGTCAGCTTCAGGAACTCGGCCTGCGGGACGCTGATGTCGACGAACTTCTGCCGCAACTCGTCATTGGTCTCGCGCTTGATCCGCCAGCGCATCGATCGCTCGGTATTGGGGCTGTTCTCGTCGGGCGGGCCGAACATCATCAGGCTCGGCCACCACCAGCGGTTCAAGGCGTCCTGCGCCATGCGCCGCTGCTCAGGGGAACCGTTCGCCAGCGCGATCATGATTTCATAGCCCTGGCGCTGGTGGAAGCTTTCCTCCTTGCACACCCGGACCATTGCGCGGGCATAGGGGCCGTAGCTGGTGCGCTGCAGCGGCACCTGGTTCATGATCGCCGCCCCGTCGACTAGCCAGCCGATGGCGCCGATGTCGGCCCAGGTCAGCGTCGGATAATTGAAGATGGTCGAATATTTGGCTTTGCCCGAATGCAGCGCCTCGATCATCTCGGTGCGGCTGGTGCCGAGCGTCTCCGCCGCGCAATAAAGATACAGCCCGTGCCCCGCCTCGTCCTGGACCTTGGCGAGCAGGATCGCCTTGCGCCTGAGTGACGGCGCCCGCGTGATCCAATTCCCCTCGGGCAGCATGCCGACGATCTCACTGTGGGCATGCTGCGAAATCTGACGCACCAGGGTTTTCCGATACGCCTCGGGCATCCAGTCCTTGGGCTCGATGAACTCGTCCGCCGCCACCCGCGCCTCGAACGCCTCGAGCAGAGCCGGATCGTCGCTGGATTCGATCGGCTGGACGATCTTGCTGAGCTCGGTCGTGTACATGCACTGCCATGTAGCGATTGTGCCGCACGGCTTCAAATCGCCTGAACCCACCCCATCTCCACGCGATGGCCCAGCTTTCCGTTCTCGACCTTTCGCCGATCGCCGAGGGCTCGACCGCCCGCGAGGCACTCCACAATTCGGGCGATCTTGCCGCTCATGCGGAGCAGCTTGGTTTCAAGCGCTTTTGGATGGCCGAACATCATTCCATGCCCGGGATTGCCAGCGCCGCGACGGCCGTGGCCTTGGCCTACGTCGGCGGCCGCACCTCGACCATCCGCATCGGGGCCGGCGGAATCATGCTTCCGAATCACGCCCCGCTGACGATCGCCGAGCAATTCGGCACATTGGAGTCGCTGTTCCCCGGGCGGATCGATCTCGGCCTCGGGCGCGCGCCCGGCACCGACCAGGCAACCGCTTTTGCGCTTCGCCGCAACCTGGCCTCCGACGAGAACCAGTTCCCGCGCGACGTCGTCGAGCTGATTGAGTATTTCCGTGGCGGCAAGGATCGCCGGGTCCGGGCCATTCCCGGCGAGGGCCTCGACATCCCAATCTGGATCCTAGGCTCCAGCCTGTTCGGTGCGCAACTGGCGGCGATGCTGGGGCTTCCCTACGCCTTCGCCTCCCATTTCGCGCCCGCCCAGATGATGGAGGCGATCCGCGTCTACCGCGAGCGGTTCCAGCCGTCGGGCCAGCTCGACCTCCCCTATGTGATGCTCGGGTTCAACGTCTTCGCGGCGGACACCGATGCCGAGGCGCGGGTGCTCGCCACCTCGATGCAACAGGCGTTCGTCAATCTCCGCGCGGGAAAGGCCACGCAACTTCAGCCGCCGGTCCCCGGCTTTGCCGACACCCTCCCGATGAATGCGCAGCTGATGCTCGACCAAATGCTGTCCTGCTCCGCGATCGGCAACCGCGAAACGGTACGCAAAGGCGTGAATGAATTCATCGAGCGCACCGGTGCGGACGAGCTGATGATCACCTCGCAAATTTACGACCCTGAGGCGAGGCTTCGGTCCTACACATTGCTCGGGGACGCGATGGAGACGGTGGCGGCCTAGCCCCCTGCCCGTCATGCCGGGCTTGACCCGGCATCCGCCTTCTCCTTTGACAAGGAATGAAAGGCAGACCCAGGCTCAAGGCCGGGGTGACGGACAAAAATGCCATACGAAACCATCATCCTCGACCAGCGCGATCAGGTCGCCCGCATCACCTTGAACCGGCCCGACCGGCTGAACAGCTTCACGCGCCAAATGCACGCCGAGCTGCAGTCCGCGCTTGATGAGGCGGCGGGCGCGCGCGTAATCGTCCTGACCGGCGCCGGCCGCGGGTTTTGCGCCGGCCAGGATTTGAACGACCGCGCCGTCGCCCCCGGAGAGGCCGTCGACCTGGGCGAGACGGTCGAGGCATGCTGGAACCCGCTGGTCCGCCGCCTCGCCGCCATGCCCCAGCCGGTCATCGCCCGGGTCAACGGCGTTGCCGCCGGCGCCGGCGCCAGCGTCGCGCTCGCCTGCGACATCGTCATCGCCGCCGGATCGGCGAAATTCATCCAGAGCTTCTCGGCCCTCGGCCTGATCCCCGACAGCGGCGGCAGCTGGCATTTGCCGCGGCTGGTCGGCCAGGCCCGCGCCCTCGGCCTCGCCCTGACCGGCGAGCCGCTGCCGGCCGCCACCGCCGCCGACTGGGGCCTGATCTGGAAAGCGGTCGACGACGAGGCGCTGGATGCCGAGGTCGGCGCCGTCGCCTCCAGGCTCGCCAGCCTGCCGCCCCTCGGCCTCGCCGCCATCAAGGCGCTGATCCGCACCACCGGCCAGCGCACCCTC
>JAKFFL010000098.1:0-6455 GCA_036675225.1 Sphingomonas sp. | reverse complement strand
ATGACGGTCAGCGCCTGGGGGATGTCCTTGATGTCGGTGTTGGTCTTGGTCGCGGTGCTGGTCGCCTTGACCCCATATTCCTGCCGCTGGCCGGTGACGACGATCGTTTCGCCCTGCTCGGCCGTTGTCTCTGCCGATGTGTCCGCCGCGAAGGCCGGAGCAGCGAGCATGGTGGTGGCAAGCAAAGATGCGAACGACGCGCGAAACATTTGAAGATCCCCTTTGAACCGGTATCGGTGTTGAGGGGCGCCTAGCGTTATTGATAGTCATTCGCAATAGCGAATCTTTGCCGTAATGATCAGCGATGCTCCAAGCGCAGGGGAAGCCCACCACCCGGACGCAGAGTCACCATCCCGGCCGGGCGAACATCATGCCCGGCCTCGGCGAACCGCCATTCGCTTAGCCAATGGGCGAGCACCGTTAGCGCCTCCGCCGTCGCGAACTGGGCACCGACGCAGGTTCTGGGGCCGGCTCCAAACGGAAGATACTGGAAGCGGTGTCGCCCGCCCTTCTCGGCAAAGCGGTCGGGAATGAACGCATCGGGCTCGTCCCAAAGCTTGCGGTGGCGCTGCAGCAGCCACGGCCAGATCGAGACGATATCGCCCGGCTCCACGTCCACACCGCTCAAACGGTCGGGACCGATCGCCTGCCGGTCGAATCGTGGCACCGGCGGGTAAAGGCGGAGCGATTCCATCCAGAACAGCCGCAATCGCGGGGTCCGCTCGGCGACGTCGTCCGCACCTCCAGCGAGCGCATCCAGCGCTTCCGCCGCCAACTCCTCCTGCAGCTCGGGCTGGGCGGCGAGCAGGTACAGGGTCCACGCCAGCCCATTGGCGGTCGTCTCATGGCCCGCGAGATAGAAGGTCGCGGCATTGTCGACCGCCAGCCGCTTCGCCTCGTCCGGCGGAAAACGTTCGCGCAGCGCGTCGATCATCCCGGTGAGGAAGTCGCCGCCGATCCGACCATTCCAGCGATCCTCGACCACCTCAGTCAGCGTGCGGCGAAGGTGAACCTGCCCGCGCTTCCCGGCCCTTCCCTTGGGCGTCACCGGGAATTGCGGCAGCCGCAACAAAGCCAGCAGTCGCGCTTCGGAGAATCCCTCGATCGCCGCGGAGATCTGCTGCATCGACTGCTCCGACGTCAGCCGCGGGTCGCCGCCGAACAGTGCGTGGGCGATGATTGTCATGGTGGTGCAGGTAGCCTCGGCGGCCATGTCGCGCCGCTCGTCGTTCTCCCAGCGGGCCATCATGGCGCGGGCCACTTCGACGAACTTGGCCTGCTGCGCCTCGACCGCCGCGGGAGAAAAGGTCGCGGCGACAATCCGCCGCTGTTCGCGCCACAGCTCGGCGTCCGACGTCAGCAGCCCGCTTCCGATGATCGGATCGAGCAGCGACTTGACGATGTCGGGCTTGGCGTAGTTGGCGGCGTTGTCGAGCAGCACCCGCTCGACCATGTCCGGATCGAGCACGACATGGACGGTGAAGCCGATGATGTGGCGCTTGAGATGGTTGGTCCGGAACGCAAACTCGGACCAGCCGTAAACCGCCGTCCGTGCCCGCTCGCCGAAAAACCCGCGCCAGCTGGCGACTGGCTTCGGCTGGCGCGGCGGATAGGGCGGGATGAAAGGGCGGCTCACTCCGCCGCCAATAGCTCCTCCGCACCGCCGAGGTCGACCGAAACGAGGCGGCTGACCCCCCGCTCGATCATCGTTACGCCGTAGAGGCGGTGCATTCGGGCCATGGTCACCGCGTTGTGGGTGACGATCAGGTAGCGGGTATCGGTCTCGCCGCTCATCCGGTCGAGCAGGTCGCAGAAGCGGTCGACATTGGCGTCGTCGAGCGGCGCATCGACCTCGTCGAGCACGCAGATCGGCGCAGGATTGGTCAGGAACAACGCGAAGATCAGCGCGACCGCGGTCAGCGCCTGCTCGCCGCCCGACAGCAGGGTCAGCGCGCTCAAGCGCTTGCCCGGTGGCTGCGCCATGATTTCCAACCCAGCCTCCAGCGGGTCGTCGCTCTCGACCAACTCCAGATGGGCCTGGCCGCCGTCGAACAGGGTCGTGAACAGGCTGCGGAAATGCGCGTCGACCTTCTCGAACGCGTCGAGCAGCCGCACGCGGCCCTCGCGGTTGAGGCTGCCGATCGATCCGCGCAGACGAAGGATCGCCTGGGCTAGCTCCTCCTTCTCCGCGACATTCTGCGCTGCCTGTTCGTCAAGCTCGGCCAGCTCCTGCTCGGCCACGAGATTAACTGGCCCGATCCGCTCGCGCTCGGCCGTCAGCCGCTCCAGCCGTTCTTTTTCCGCTTCGGGATCGCCGAGGTTCGAGGAATCGAAACTCAACTTGTCGGGCAGCAGCGGCGGCGGACATTCGAACCGCTCGCCGCAGATGCGGGCATATTCCTGGCGCCGCTCGACCTGAGCCTCTGCGCGAGCCAGCGCACCGGCCCGCGCCTCGCGCGCTGCCGCGAAGGCCTCGCCAGCCTCTGACAGCGCCCGGCCGGCAACCGCGACCGCTTCCTGTGCATCCCGCTCGGCGCCGGCTGTCCTTGCAACATCGGCCTCGCTGGTGCCGCCCTGGCGCTCCAGCCGCTCGATGTCGGCCGCGTGGCGCTCGGGCTCGCCTGTCAGCTCCTCCTGCTCCTCCTCCATCGCCATGGCGCGGGCGGCGGTCCCCGCCAGCCGCTCCTCGGCCTGCAGCCCGCGGGTGCGCCATTCGGCCGCCTCTCGGCCCGCCGCGGCATGGCGCTCGCGGTCGGCGGCGGTTTCGCGCGCCCGGGTTGCGGAGCGGGCCCGGCAATCCGCAACCGCTTCGCCAGCTTCGGAGGCGGCGGAGCGCGCCCGGTCGACTTCGGCCTGAAGATCGTCCGGATCCGGCAAGGTGGCCAAGGCTTTCGCCGCCACCTCGACCGCTTCCGCCGCGGCCGCAGCCAGCGGCAGCAGATCGGACCGGCGATCCGCAAGCCCGGCCTTTTGCGCGTCCAGCCGTTCCAGCGCCGTCGCGGCTGAGTCCCCCGCCCGCGCGGCGTCCCTGGCCGCACGTTCGGCATTGGAGGCGGCCTGACGCGCCTCTTCGGCTTCGCGCCGGTGATTCTCCACCGCCGCCGCAGCAGCGTCGCGAGCGGTAACAGCGCCGCCCACCGCCTTTTCCAGCCCAGGAATGGCGGTCTGGATGTCGGCCAGCCGATTGACCCTCACCAGCCGCTCGGCCGCAGCTGCGCCGCCACCAATGCTGACAAATCCGTCCCAGCGCCGCATAACCCCGTCGCGGGTCACAAGCCGCTGCCCGACCGCCAGCGGCTGTCCGCCATCGGATTCCGCGACACCTACCTGCGACAATCGCCGATGAAGCGCAGCGGGCGCCTCGACGTGATCGAGCAACGGGACAAGGCCCGGCGGCAGGGCGGGATCGCCACTCTGGCGCTCGCTCCCCTGCCAACGCCTCGGGCCATCGTCGCCAAGCACTGCCTCGATGTCCTCGCCCAGCGCGGCGGCGAGCGCGCGCTCAAAGCCGGGCGCTGCCTTGATCTCGGCCAGCGCCGCCCCGCCGCCATGGTCCAGCGCCCGCGTCAACGCATCCCGTTCCGCCGTCGCGGCACTGAGCGCAGCGCGGGCGGCCGCCAGCCGGCTTTCCGCCTCGTCGCGCGCAACAGCAGCATCAGACCGTCCCTGCTCGGCCCTTGCCAGCGCCTGCTCGGCATTGGCGAGAGTCTGCGCCGCCGCTGCGCCGTCGCGCTGCGCCTGTTCGATACCGTCGCGCTGCTCAGCCCCGTCGCCGATTGCCGCTAGCTGCTGAGCCAGCCGCTCCTCTTCCGCGGCGATCCTGCTGGCCTGGGTGCGAGCGGCATCGAGCGCCGCCTCGGCGACCCGCCGTTCGGCGCGCATCGCCGCTTCCTTGGCGAGAAGCGCGGCCAGCGCCGCTTCGGCCTCGCGCGATTTGGCTTCGGTCGCCGTCAACTCGGAAGCAATCCGGGCCGCGATCGTCTCGGCGTCGGCCAGGCGCTCGTCGATCTGGCGCCGCTCCTCGTCCAGAGTCTCGACCGCTCGCGCCGCGTCGGCCTTCAACGCCACTTCACGCGCCGTTTCCGCCGACAAAGCCTGCGCCAAGCGCTCAAGTTCGGCCAGCCGCCGGACGACCGTGTCGCGCTTCGCCCGAGCCGTCGCCAATTCATGCGCAAGCGTGCGCGAGGCATCGCGCGCCGCGACCGCAGCCTCGCGCCTCTCGGCCAGCGCCTCGGCCGCTCGCTCCTGCAGCGCCTGTGCCGCCTGCATCGCCGCTTGAAGCCGGGCGACCTCGATTTCGGCGGACTTTGCCTCCTCGGCCGCCTCGCTCGCCGCGCGGTCCGCTTCCGCCCAGCGAGCAAACACCAGCTTGCCTTCGGCTAGCCGTATCTTGTCGGTCAGCGCCCTATAGCGTTCCGCCGCCCGCGCTTGCCTCCGAAGCGCGGACGCGCGTGCTTCCTGGTCGGACAGCAATTCATCGAGGCGCTGAAGGTTGACCTCGGTCGCGCGCAGCTTGGCTTCGGCGTCCTTGCGCCGCGCATGGAGGCCGGAAATCCCCGCCGCCTCTTCGAGCATCATCCGGCGCTCGACCGGCTTCGCCGCGATCACCGCGCCGATCCGCCCCTGGCTGACCAGCGCGGGCGAATGGGCGCCGGTCGCGGCGTCGGCGAACAGCAGGGAGACATCCTTCTGCCGGACATCGCGGCCGTCGATCCGGTAAGCCGAGCCCGCACCGCGCTCGATCCGGCGCGTGACCTCACTTTCGCCTTCCCGGCTGTCGTCGCCTTCGCCCGCGTCACGCTCGATCAGCAGCGACACTTCCGCAAAGTCGCGCGCCGCCCGCGTCGCGGTGCCGGCGAAGATGACATCTTCCATCCCGCCGCCGCGAAGCGACTTGGGCGAGCCCTCGCCCATCACCCAGCGGATCGCTTCCAGCAGGTTGGACTTGCCGCAGCCGTTGGGGCCGACAACTCCCGTCAGCCCCGGCTCGATGCGCAGTTCGGCAGGCTCGACGAAGCTTTTGAAACCGCTGAGTTTCAGCCGGCGGAAACGCAACGCTCGACCCCCTTGTCGCTCATTCTAGCTGGCCAGCGCTTCCTTGATCTTGGGCTCCAGCGCTTCCCAACTTGCGGTTGATTCCACCAGCGAGCCATTGATCAGGAAGGCTGGCGTACCGGGAAAATTGGGGAACTGTGACACTGCGTCGCTGTTCATCTGGACCAGCTGGTTGACGTCCGCCTCATTGGCCAGGCACGCTTCGGCCTTGGCCCGCGGGACTCCGCGCATCGAGGCGAATTGCTTCAGCCCCGCGATCTCGGCGATTGTCGCAAACTGCTGTGCCGGCGGCATCGTCTGAAGCGCCTGCATCTGGGCAGGGTCGGCGGCCTGGATCTTCCCGACCCAGCCGCGCTGGTCCGCAAATAGGCTACGGGTGAGGCCGAAGAAGCTTGCTTCTCCGCCACAGCGGGCGATCAGCGAGGCCGTGACGTCGAACGGATCGCGCACATAATTGCGGAACTCGTATGAGACGAGGCCCTTCTTCACATAATTTTCGATCAGCGGCTTGACGCCCGTTTCCTCGAACTCGGCACAGTGCGGGCAGGTCATCGATGCAAACTCGACCAGTTTCACCTTGGCATTGGGATTGCCCATCAGGAAACCGCCCTCGGCCGTCTTGCTGACGATCGTCGACCAGTCGCCGTTGTTGGGGGCGGCGACCGGCGCCGCGGTGACTTCGGCGGCGGTTGTGTTGCTCGCGCCCTTTTCGGCATTGCACGCGGTGGCGAGAAGCGCCGCCGAACCGAGGATCAGGTAGCTAATCTTCATCACTATCATTCGCTCCGGAAAATGACTGGAATATCAGGTTTGGGTTCTGGCTCGATAGCCGGCGCGCCGCGCGAACCGGCAAGCTTTGCAGCCAGCGATTCGAGGCAGGCGCGAAGCTCGGGATCGGCGATTTGCCGAAGGCCCTCGCCAAGTGACTTCGGCACCGGGGCCGACGCGGGCCGTTCGACCTTTGGCGCAGCCTTGGCCTGCCGTCCCTGGCGGAAGGCAACCTTGCCGATCGCCGAATATCCGAAGAAGCGATTGACCCGCTCCATGATCAGGGGCGCCAAATGCTGCATCAGCGGCGCATGGGCTCCCTCGACGGTCAAAGTGAGGGTGCCATCCGACTTCCTCCCCGCCGGAAAGCGGATCGATTCGGGTGTCGAGACCTTGGCATAGCGCTCGCCGACGATTTCGGCCCAGCGGCTGACCACGGCGCCCTGGACGAAGCCGAAGCGCTTGAAGGTCGTGCCGGCAATGTCCCCGACAAGCTCGCCGGCGGCACGCGCATAGCCGCGCCGCGGGGCATCCTTGCCGGATTCGGGACGTCGGGTCTTCGCCATCGCGCCGGACCATGCCATAGCGACTTCATGCCCGCCAGTGCTGCAAAGCGGCTTCTCGCTCATTAT
>JAKFFL010000086.1:0-6510 GCA_036675225.1 Sphingomonas sp. | reverse complement strand
CCCGACCCCGCCGGTGTGCGCTCGCCGGCGTCGCCGATCGCGGTCATGCCCAGGACCCGCGGCGCGCCGCGCGGCAAGGCAATGGTGTCGCCGCCGATCAGGCTGACGCCATAGCTTTCGCAGGCCGCCTCGATGCCATCCAGGAAGGCCTCGTCCCAGTCGGGATCGCCGATCGCCATCGACAGCAAGGCGGCGCGCGGCGCCGCCCCCTTGGCGGCGAGGTCGCTCAAATTGACCGCCACCAGTTTCCAGCCGACCGACGACGGCGGATCGAACGGCAGGAAATGGACCCCCTCGGCGATCGTGTCATGGGTGATGACGAAACCGCCGAGCACGGCGGCGTCGTCGGCCAACTCGCGCGCCGCCGGATCGGTCGCGATGCGCTTCAGGCGGTCGATGACCTCCGATTCCCGCACTTCAGCTCCTCCCCCCCCGGGGGAGGTGGCGTGCGAAGCACGACGGAGGGCCCGCGATTGCCTGCAGGCCCGCTCCGTCAGCCTGCGGCTGACACCTCCCCCAAGGGGGGAGGATCGGGGTCATTGGCGCACTCCCTTCGCAATCGTATCGAGCAGGCCGTTGACAAACCCGGTCTCGCGTTTGTCGTAAAAGGCGTGGGCGACGTCGACATATTCGGTGATGACGCTCGCCACCGGCACGTCGGGGCGGGCGATCAACTCATAGGCGCCGGCGCGCAGGATCGCGCGCATCGGCCGGTCGAGCCGCTCCAGGCTCCAGCCCTCCGCCAGCCGGGCGGCGATGAGGCCGTCGATCTCATCACGCCGCGCATCGGCGCCGGTGACGATATCGTCGAAGAAATCGACCTCGGCCTCGGCATAGGTGTCGTCCTCGATGGTCGCGCCCAGCCGGTGCTGGTGGAATTCGTGCAGCAATTTGGCCAGCGGGGTTGATTCCATCTCCATCTGGTAGAGCGCCTGGACGGCGGCGAGCCGGGCGGCCGAACGGGAACGGGATCGGGTTGCGGACATGGCCCGGCCTATGCCGCGCCGGCGCCGGCAAGGAAAGGCTTGAGCGCCGCCGCCACCGCGTCAGGCTTCTCCCACGGCACGAAATGGCCGGCATCGGCGATGCGGTGAATGGCGAGATCCGGGACCAGGCTTTCCAGGCCGTCGAGTTGTAGCGGCAGCAGCGCCTTGTCCCGCAGCCCCCAGATGACCAGGGTCGGTACCGGCACCTTGGGGAAGGCGCCGAGCATCCAGTCGGGAATCGGCACGGTTGCGCCCGGTGGCGGGACGATCAGCTGCGAGGCGCGGTACCAGCTTAGCATGGCGGCGAAGGCGCCGGGCTGCGACCATTCGGCGATATATTGAGCGCGCTCTTCTGGAGAAATGATGGCCAGATCGACATGGCCGGAGAAGCTCTTGTCGAACAGCGTCTCCCAACCCATCGCCGCCGCCGCTTTTTCGAAGCCGGGCGTGCGGAAGGCATTGATATATTGCGACGCGGCGCGCTGGTCGGGATCCTCGATCAGGCTCTTCTGGAAGATGACCGGATGCGGCGCATTGATGACCGCCAGTCGCGTCAGCCGCGGATCGCCGCGCAGCGCCGTCGGCCAGGCGATCGCCCCGCCCCAGTCATGGCCGACCAATGCGAAGCGCTCGATGGCCAGCGCCTCGGCCAGCGCGAATATGTCATCGACCAAAATGTCCGCCCGATAGGCTTCGGCATCCTGCGGCCGGTCGGAGCCGGCAAAGCCGCGCTGGTCGGGCATGACCAGCCGGAACGCGTTCGACAGCAACGGCGCCAGGCCGCGCCAGGTGCGGTGCGATTCGGGAAAGCCGTGCAGCAGGATGACCGGCGGCGCATCGGCTGGCCCGGCCAGCGCGACATTCAGCGTTACCCCGGTCGAAAGCGCGACGCGCTGGAACTCGCTCAAGGATAGCTGACCGTCTTGGGCACGGCGGGGAAGGGGATGAACTCCTCCTCGTCGCCCGGCACCAGCGGGAAACGGCGCGCGATCCAGTCCTCCTTGGCCTGGGTGATGCGGTCCCGCGACGAGCTGACGAAGTTCCAGTGGACATGGCGCCTGGTGGCGAAGGCCTCGCCGCCCATCAGCAGCGCCCGGCTCGGGCTCGACGCACGCAAAGTCATCACATGGCCAGGTGCCAGCACGTAGAGCGTGAACGGCTCCAGTCTTTCTCCGTCGAGCTCGGCCAGCCCTTCGGTGACCATGATCGCCCGCTCGTCGGCCTCGGCGTCAATCGCCAGCGACGCGCCGGTGTCCAGCATCAAATCGGCATAGATGGTCGCGCTGTGGCATGTCGTGTCGGCGGTGCGGCCCCATAACGTGCCCATCAGCACGCGGGCCGAAACGCCGTTGTCCTCGATCAAAGGCAGCCCGTTTTCCGGCACATGCTCGAAGGCCGGATCGATCTCCTCGTGCCCGTCGGGCAGCGCCAGCCAGGTCTGCATGCCGTAGAAGCTGGGGCCGCGCGCCCTTGTATCGGCCGGCGAGCGCTCCGAATGGACGATGCCTCGGCCCGCGGTCATCAAATTGATCGCGCCCGGCTCGATGCGCTGGTCATGGCCCAGGCTGTCCTTGTGCTGGATGGCGCCGTCGAACAGATACGTGACGGTCGCCAGATTGATATGCGGGTGCGGCCGCACGTCCATGCCTTCCCCCGGCACCATTTGGGCCGGGCCGAACTGGTCGACGAAGATGAACGGCCCGACCATCGTCCGCTCCCGCGCCGGCAGCGCCCGCCGCACCTTGAAGGCGCCGAGGTCGTGGGTGACCGGAGTTATTGTCTGTTCGATCATGTTTTCGGCTCCCTGGCGGCAATCGACAGCGCGTGCACTCGCTCCTCTAGCAAGTCGCCGAGCGCGGCATGCACCAGGCGCTGCATCTCGACGCGCGACTTGCCGGTGAAGGCGGCGCTTTCGATGACCAGGCTGAAATGCGATTCGCCGGCCGGATTGTGGCCGGCATGGCCGCGATGCTGCTCGCTGTCGTCGATCAGCGCCAGGACGGTCGGCTGAAGCGCCGCCTCGAGCCGGCGGCGCATTTCGGTGGCAACAGGGCCAGTGGAAGGCTCGCTCATTCGCCTTATATAGAAGGGTTGAGGAGACGAGGAAGCGTTGGCGACCAAATCGGGACGATTGCACGGAAGGGTGGAGGGCGCGGCCGAGCGCTGCTGCGCGGATGGCTGCGATGAGCCCGGCGAGTTCCGGGCGCCGCTCAGGCCCGGCGACTTCGACGGGCCGGGAGCCTGGCGCTGGCTGTGCTTGACCCATGTTCGCGAGCACAACGCCCGCTACAATTTCTTCGACGGCATGACTCCGGACGAGATCGAGGCGGCGCAGTCGCCGATCGCCGGCTGGGAGCGGCAAACGCGCGCCTTCTCGGTCGCCGGCGCCGATCGCGGCCCGGCCTGGTCGGATTTCCGCGATCCGCTCGATGCCATCTCGGCCCGATTCCGGCCCGGCGTCGCCCGCCGCCAGATGTCGCGCTTCACCGGCGAGGAGCGCCATGCGCTCGGCGCCCTCGGGCTCAGGGAGGACACCGATCTGCACGCCGTCCGGCGCCGCTATTCGGAACTGGTCCGGCGCTTCCATCCCGACCGCAACGGCGGCGACCGCAGCCATGAACGCAAGCTCGGCGAGGTCCTTGCCGCCTGGCAGAAGCTCAAGGTCGCGCGCGCCTTCGCCTAATCGCGGTCGGGCGCGCCGAGCGGGAAAAAATGGCGGTACGGCCGGCCCTCGTCGACGGCGCGGGCGACGATTGGATGGGCCAGCAGCCGTGCGCGATAGGCTGACAGCCTCGGCCGCCCGGGCCCGATTTCCTCGACCCAGTCGGCGTAGAACAAGGACGGCGCCGCGGCGCAATCGGCAAGCGTGAATTGCTCGCCAACCGCCCACGGCCCGTCGCCAAGATTGGCCTCGAGCCAGTCGTAGGCCGTGCGCAGCCGCGCCATCGCCCGGTCGACGCCATAGGGGTCTCGCGAACCTTCCGGCCGAAGCGCGTCGGACACAGGGGCGTTCATGTTGTTCATGACATAAAGGTCGAAGTACCGGTCGAGGAAGCGGACGCGCCGCCCGAGGTCTCCGTCCGGAATCCATCGGTTCGGGCCGGGGTGGTGGGCCTGCAGATGCTCGACGATGCAGGTCGTTTCGACCACCGCCTGGCCAGCATCGAGCAGCAGCGGGAACAGCCGGAACGGCCAGTGCCGCTCAAGCTCTTCCATGTTCTCCGGATGGTCGGGATCGAGCATCCGGTACTCGAACTCGGTGCCGTCCGACCACAAGGCGATCAGGACCTTCTGGCAGTAGCTGGAGAACGGATGGGCGAAGAGTTGGAGGCTCACCAAGCCCCTTCCTCAACCTTCTCACGCCGTTCCAGCTCGGCTTGGCTCGGCTCCTTGGTCGCAAAGGTTCCGGTCGTTACCTCGCCGGCGGGTTCGTAGGTCGCGATGACGGTGCCGATGGCGGTTACCCTGTGATCGACCATTCGCATCGTGCCGGGCACCGTTCCCTCGCCGAACAGGCGCTTGCCCTGGCCCAGCACGACCGGGAAGGTCATCAGGACCAGCCGGTCGATCAACCCCGCTTCCAGAAGCTGCGGGTAGAGCGTGCTGCTGCCCTGGATGACTAGGCCCGGTCCGTCGGCCTGCTTGAGCCTGGCGAGCGCGTCGATGCTTTCGACCCGGTGGCTATTGTCCCACTGCAGCGGCTGGTCCGAATGTGTCAGCACATATTTGCCGGCCTGCTGAAACTTAGCGCCGACGGGATTGTCCTGGTTATACGGCCAATAGGCGGCGAAAATGTCGTAGGTCCGGCGGCCCAGAAGCAGGTCGAACGGGCCCGAGAACAGCCGATCGAGTTCTTCGCCGAATTCCTCATCATAGAAGCCGGCCAGCCAACCGCCCAGCGCGAACCCGCCGGAGCGGTCCTCCTCCGGCCCGCCCGGCGCCTGCATGACCCCGTCGAGCGACTGGAAGACGGCCCCGGTCAGCTTACGCATCGGCGGGCTGTCCGGCGATCGCTGCCTCGATCGTGGCGACGTCGATCTTGCGCATCGTCATCATCGCCTCGAACGCGCGCTTGGCGGCCGCCTTGTCGGGGTTCTGCATGGAATCGAGCAGCACCCGCGGCGTGATCTGCCAGGAGAAGCCCCATTGGTCCTTGCACCAGCCGCACTCGCTTTCCTGTCCGCCATGGCCGACGATCGCGTTCCAGTAACGGTCGGTTTCCGCCTGGTCCTCGGTGACGACCATGAAGCTGACGGCCTCATTGGGCTTGAAATTGGGGCCGCCATTGAGCCCGACGAACGACTGGCCAAGCAAGGTGAAGTCGACGGTCAGCTCGTCGCCCTCATGACCGCCCGGATATTCCGCGGCCGCATGGTAGGGCTTGCCGACTTCGCTGTCGGGAAAGGTCCTGGCGTAGAATTCGGCCGCCTTGCGCGCTTCGCCCTTGTCGAACCACAGGCAGGTGATGAGCTTGTCGCTGGCCATGATTGCTTCCTTCATTGCTTGCCGACCAAGGCGAACTCCGCGCCCTGCGGGTCGTGGCCGATGATGATGTGGTCGCCGCCCGGCACTTCATGTGGGCCCACGCTGACCTGGCCGCCGCCGGCCTTCACCGCTTCGATCGCGCGGCCGATGGAGGGCACCAGGACGTAATAGCGCCAGCCGCCTGATCCGCCCGGCATGACGCCGCAGACCGCGCCGATCCGCGTGCCACCATAGTCGAAGAAGCGATATTCGCCATATTCGCCCATATCCATGAAGTCGTCGCTGACCCAGCCGAACAGCTCGCCGTAGAAGCGGCGGGCGGCGGCGGGATCCGGGGTCGACAATTCGTTCCACGACACCCGTTGCGGTTGGTCGGGCGAGAAGACGTCGCTCTTGGCGTCCAGGTCATCCGCCGGCGGGGTCGGAGTCATCATGTAGAAGGCATGGCCCTGCGGGTCGGCGACCATGGCGATGCGCCCGACCTGGTCAATCTGGCGGGGCGGCATCAGAGTCCTGCCTCCCTTGGCCTCGACCTCGGCGACCGTGCCATCCACGTCATCGACAGCGATGTATGCCGTCCACATCGGCCGCGCCCCGTGCGCCTGCATCTCGGCGTCCAGGGGCAGCACGCCACCGGCATTGCCGCCGTCCGAACGGCCGATCATGCGATAGCCGATGTCGTCGTGCGGCGGGCCGATGTCCCAGCCAATGACGGCGTCGTAGAATCGCTTGGCGCCGTCCGGGTCGGTCGTCATCAGCTCGTACCAGATGTGGCTGCCGTGCGCCTCGCTGCAGGCGTGCGGCTCGGGCGCGGGGTCGGTGCGGACGTCGCTCATGCTCGCCCTCCTTCCTTGTCGGTTGCCGTTCGATTCAGGCGGTGACGGGCGTCCGGGCCTCGGCCGTGTCGACGATGTTCTCGAACCCGCCCCAGAACATGCGCTGGCCGTTGAATGGCATCTCGCCCTCGGGCTTCAGGCTCTCGTCCGACATGATCTTGGCCCAGGCCTCGTCGCGGGCCTGCTTGTCGGGCCATTCGACG
>JAKFFL010000151.1:0-6513 GCA_036675225.1 Sphingomonas sp. | reverse complement strand
CCGTTGGTCGGTGCGGTAGATGTCCTCGGGATCGCCCGACAAGGCGACCCAACGGAACGGGCCGATGCCGCGGCAGAACAAGGGCCGGACGTAGGCCGGGACGAAGCCGGGGAAGTCGAAGGCTCGTGCGACGCCGGCGTCGAAGGCCTCCTGGCGGATGTTGTTGCCATAGTCGAAGGTGGGGATGCCCATTTTCTGGAAGGCGAGCATCGCCTCGACATGGGCGGCCATCGACTTACGCGCGGCGGCGGCGACCGCGGCCGAATCGCGCTCGCGCATCTCCTGCCACTTGGCGACGGACCAGCCGGCCGGGCAATAGCCGTTGGCCGGGTCATGGGCGCTGGTCTGGTCGGTGACGGCGTCGGGACGGATTCCGCGGGCGACCATGTCGGGAAGCACTTCGGCGGCGTTGCCGAGCAGACCGACGCTGGTCGGCGCGGTCGCCTTGGCGATGATCTCCAGCGCCTCGTCGATGCTGGTCGCGCGATGGTCGAGATAGCGGGTGGCGAGGCGCTTCTCGATCGAGCTTTCCTGCACCTCGACCGCGATGCAATGCGCCCCGGCCATCACCGCCGCCAGCGGCTGCGCGCCGCCCATGCCGCCGAGGCCGGCGGTCAGGATCCACTTGCCGGTGAGGTCGCCGCCATAATGCTGGCGACCCATTTCGGCGAAGGTCTCGTAGGTGCCCTGGACGATGCCCTGACTGCCGATGTAGATCCAGCTGCCCGCCGTCATCTGGCCGTACATCATCAGCCCGGCGCGATCCAATTCGTTGAACTTCTCCCAGGTCGCCCATTTGGGGACGAGGTTGGAGTTGGCGAGGAGCACGCGCGGGGCGTCGGCATGGGTGCGGAAAACGCCGACCGGCTTGCCCGACTGGATCAGCAGGGTCTCGTCGTCGCCGAGGCGTTCGAGTGTTTCGACGATCTTGTCATAGCAGGCCCAATTGCGGGCGGCCCGGCCGATGCCGCCGTAGACGACCAGGCTCTGCGGGTCCTCGGCGACTTCCTCGTCGAGGTTGTTCATCAGCATGCGGACGGCGGCCTCGGTCGTCCAGTGCCTGGCCTTGATCTCGCTGCCGCGGCGGGCGCGGATGTGGCGGCTGTTGTCGCGTCGGTCGGTGGTCATAAGAACCGTTCGTCCTGAGCCTGTCGAAGGACTGTCCTTCTGTTGGCGGTTAGTAAGAAAAGCAGCCCTTCGACAAGCTTAGGGCGAACGGAAAAAGGGCTAGCTGTCCATCCCACCATAAATCCGCCGCTCCGGCATCAGGCCGACCCAATAGCCGAGCTCTTGCGGATCGGCGATGCGCCAGACGGCGAGGTCGGCGGCCTTGCCGGCGGCGATGCTGCCGATCTGGCTGGCCAGGCCGAGCGCGCGGGCGGCGTTGGCGGTCATACCCAAGATCGCTTCCTCGGGGGCCAAGCCGAACAAGGTGCAGCCCATGTTCATCGCCAGCTGCGGGCTCAGCATCGGCGCCGTGCCGGGGTTGCAGTCGGTGGCGATGGCGAGCGGCACCTTGTGATCGCGCAGCAATTGCACCGGCGGCTTCCGCGTCTCCTGCAGCGTGTAGAACGCACCTGGGAGCAGCACGGCGACGGTGCCGGCGCGGGCCATGGCCTTGGCGCCGGCGGCATCGAGATGCTCGAGATGATCCGCCGATAGCGCCTTGTAGCGGGCGGCGAGCTCGGCGCCTTTCTGGTTCGACAATTGCTCGGCATGGAGGCGGACGCCGAGGCCGTGGGCACGGGCGGCGGTGAAGGCGCGCTCGACCTCGGTGGGCGTGAAGGCGATGATCTCGCAAAAGGCGTCGACGCTGGTCGCCAGCTTGCGGCGCGCGGCCTCGGGGATGAGCTTGTCGGTCGCCTCGCGGACAAAGGCCTCCCGGTCGGCGCCGGCGGGCAGAGCATGCAGCGCCAGCAGAGTGGGGATGATGCGCACCGGTTCCTGCTCGCCGAGCTGCTTCGCCGTCTCCAGCAGCCGCAACTCGCTGGCCGTGTCGAAGCCGTAGCCGGACTTGACCTCGACCGTGGTGCAGCCGCCGGCCATCAGCGCCTTGAGGCGAAACCGCGATTGTTCGAGCAGGTCCGCGTCCGAAGCTTTTTTGGTCGCAGCGACAGTCGAGGCGATGCCGCCGCCGGCCTGGGCGATGGCTTCATAAGTCGCGCCGGCGCGGCGCATCGCGTGCTCGGCGGCGCGGGTGCCGCCGAAGACCAGATGGGTGTGGCAGTCGACCAGGCCCGGCGTCACCCAGGCGCCGCCCAGCGCCACGACCTCCTTCGCCCGGAAGCCGGCCAGCTCGGTACGCTTGCCGACGCGCAAGATGCGGCCGCCCTCGATGGCGATGGCGCCGTTGGTGATCAGCCCGAGCGGACCTTCGCCGGCGCCCGGCTCCATGGTGGCGATATTGCAGTCGACGAGCAGCCGGTCCCACATTTTCGATCCGTACCTCTGGGAATTGGCCATAAGCGGACGGGCTGCTAGGCGTCAAAGCATGAGCAGCTGGCCCAACCTCGCCGACCTGTTGAACGGGGACGCCGACGCGCCAGTTGGGCTGGTCGGCGCGCCGCTGGCGGCGGGATCGGTGACGCCGGGGCGCTGCGATCTCGCCCCCGATCTGCTGCGCACGACCCTGCGGCGCATTGGCCGCTACAATATCGAGACGCGCGGAGAACTGTCGGCGCGAATCCGCGATTATGGCGATGTCCGCATCGACGGGCTGACCATCGAGCAGGCGACCGGCCCGATTCGCGACGCGGTCGCGGCGAGCGTTTCGGCGCACGCGCTGACGCTGCTGGTCGGCGGCAACAATGCCGTCACCCGCCCCGGCGTGCATGGCCTCGGCCCACCATTGGAAAAGGTCGGGCTGATCACGCTCGACGCCCATCTCGACATGCGCGACCTGGGCCGTGGGCTCGGCAACGGCAATCCGGTGCGCGCCCTGATCGAGGACGGCCTGCCGGGCGCCAACATCGTCCAGATCGGGCTGGCGCCCTTCGCCAACAGCAAGGCAATGCACCAGGATGCGCTTGCGGCGGGCAATTTACTTGTCACGCTGGCGGAGGCGGAGCGGCTCGGCGCCAAGGCCGCGGTCCAGCAGGCCCTGGACCGGCTGCGGCATTGCGAGGCCATCGTCGTGGATTGCGACATCGATGTCGTCGACCGGTCGCAATTCCCCGCCGCCCCCGGCGCGCGGCCGGGCGGCATGCAGCTTGCCACATTCCTGCAGGCGGTCCGGTTATTCGCGACCGAACCCAAGGTGAAGGTCATTGATCTGACCGAATGGGACCCGCCGCTCGACCCGACCGACCTCAGCGCGTTGACGGCGGGGCGCTGGCTGGCCGAGGTCCTGACCGGCTTCGAAAGCCGCTAGTGATCGGCGTCACTTCAGCTCGATCCACACCGGCGCATGGTCGCTGGCCTTGGGCAGGCCGCGGACGCTGCGGTCGACGCCGGCCGCCTTCAGACGTTTCGCCGCCGGCTTGTTGAGCAGCAGATGGTCGATACGAATGCCGGCGTCGCGCGGCCAGGCGTTGCGGAAATAATCCCAGAAAGTGAAGATGCGCTCCTTCGGGTGAAGATTGCGCAGCGCGTCGGTCCAGCCCTGCTTTATCAGGCGCGCATAGGCCGCCTTGGCCTCCGGCGAGAACAAGGCGTCCTTGGCCCAGCGTTCGGGCTTGTAGGCGTCGGCATCGGTCGGGATGATGTTGTAATCGCCGGCCAGCACCACCGGCGCATCCATGTTGACCAGCTCGCCGGCCAGCGTCTCGAACCGCTTCGTCCAGGCCAACTTGTAGTCGAACTTCGGGCCGGGCCAGGGATTGCCGTTGGGTAGATAGAGGCAACCGACCAGCACGCCGCCGATTGCCGCCTCGATATAGCGGCTGTGGGTGTCGTCCGGGTCGCCTGGCAGGCCGCGGCGGGTCTCGACCGGCTGGCAGTCCCGAGCGAGGATGGCGACCCCGTTCCAGCTTTTCTGCCCGTGCCAGATGGCGCCATAGCCGGCCCCTTCCAGCGCCGCTCGCGGGAAGCGCTCGTCGGGGCTTTTCAGCTCCTGCAGGCAAGCGACATCCGGCCCTGTCGCCGCCAACCATTGGAGGATCACGGGCAGGCGGCCGTTCACGCCGTTCACGTTGAATGTCGCAATCCGCATCTCGTCCGAACGCGGCAGCAAGGAAGACGGTTGCCCGCCAACGTGACCCGTCACGGGACATTTTTTCCAACCTATTCAATTGACTCCGATTAATCTTGGTTACACGAAAGTTAACAAGGTCAGGGGGCCGAGTCGCTGGGGGAGGCGTCGGCCTTTTTGTGTGTCTTGTGTAGGGGGAGTTGGGCATGGGGCTTCGGCGCGGCATTTCAATTTTCGGGACCTTCGCGGCCAGCGCGGGGCTCCTCGCCGGATCGCCAGCCTTCGCGCAGACCGTCGCGCCGACCCGCGAGGAGCTGACGCGGCCACAGCTGGCGCCGCCCCAGCCGAAATCGACCCTGAACGTCATCGGCGGAGTCGAGCGATCACCCTGCCCGCTGGCTAATCCCGAGTTCAACGACGTCCGGGTGACGATCACCGACGTCGACTTCAACAATCTGAAGGGCGCGACGGCCGAGGAGATGCGCGCGACCTGGGCCGATTTCGCCGGCACCGAGCACCCGGTGTCGGTGATCTGCGAGATCCGCGACCGGGCCGGGACCTTGTTGCGCAACAAGGGCTATCTGGCGGCCGTCCAGGTCCCGACCCAGCGCATCGAGGATGGGCGGGTCCGGCTCGAGCTGCTCTATGCACGGGTGACGACGATCCGCGCCCGCGGCGAAACCGGTGGCGCCGAGGCCAAGATCGCCGGCTATCTGGCCAAGCTGACCGAAGACGAGATTTTCGACCGTTTCCGCGCCGAGCGCTATCTGCTGCTCGCCCGCGACCTGCCCGGGTACAATGTCCAGCTGGTGCTCAAACCGGCCGGCACCGGCCCGGGCGAGCTGGTCGGCGAAGTGTCGGTGATCCGCCGGCCCTATTCGGTCGATGCGATGGTTTCCAACCTGGCCGCCGATGAGACCGGCCGCTGGGGCGGCCAGTTGCGCGCCCAGGCATTCGGCCTGACCGGCCTTGGCGACAGCAGCTTCGTGTCAATCTATTCGACCAGCGATTTCCGGGAGCAGCAGATCGTCCAGGGCGGGCACAGCTTCCGGCCGGGCTCGGAAGGGCTGACGGTCAACAGCCAGTTCACCTATGCCTGGACCAGGCCGGCGCTGAGCGACATCGAGGACAATCTGAAGGCGCGGACCCTGTTCGCGACCCTGGGCGTCGCTTACCCGCTGATCCGCACGCAGGCCAAGAATTTGTCGATCGGCGCCGGCTTCGACTTCATCAACCAGAAGACCGAATTGCTGGTGCCGATCGCCCGCGACCGGCTGCGCGTGGTTTGGGCCCGCGCCGACTTCGACGCCGTCGATTTGCGTTCGCGGCGACCCAAGTGGCGCGTCGCCGGGACCCTGGAGTTCCGCCAAGGGGTCGACGTGTTCGACGCCAGCGAAACCTGTCCGACCGGCGGCTGTCCCGACAATTCAACGCCGCAAAGCCGGATCGACGCCGACCCGACCTCGATGCTCATCCGGTTCAATGGCACGGCCGAAATCGGCGTGCTCAATTCCCTGGCGATCGCGGTCAGCCCGCGCGCCCAATATGGCTTCGACAAACTGCTTCCCTTCGAACAGTTCACGGCGGGCAATTACACGGTCGGCCGCGGCTATGACCCGTCGGCCCTGACCGGGGACAGCGGCATCGGCGTCGCCGTCGAGCTGCGCGGCCCGCGCCTGACCCCGTTCCGCCGCACGCCGTTGCAGATCCAGCCCTATATATTCGGCGATGCCGCCTGGACATGGACCCGGGACGATCCGATCGAGGATGCGCCGGGAGCACATTTCCACGATCCGCGGCACTTGAAGTCGGTCGGTGGCGGCGTTCGCGGAGAGCTGAGCGACCGCGCCGCGCTCGACTTGGCCATCGCCGTGCCGCTTTCGGAAGTCGGCCTGTTCGACCGGAGGCACCGCCCCGATCCCCGCTTCCTGCTGACCCTGACCACCCGCCTGTTGCCCTGGAGCTGAGTTATGCCGCGTAACCCAATCAACAGCCGCCGCAGCCGCACCAGCTGCTCCATCATCGCGCTGGCGACGGTCATGGCCGTCGGCGCCACGCCGGCGGCGGCGCAGAGCCTCCTCGGCACCGGCACCTACGCGACCAATCCCAATGCAACGGGGATAGTGGCGCCCCTTGGCGGAACCACCACCACCATCAACCTGAACGGCGGCCAGACCGTCATCGACTGGACTCCGACCGACAATGCGACGAATCCGGGCGCCCCGATCGTCTTCCAGAATAACGGGACCACCGCCACTTTCACCAGTGGCAGCGACTTCGCCGTCCTCAACCGGATCGAGCCGACCGACATGTCGCGCGCGATCCACATGAACGGCACGGTCAATGCCCGGGTCGGCAATGCCCAGCGCGGCAGCGTCTATTTC
>JAKFFL010000109.1:0-6598 GCA_036675225.1 Sphingomonas sp. | reverse complement strand
GGCTTCGGCATTGGTCGCCTTGCTGTCGTTGACGAACAGCACGCCGTCCTTCTCGCGCACGCGCTCCATGCGGTGTGGCAGGCCGGAATAGGTCTCCAGCCCGCGGACAATATCCTCCGAGTCCAGCCCGAGCCAGGCGGCAGTCTCAATCGCCGCCGCCGCATTGTCCGCATTATGGGGGCCTTGCAACGCCGGCCAGCCGCCCGGTTCGACCCACTCCGGCAGCACCAATCCATTGAGTCCGCAAACCGGATCGACCAATCCTTTCATGAACGCAGCCCAGTCGACCAGTGCGATCTGATCGGGCGACTGCATCTGAAACAGCCGCGCCTTTGACGCCGCATAAGCCTCGAAGCTCTCGTACCGGTCGAGATGGTCGGGGGTGATGTTGAGCAGCACCGCGACATCGCAGTCGAGGCTTTGCGTCAGGTCAATCTGGTAGCTCGACAGCTCGAGCACATAGACGCCGCCTTCCGGCAGAGGGTCCTGGGCGAGGATCGGCAGGCCGATATTGCCGCCCATCGCCGACGGCACGCCCGCCGTCTGGAGGATGTGGTGGACGAGCGCGGTGGTGGTCGACTTGCCGTTGGTGCCGGTGATGCCGACCAGCTTGTGCGGCGGAAGCTCGGGCCGGGCGCGGGCGAATAGCTCGATGTCGCCAATGATCTCGAGATTTGCCGCTCGTGCTCGCGCAGCAAGAGGGTGTCGATTCAGCGGTACGCCGGGTGACAATACCAGGGAATCGAACTCGGGGAGGTCCCAATCTGTGTCCCTGCGAAGGCAGGGACCCAGGCCTGGGCTCCCGCCTTCGCGGGAGCACAGTTCTTCTCTTGCTTTGGGATTGTCATCCCAAGCGGTCACCCTCGCCCCGCTCGCCAGCAGGGCCACGACGGTGGCAATCCCCGACCGCGCCAGGCCGTAGACCGCGTAATGCTTGCCGGCGAAGGCCCTGGCCGTGATCACAAGGGCGTGCTCCTGCGAAAGCAGGAGCCCAGTGTCTTTTCGACTTGACCCCTGCCTGCGCAGAGGTGCGGTGCCTGCTTCGCCATCACCTCAGCTTGAGGGTCGACAGGCCCGCCAGCGCCAGCACGAAGCTGATGATCCAGAAGCGGATGACGACGGTCGGCTCGCTCCAGCCGAGATGCTCGAAATGATGGTGGATCGGCGCCATTCGAAAGACGCGTTTTCCCGTGCGCTTGTAGAAGAAGACCTGGATGACGACGCTCGCCGCCTCGAGCACGAACAGGCCGCCGATGATCACCAGCACGAACTCATGGTGGGTGGCGACCGCGACCGCGCCCAGGGCGCCGCCGAGCGCCAGGCTGCCGGTGTCGCCCATGAAGACCGCGGCCGGCGGGGCGTTGAACCACAAAAAGGCCAAGCCGGCGCCGATGATCGCCAGCAGCAGCACGGTCAGGTCGCCGGCACCGGCGATATGAGGGATGCCGAGATATTCGGCGAACTTCACGTTGCCGACCAGGTAGGAGATGAGCAGGAAGGCCATGGCGGCGATGATCACCGGCATGGTGGCGAGGCCGTCGAGCCCGTCGGTCAGGTTCACGGCATTGCCGAACGAGACGATGACGAAGGCGCCAAAGGCGATGTAGAACCAGCCGAGGTCGGCCACGGGGCCCTGGATGAAGGGCAGATGCAGATTGCTGCCGCCGGCCTCGACCATCAGCCAGGTGGCGACGCCGGCGATCAGGAATTCGAGCGCGAGGCGCATCCGCCCCGACAAACCGGCGTGATGCGACTTCTTGACCTTGTCGTAATCGTCGAGGAAGCCGATCAGCCCGAAACCGGCGGTGACCAATAGGCAGGCCCAGACATAAGGGTTGGTGAGGTCCATCCACAACAGGACCGAGATCGACACCGAGATCAGGATCAAGAGGCCGCCCATGGTCGGCGTGCCGCGCTTGGCGAGATGGCTTTGGGGGCCATCGGCGCGGATCGGCTGGCCCTTGCCCTGCTTGGCACGCAGCCAGCGGATGAAGGCCGGGCCGAGCAACAGGCCGATGAGCAGGGCCGTGGCGCTCGCCCCACCGGCCCTGAAGCTGATGTAGCGGATGAGGTTGAGGATGCCGGGAAAGCCCAGCTGCTCGGCTATCCAGTAGAGCATGCAGTCTCCATGACCATGCGCTCCACCAGTTTGGCAAGCCCCACGCTGTTCGAAGCCTTGACCAGCACCGCGTCGCCGACCTCGAGCATCGACTGCAGCAAATCGATCGCCTCATCGACCGTGGCGACCCGGTCGACCGCGATCCGTCGGCCCAGCGCCTTGTCCAGCGGCGCCATGTCGTCGCCGATCAGGATCAGCCGGTCGACCTTGGCCGCCTCGACCGGATCGGCGAGGCCAGCGTGCAAGTCCGCGGCGTGCGCGCCAAGCTCGCGCATCGGCCCCAGCACCGCGATCCGCCGGGTCGCGGTCTCCGCCCCAAGGCTTTTGAGGGTCGCCGCCATGCTCGCAGGATTGGCGTTGTAACTTTCGTCGATCAGTAGCGCCGTTCCGCCCTCGACCGGGATCGCATGGCGCTCCCCGCGGCCCTTGAGGCCGCTCATGTCGGCCAGCGCCAGGCCGGCCGCGGCCAGATCGCCGCCGACCGCCTCGACCGCCGCCAGCACCGCAAGGCTGTTGCTCACCCAATGCTCGCCGCGCTGGGACAAGGTGTAGGTCAGCTCGCTGTCGAGCAGGCGGGCGGTGATCAGATAGCCGCCGTCGTCGGAACGGACCGCGTGCAAGGCGGTGACGTCGGCGTCCTGGCCAAGGCCGAAGGTGACGACCCGGTCGGCCGACCCGCGCGCGGCGCGCACCAGCCGGTCGCGCTGACGGCAGTCCTCGGGAATGATGGCGGTGCCGCCGGCTACGAGGCCGGAGAAGATTTCGCCCTTGGCGTCGGCAATGGCCTCGATCGAGCCGAGGTTCTCGATATGGGCGGAGGCGACGGCGGTGACGATGGCGACATGCGGTCGCACCAATGCGGTCAAAGCGGCAATTTCGCCGGCATTGTTCATGCCCATTTCGAGCACCGCGAAGGCGGCGTGGCGCGGCATCCGCGCCAGGCTCAACGGCACGCCGGTATGGTTGTTGTAGCTCTTGACCGATTTGTGCACCGGCCCCTGGCGGCCGCGCTCCAGGGCGCCGGCCAGCGCCTCCTTGGTGCTGGTCTTGCCGACCGATCCGGTGATGCCGATGATGGTGCCGGCCATCCGCTCGCGCGCCGCGACCGCCAGCGCTGTCAGCGCGGCGGCGACATCCCCGACCAGCACGTGCGGGCCATCGACCGGCCCCGACACGATCGCCCCGGCGGCCCCGGATGCAAAGGCGGCATCGACGAATGCATGGCCGTCATGGGTCGTGCCAGGCATGGCGACGAACAAATCGCCCGGCCCGACCTCGCGGCTGTCGAAGGTGACCCCGGCGACATCGAACGGCGCGCTCGCCTTGCCGCCGGTCGCGGCTTCGATCTCGGCGCTGGTCCACAGCGGTTTCACGCCGCGCACTCCCTTGCCACTTCGGCGTCGTCGAACGGAAAAACCTGGCCGCCGATGATCTGCCCGGTCTCATGGCCCTTGCCGGCGAGGAGGATGATGTCGTCCGGCCCGGCCAGGCGAATCGCCTCGGCGATGGCCTCGCGGCGGCCGGCGATCTCCTTCGCCCCGGCTGCGCCTCGCAGGATCCCCGAGCGGATCGCCGCCGGGTCCTCGCCGCGTGGATTGTCGTCGGTGACGATGACCAGGTCGGAGCCGCGAACCGCGACCTCGCCCATCGGCGCCCGTTTGCCGGTGTCGCGGTCGCCGCCGGCTCCGAAGACGGTGATCAGCCGGCCCTTCACATGCGGGCGAAGCGCCAGGATCGCCGCCTCCAGCGCGTCGGGCGTGTGGGCGTAATCGACATAGACCGGCGTTCCATCGCGGCTGATGACCGCGCGCTCCAGCCGGCCGCGCACCGGCGAAACCCGGCCCATCGCCGCCAGCGTCGTCGCTTTGTCGCCGCCGGTCGCCAGCACCAGGCCGGCCGCGACCAGCACGTTGGCCGCCTGGTAGGCGCCGATCAGCGGCAGGCTGAGCTTATGTTCCTTGCCGCCGAGGCGGAGGACCAGGGACTGGCCGAGGGGAGTCGGCGCCCGGCTGACCAAGGCAATGGTGTCGGCGTCGGGACCGACTGTCAGCAACGTCAGTTTGCGGCGCCGAACATGGTCGATGACTTCGGCCGACCTTGCGTCGCCGGTCCAGACGACGGCGGTGCCGTCAGCGGCGATGACCTCGTCGAACAATCGCATCTTGGCCGCGAAATAGGCATCCATGTCGGGGTGATAATCGAGATGGTCGCGCGAGAAATTGGTGAAGGCGGCGGCGGCCACCGGCACGCCCTCGGCACGATACTGGTCGAGGCCGTGGCTCGACGCCTCATAGGCGACATGGCTGATGCCCATGCGCTTCAATCCGGCGACATTGCTGAGGAAGGTGACGATGTCGGGGGTCGTCAGGCCGGTCTTGACCTGGTCGTCGGCGGTGGTGACCCCCAATGTCCCGATCGAGGCCGAGCGGTGGCCGGCCATGCGCCACATCTGGCGGGTCATCTCAACGCTCGACGTCTTGCCGTTGGTGCCGGTGACGGCGACGATCACCTCCGGATAAGGCGCGAAATAACGGGCCGCCAGCCGCGCCAGCAAGGCGCGCGGCTCGGGGTCGGCGAGGTGCGGCACGCCCTCGACATTGGCTTCGGGGCTGGCGACCACCGCGATGGCGCCGCTGGCGATCGCGTCCGGGATGAAGTCCTCGCCGTTGAAGCGGCTGCCGGTGAAGGCGCCGAAGATGTTGCCGCGCACCACCTTGCGATGGTCGATGGCGAAGCCCGTCACCTCGGAATCGCTGGCGATGCCGGCAAGGTCGCCGAGGCGCATCGGATCACTTCTCCTCGTGGACGAACGGCAGCACCTCGGCCAGGTTCGGCTCGCGGCGCTTGTCGGGCCTGATGCCCAGCATCGGCGCGATCCGGCTGATCGTCCGCGACATCACCGGCGCGGCATTCCAGCCGGCGGTTCGAAACCCGAATGTTTCCGGCGTGCCTTTGGGTTCGTCGAGCATGACGACGACGGCATAGCGGGGTTCGTCCATCGGTAAAACGGCGGCGAAGCTGGTCACCAGCAGCGACCGGTTATGATATTTTTCCGCCGAGCCGGTCTTGCCGCCGACCCGGTAGCCGGGGGCGTCGGCTTTCTTGCCGGTGCCGTGCGTGACCACCAGGCGCAGCAAGGCCCGCATTTTGTAGCTGGTGTCCTCGCTGAACACGCGGTGGCCCTTGCCGACGGAATGGCCGCGGTCAACCTTGAGGATGGTCGCCGGCCGGTAGATGCCGCCGTTGAACAAGGTCGCATAGCCGCTGGCGAGGTGCAGCGGCGTGACGGCGATGCCGTGGCCGTAGCCGACCGTCATCGTCTCGATCTGGTTCCAGTTCTTGCCAGGCGTCAGCGTGCGGCCCCGTTCCCTGAGTTCGATCCCGATCGGGTCAAGGAAGCCCATCTTCTTGAGGAACGCCTTCTGCCGGGTCGGGCCGACCTGGTCGGCGATCTGGGCGGTGCCGATGTTGGAGCTTTCCTTCATGATCTCGGCGACCGTGCAGCTGCGCCCGAACGGGTGGGTGTCGTTGATCGTGCGGCCGGCGACGTGCAGCTCGTTCGGGCAATTATAGACCTTGCCGAACGACTTGATGATGCCCGAGTCCATCGCCATCGCCACCGTGAACGGCTTGAAGGTCGATCCCATTTCATAGACGCCGAGCGTCGCCCGGTTGAAGCGCGCTTCCGGCGAGCCCTGGCCCGCGACATTGGGGTTGAGCTGTGGCAGCGAGGCCATCGCCAGCACCTCGCCGGTGTGGATGTCCATCACCACCCCGGCGGCGCCGACCGCCGAAAATTCCGTCATCGCCGCATTCAATTCATTCTCCAGCGCCTGCTGGACGCGGCTGGAGATCGACAGGGTCAGCGGCTCGCCGCGCCGCGCCGGGTCGGACAATCGCTCGTCGAAGGCGCGCTCGGCGCCGGCGTTTCCGCGGCCGTCAATGTCGGTATAGCCGACGACATGGGCGGCGAGGCTGGTCTGCGGGTAGAGGCGGTCGGGCTCGCGCGCGATTTCGAGGCCCGGTTCGCCGAGCGCGTTGACCGCCTCGACCAGCCCCGGTGGCGCACGGCGGCGCAGATAGAAGAACGTCTTGTCCGAGCGCAGCATGGCGAAATAAGCGGCTTCGTCCTTGTCCGGCATCAGCCTGGCCAGGGTGCGGGCCAGCTCCAGCTTGCTGCCGATCACCTTGCCCGGGTGCATGGCGATCGTCCAGGCGTCGATGGTGCGCGCCAGCGGATGGCCGTCGCGATCGACGATGTCGCCGCGCTCCGGGACCAGCGCCGTCACCCCGATCTTGCGCCCGGCATGGTCGCCGAACGCCGCCAGCCACAGGATCCGAAGCGCGATAAGGGCGATGATGCCGGCATAGACGACCATCGCGAACATCAGCCGCTGGTGCATGACCGCCAGCACCTGGCGCCGTTGTCCGACGAGACGAAGCCGCTCGGGCCGTGCGACGAGAGCGGGAGTGGGCGCG
>JAKFFL010000196.1:0-6613 GCA_036675225.1 Sphingomonas sp. | reverse complement strand
GCGCGACGCCAATGCCTATCTCAATCTGACGCCTTACCTGGGCACCGCGCTGCGCGAGAATTCGGGCCTCAGGATCTTTGTCGGCCAGGGCTATTATGATTTCGCCACGCCCTTCTTCGCCGCGGAATATGCGCTGTCGCGCAGCGGCATCCCGCAGGACCGGGTCGAGTTCCATTACTACCAGTCCGGCCACATGATGTACGTCCGCGACGAGGACCGACGAAAGCTGTCCGCCGACATTCGATCGTTCATTCGCTCTCGGTAGTCAGTCGGCCGCTCAACCAGCCTTGCGCTGGGTGCCCAGGCCGATGACCATCTGGTTGGCGCGCTCGTAGCTGAGCGGCCGGCCGAACAGATAGCCCTGGATGGTGTCGCAGCCGAGCTCGCGCATGCGCTCGAAATCCTCGGCGGTTTCCACGCCTTCGGCGGTGACGTTCATCCGGAAGCTCTTGGCCAGCTGGACGATCGACTGGATGATGGCGACGTTCTCGGGCCGGGTGCCGGCTTCGCGGACGAAGCTGCCGTCGATCTTCAATTTGTGGAACACCGCCTTATTCAAATAGCCGATCGACGAGTAGCCGGTGCCGAAATCGTCGAGCGCGATGCCGACGCCCAGCGCGCGCAGGCGCTTGAGCACGTCCAAAGTCTGGTTGCTGTCGCCCAGGAACACACCTTCGGTGACTTCCAGCTCGAGCCGGTTGCCGGGCAGCTTGTAGCGCGCCAGCGCCTGGCTGACGGTGTTTGGCAGGGCCGGCAGGATGATCTGCTTGGGGCTGATGTTGACAGCGACGGTGATCGGTTCCGGCCAGGTGGCGGCGGCCCGGCAGGCCTCCTCGATCACCCATTCGCCGATCACGCCCATCAGCCCGGTTTCCTCGGCGACGGGAATGAACACCGGCGGCGGGACCAGGCCGCGCTGCGGGTGGTTCCAGCGGATCAGCGCCTCGAAACCGACCAGCTTCTGGGTCTTGGCGCTGACCAACGGCTGGAACAGCAGATGGAATTGCTTGGCCGCGATCGCCTGTCGCAGGTCCGCCTCCAGCCGCACCCGGTCATCCTGCTCCGACTGCAGCTCCGACGAGAAATAGCGGGCGACGCCGCGGCCGGCGTCCTTGGCCTGGTACAAGGCGAGGTCGGCCTTGAGGATCAGATCGTCGACCGTGGCGCCGTCGATCGGGCCGAAGGCGCAGCCGACGGAGACGCCGATGCGAATCTCGGTGCCATCGATCATATAGGGCTCGGCGACCGACTTGATGATCGAATCGGCCAGCATCTCGACGCGCTTGCGGCTCTGGGCGTCGATGATGACGATGGCGAACTCGTCGCCGCCCATGCGGCCGACATGGCCCTCCTGGCCGACCTGGTCGCACAGTCGCTTGGCGACGGCCTGGAGGACGGCGTCGCCCTTGGGGTGGCCGAAGGTGTCGTTGACCGGCTTGAAGCCGTCGAGGTCGAGGAACATGATGGCGCACGGCACATTGCTGACCGTCCCCGCCCGCAGCGCTTCACCGAGCAATTGGCGGACTCGGCCGCGATTGGGCAGGCCGGACAATACGTCCATGTTGGCGAGATGGGTCAGCCGCTCCTGCGTCTGGCGGATTTCGGTGATGTCCGAGCCGACCCCGCGGAATCCCTCGAAGCGGCCGGCGGTGTCGATGATCGGGTCGCCGGCAATCGAGATCCAGCGCGTGCCGCGCGGCGTGCCGAGCTCCATTTCAAGACTGTTGAACGGCTGCCTTTCGAGCAGCAGCCGACCAAGCTCGCCATGCCCGCCCAGCAGCGACGGCAGCGAATGGCCGATCAGGGCGCTGGCCGGGCGGCCGAGCAAGGCGGTCATGCGCGAGGAGATGTAGGACACGCGGTTGTCGGCATCGACCTGCCACAGCCAGCCGACGCCGCGCTGCTCATATTCCTGAAGCAACAGCGATGCGCTTTCGCTGGCCGAGCCCATGTCGGCGTTGGTCTTGAGCTGGCGGAAGGCCCAGCGCGCGACCGTGAACACGCCGATGATGGCGACCCCGAGCGTGAACAGGATATTGAGCATGTGCAGAAAGGGCACGGTGGTGCGGGCGATGAACAAGGCGAAGCAGACCGCACCGGTGAAACAGGCCATCCAGGCATTGACGCAGGTCGGCACGACCACCAGCCCGAGCGCGGCGACGCCAAGGCCGGCAATCAGCGAGGCGGTGATGATCTGGCTGCCAGGATCGAGCCCGGTGAACAGATAGAGCGGCAGGCTAAGCCACAGCAAGGCGCGGGCGACGACGTCGCCGACCAGCAGCCATTCGGGAACCGCCCGGCCGGAGCGCCCGACGTGGGTCACGGCCTGGGTTCGGGCGATGTGCATGGCGCCGAAATTGACGATTCCGACCGCCCCGACCCAGCCGATCAGCCAGGCCGCGGCGGCATGCTTCCACAAGGCGGCGGCGAGCAGCACAGAGGCGACGATATTGGCGGCGGCGAAAAACGGGGCAAGCTGGGCGCGGGAAATAAGCTGGACGTCGCGCAGCGGCGAGCCGCCGTCGCCCCCCTCGCCCGCCGTCAAGGCGAGCGATTCGCCGCCGGGAAGGCGAGCGGAAACCATGCGTTTATAGCGATCCGGCGCCTCGTACATTCCGCGTCCTGCTCAATTGAAGCGGTCCGGGGGTAGCCGAAGAGGGTTTAAGCGCGGTTAAAGGACCGCCCGGAATCGGGGCGATCGACGTCTATCGGGCGGGCGCCTGGTTCTTGCGCCACACCGCGACCAGGATGAGGATGAAGGCGGCAAGCCGGAGCAGATACAGCCAGCTGCGTTCCTCCAGCGGGATCCGTGAGAAGGTAAGCAACGCCTGGCCGAGCCCGAGCAGCCAGAAGGCGCCGGTAAAGGCCAGGAACAATTCGTCGCGCGTGCGCTTCCAGAATTTGAGGAAGAACAGCCCGGCCAAAGCGAAGCCGGCGACAATGGCACCCGCCAGGAAGACCGCCAGCATCGTCATTCCTCCAGATCCCAGATGAAGCCGAACAGCAGGACCGCGACGGCGGCAAGTGACAGCCCCAGCCTGACCACGGCCAGGTCGGTCGGCACCACCAAGGCGTCGAGGAAGAGGACGGCATTGTTGGCCGCCAGGAACCCGAAGCAGAGCGCGCTCCACATCAACAGGCGGGTGCCGGTCTTGCGATAATTGCGCGCCAGCAGGAAGGCGCAGGCGCCGCTGGTCAGAAAGCACAGGATATAGACCGCCGCGGGAAACGCCGGAAGCATCAGTCGTTCCTCAGCTTGAAGCTGTCGGCGAAGGCGGACAGACCGGTCGCGGACGAGCTGACGATGACGCGGCGGACCGCATCCGGCTTTTTGGCGTAAACCGCCTGGGTCACGTCGACCAGACGGCCCAAATCGTGCGATGCCGGCAAATAGCGGACGTGGCCATTGTCGTCATTGGCGAGCAGCCCGCCGGCGACCAAGGTTGCAAGGCTGGTCGAAACGATCGTCTCGCTGGTTCGCAGCGCGGCGACCAGCTGCTCTTCGGTCCACGCCTCCTCGGCCCGGTCCTTGAGGAACAGCAACAGCTCGAGCGCCCACACCGATTTGAAATGTGCACGCAGGAACGCCGCAATGTCCGGGCTCGGCATGCCATGGACTCTAACGGCTCAGGCCCGTGGGGCAAGGCTTAGGACGCCTCGGAACCGAGAAGGCCAAGCTCGTCGAGGCCCTTTTGGGTCAGCGGATGATAAAGCGGCCGCGCCTTGGCATAGAGCCGGACGGCGATCGGCCGGCCCCAGGCCTTGTCCTTGGCCAGCGCCTCGATCAGCGGCCGAACAAACTTGCGGCGGCCCTGCGTCGTCACGAATTGTTCGATGCTCGACACCGCCGGCTGGTAGCGGTTGCCGATCGCCAGATCGAGCCAGGCGAAGCGCACCTCGCTGTTGCCGATGCCATTGAGGCCGAGGCCGCGCTCGAGCGCGTCGAGCCGCGACTTGGGCAGCTTGCGCGGTAGCTTGTTGAGGAAGCGCAGCCGCTCGGCGGTCGTCCAGCCGCCCCATGCCCTTGTGTCGAGCGGCCCGCCGCCGGCGAAGTGCTGGACGGCCTTGTCGACTTCGGCAAAGGCGGCCGGGTCGGGGCGCGCGACGTTGCCGGGCAGACCGGGCTGATAAACCCAGCGGTCGAGCTGCAACTTGGCCTCGAGCGCCTTGTCGCCCTTCACCAAATTCTTGCGCAGGTCGGCGAGGAACAAGGCCGAGGTCATCGGCTGGAAGGCGTGGCGATCGAAATAGGAGCGCAGATAGGCGTCCCACTTGTCGCGGCCGACGATGCGCTCGATGGTCCGCAGGAAGACCGCCCCCTTGTCGTAGATGATGCCGCTGGATCCACCGTCGGGATTGGTCTCGTCCACCGGCAGGTGAAGCCGTGTCACCGGTGCGTTCATCCCCTCTTCCTCGAACGCCGCCATCATGTCGTCGAAGCTGAGCGCGGCCTCCTGCCGGGCCCGGCGCTCGCCGTAGATGGCCTCCATGATCCGATTCTCGAAGTACGAGGTGAAGCCCTCGTTGAGCCAGCTGTCGGCCCAGGTGGCGTTGGTCACGAGGTTCCCCGACCAGCTGTGCGCCAGTTCATGGGCGACCAGCCCGACGAGGCTCTTGTCGCCGGCGATGAAGGTCGGTGTGAGGAACGTCAGGGTTGGATTTTCCATGCCCCCATAAGGGAAGGAGGGTGGCAGGACGAGCAGGTCGTAGCGGCCCCAGCGATAGGGGCCGTAGAGCTTCTCGGCGGCGGTGATCATCTTTTCGGTGTCGGCGAGTTCGGCGGCGGCGGCGTCGAGCATCGCCGGCTCGGTCCAGACGCCCGAGCGCGGCCCGAGGGCGCGGAACTGGAGGTCGCCGACGGCGATGGCGATCAGATAGGGCGCGACCGGCTTGTCCATTGAGAAGGAAAAGGCGGTCTCGCCGCCCTGGGTCAGCGGCTCGGCGCTGCGCGGCGCGCTCATCACCGCGGTCAGCGGCGCCGGCACGCGGATTGTCGCCTCCCAGCTCTGGCGGATGCCGGGCGAATCCTGGGTCGGGATCCAGCTGCGGTTGAGGATCGATTGGCCTTGGCTGAACAGGTACGGGTGACGCTTGCCGGCGGTCTGCTCGGGCGTCAGCCATTGCAGTGCCTCGGCTTCGGGCGCGGATTTGTAGCGGATGACCAGCCGCTTGGTGTCGGGCCGCAGCGCCACCGCGAGCGGTGCTCCGAGGTTGGCGTCGGCGGCGCCAAGCTTGAACTCCAGCGGCTGGCCGTTGCCGTCGGCGATCGCCTCGATCTCCAGCCCGTTGCTGTCGAGGATGATCTCCCTGGCGTCCGGCTTGCGTTCGATGTCGAGGGTCGCGGTGCCGCCGACCCGGCGCGAATCGAAGTCGACGGCAAGGTCGAGCGCGACATGATGGACCCTGGCCTCATGCGGCCTGGCGTAGCTGTATTTGTCGACGGCATCGGCGCTGGTCAGCACCGGCGCGATCGCCGGCGCCTCGGCGGACTGGTCATTGGCCTGGACCGGCGCTTCGCCGGTGCGCTCGCAGGCGGAAAACAGCAGCAGGGCCGCAACGGCGGCAAGGATACGCGTCATGAAGAAGGGGACTCCGTGAAAGCTTATTCGGACTGGGTAACGTAGATCGTCCGTTTCGGTGCCGCGAACAAGCGCCGCACCATCGGCTCGAAGAAATCCAGCGGCGCGCTGTCATAGGAATCAGCGAACGCCGACTGGTCGTAAAGCTCGCAGAAGCGGGCTGTGTCCTCGAAATGCGGATGACCGCGGAACTGCTCGCGCATGTCGCGATCGAGGCCAAGATAATGGAAGAAGTAATAGCCCTGGAAGATGCCGTGGTTCTGGCACATCCAGTGCAGCCTGTCGTCGACGAACGGCTTGAGGATCGCCGCCGCGATGTCGGGATGATTGTAGCTGCCCAAAGTGTCGCCGATGTCGTGGAGCAGGGCCATGACGACATAATCCTCGGCCTCGCCGGCGCGGTGAGCGCGCGTCGCGGTCTGCAGGCTGTGCTGCAGCCGGTCGATGGGGAAGCCGCCATAATCGCCGTCGAGCAATTTCAGATGGGTGAGGACGCGGTCGGCCAGGCCCTTGCCAAAATCGAAGAAATGGCCGCCGATGATCGCCCAATCCTCGGGGCTGGCCTGATCCATGCTGCGGAAGGTCGCGCGCGACTGCGGTTCGTTCATGGGCCCGTTCTTAATCCGGTGATGCCGCGAAGGCCACAGCCGGCCAGGAACCTTTCCTGTCAATTCGCATCCAATGAGGCGGGTGGGGCGCTTTCCATACAGGAGAAGTCGCATGCCCGACGCCGCGGAATCACTCCAGCCGGAACGCCTGTGCACCAGGCGGCAGATGGTCAGCATCGGCGGCGCGACCCTGGTTGCCACCAGCCTCGTTGCCAGCACCGGCTGCGCCCCGGCCGCTGCAAAAATGGCCTTGCCAGTCTTTCCGCGCGCCGTGCCGGGGGCGCCGGTGCCGGCAACGGTCGCAGGTGCGCCGGTCGGCACCCTCAACGGCGGCAGCAAGCCGATTTTCGTCGCCTTGCCGGGAAGCACCGACCCGGTCGCCCATAGCGTCGCCGATACGTTGTTCTGGGGCGAGCAGATGATGGA
>JAKFFL010000028.1:0-6636 GCA_036675225.1 Sphingomonas sp. | reverse complement strand
GACGATCATCGGTCCCTTCCGGGCGCTGATCGCCACCGCCAAGGCGTTCCGCGACCCGCGCCAGATCATCGCGGACGTGCTGCCGCGGCCATTGGACGAAGTGCCCGGCATCGTCACCGAGGTCCGCCGCAAGGACGAGGAGCAGACCCAGACCCAGACCCCGGTCGAGGAAGAGATCGAGGCCAACCCACCCGCCACCAACCCCAGCGAGAGATGAGCCATGCCTAAGAGACTGAAGAGACGAATATCGCTGCTGGCCGCGGCCGCGCTTGCCGCGCCGCTCGCCAGCTGCATCAGCGTCAGCCCGCCCGACAAGCCGATCGAGATCAATCTGAACGTCAAGATCGAGCAGGAAGTGCTGGTGCGGCTGCAGCGCGACGTCGAGCAATTGATCCGCCAGAATCCGCAGGACTTCCCGGCGCCAAGGCCGGGAACGCAGCCGTGAAAGGCCCCGCGCTCGCAGCGTTGATGGCGCTGTGCCTGGCGCTGCCGGCGCTGGCCCAGACCAGCCCGGCGATCCGCGCCGCCAAGGCCGCGGGCCAGGCCGGCGAGCGCTATGACGGCTATCTCGGCATCGCCGGTTACGCGCCGAGCGCGGTGCGGCGGGAGGTCGAGGCGCTCAACATACGCCGCCGAGCCCATTATTCGAACCTGGCCGTCAGCCGCGGGGTCAGCCCGCAGGAAGTCGGCATCACGGCGGGCTGCATGACGCTGGCGACGGTCGATTTCGGCGAGGCCTATCTGCTTGGCGACAATGTCTGGCGCCGCCGCGGCCCCAGGGAGCCGGCGCCGGTGCCGGATTACTGCCGACCCTGAACCTCGAAGCTCGGCCGGAATTCGGCTTTCAGCCCGGCTGCGAGGTCCGGAGTCACGGCCAGCTCGATCTCATAGGCACCCTCCGCCCACGGCCCGGCGACGTAGGGCGAGGCAATCAGCAGCAGCCGGTCGAAGCGCCCGTCCGTGTCTGAATCGGCGGGAATGGCGGCGATGGCGTCGAAGGCGGGGCAATCGTCGAACAGGCCGCCGCCCCCGACCGGCTCGCCGCGTTTTTCTTCCCGAGCCTGGTTGAGCGCATCACACCAGCGCTGGGTCAGCAGCCGGTCGCGGTTGGCCGGCGCGGCGAATAGGTCGGCGAACCGGACTTCTCGGCTGGCCTGTCGGTCCCAGAGCAACGCGCCGACGCCGAAATTGCCATGCGCTCCGCCCGTGTAACCGCCTGAGTCCACCCGCAGGCTGAGCAGGCGCGCCGACTGGCCGGCGGTTTCCCAGGCCGTCGAGGAAGAATGCGGGTGGTAGTCGTAGCCCTGCGCGTCGCGATAGGCTTTGTCCTTTTGCGCGCCGCTGACCAGCTCCGCCTTGCGCCTGGCCATTTCCGCCCGGAAGCGATCCACCAAGTGCGGAATCGCCGCGGCTTCGGCCGGCCAGGAAAAGTCGAATTCGATGAGGCCGGTCTTTTCCTCGACGCTGAACGGTCTGACGGGAGGAGCGACCGGTCGCTCCGTTGCCGGCTCCGGGTCTTGATTCACCGGCGCTGTCGGCTGCTGGCCGCAAGCGGAGAGGAGGGCGGCGAGCGTTGCGACGACTTTCATCAGGGTCAATCATAGCTGATAATCAGTGAAAAGCCCCGGTTGACTAACCCCCTACCCCTTCATAAAGGGGCGGCGCCTTGGCGGGCTCGTTGGCCGCCATGTTCCTCGCCTTTTGCGGCCGCGCTTTTTTCAAGCTTCGCCGCGCATATCCGGAGTTGGGCACATGGCTGACGAAACCGACCAGGATCCACCATCCGCCCAGGATGCCCGGCTGAGCTCGTTGAACGAGCGGCTGAAGCGGGCCGAACGGGTGGAGGACGAGCGCACGGGCGGGCCGGCCGATTCGCGGGCCGTCATCCGCTCGGCCGGATCGCAGCTGGCGCAAAACCTCGTCGGCATGCCGATGGGCGGCTTCATCGTCGGGTTTTTGTTCGACCAGATCTTCGGAACGGTGCCGTGGATCGCGCTGGCCTTGATGTTCATCGGCTTTGCCGGCGGCGTCTTGCAGTTGATGAAGCCAAAGAAACAAGGTCCGGACAGGGACGCAGGGAAGTAGCAAGTGGCGGCGACAACCAAAATCGACCCGATGCACCAGTTCCAGATCGACCCGATCGCGGGTCAGCTGGGCAGTCCGTTCGCTTTTACCAACAGCGCATTGTGGATGATGATCCTGTTGGCGCTGATCTTCGGCTTCATGCTGATGGGCATGCGCCGCGAGCTGGTGCCGGGCCGCTGGCAGGTCGCGGCCGAAGGGCTGGTCGGCTTCGTCGACAATATGGTCGAGGCGAGCATCGGGCCGAAGGGCCGCGCCTATCTGCCCTGGGTGTTCACCTCGTTCATCTTCATCCTGTTCGCCAATTTCGTCGGCGCCATGCCGTTCGCGCTCGCCGGCGCCCATCCGTTCACCGTCACCAGCCAATTCACCGTCACCGGGGCGATGTCGATCATCAGCTTCCTGATCGTGCTCGGAGTCGGCTTCTGGAAGCACGGTCTGCACTTCTTCTCCCTGTTCGTGCCCAAGGGGACTCCGTTCCTCCTGAAGCTGCTGATCACGCCGGTCGAGTTCATCAGCTTCGCGGTGCGCCCGTTCAGCCTCGGCCTGAGGCCATTCATCGCCATGTTCGCCGGCCACATCCTGCTCGACGTGTTCGGCAATTTCGTCGTTCAGGGGATCAACGCCCAGACCGCCGCCGGCTATGGCGTGTCGGCGCTGGCTTTCCTGTTCGTCGCCTTCATCAACGCGCTCGAGCTGCTGGTCGGCGCGATCCAGGCCTATGTGTTCGCGCTGCTGACCGCGCTGTACATCAACGACGCGGTCAATCTTCACTAACCCGGATAGTCATTCTTCAAGGAGCAAAAGCATGGAACTCGCATCTGCACAGGTCATCGGCGCCGGTCTCGCCGCCATCGGCGTCGGCGCGGCCGCTGCCGGCGTCGGCTACGTCTTCGGTGCCTTCCTCCAGGGCGCGCTGAGGAACCCGGCCGCGGCCGACGGCCAGCAAGGGCGCCTGTTCATCGGCTTCGCCGCCGCCGAGTTGCTCGGCCTGATGGCGTTCGCCGTGGCGATGATCATCCTCTACGCCCGGTAAACGAATCAGCGGCGGGGCCATTGTCCCGCCGCGCAAGAGGCCAAGATGCCCCAGCTTTCCCAACTTTCGGACGTCATATTGTCGCAGCTGTTCTGGCTGGCGATCACGCTTGGCTTCATCTATTTCGTCATCGCCCGCAATATGGTGCCGCGCATCCAGTCGACGGTCGACCAGCGCGACCGGCAGATCGCCGACGATCTGGCCGCGGCCGAGCAAGCCAAGGCCAAGGCCGACGAAACCGAGCAGGCCTATCGCCTGCGCATGGACGCCAGTCGTGCCGAGGCGATGAAGGCCACCGCCGCCGCCAAAGCCGAGGCGGCCAGCAAGGTAGAGAAACTGGTAAGCAAGGCCGACACCGCCAACCAGGCCAGGCTGGACAAGGTCGAGGCGAAAATCCGCTCCGCCAGCGCCGCCGCCCAGGCCGAGATCGCCGCGGTCGCGGCCGAGCTGACGCAAGACGTGGTCGCCAAGGTCGCTGGCCTCAGGGTCGACAAGGCCGAAGCGCTCAAGGCGGTGGAGACGGCCCATGGCTGAGCCGGTTCACACCACCGCCGGGACCGAAGTGCCAGGCGAGCACCAGGAAGCCGCCGTGTTCGGCTTCATGACACCCGGCTTCTTCGTGGCGCTGGCGATGCTGCTCGTCTTCGCAATCATGATCTGGCAGAAAGTACCGGCGATGATCGCGCGGGCGCTGGATTCCAAGATCGCCGCCATTCGCGCCCAGCTCGACGAAGCCAAGACATTGCGCGAGGAAGCCGAGGCGTTGCGCAAGGAATATGAGAAGAAGGCCAAGTCGGCCGACAAGGAAGCCGCTGCGATGATCGAGCGGGCCAAGAGCGAAGCGGTGGCGATCGTCGCCAGGGCCGATGCCGACGCCCAGGCGCTGATCGAGCGCCGCACGCGCATGGCCGAGGACAAGATCGCCGCCGAGGAGCGCGCCGCCATCGACCAATTGCGCGCCTCGGCCGCAAGCGCCGCCGCCAAGGCAGCCGAGGCGCTGATCGCCGATCGGCATGACGCCGCCGCGGACGCCCGGCTGGTCGACCAGGCGATTTCGGGGCTGGGGAAGAACTAGCCCGTTCTTCCTCCCCACGAATTCGTGGGGTGGTGTCAGCGAAGCTGACGGAGGGGTTCTGAACCTTAACGCCAAGAACCCCTCCACCGCCTTCGGCGGTCTCCCTCCCCGGCAACTGCCGGGGAGGATGAATTTTTCTACTGCTGGTGCTCTCCGCCGGGGCGGCTGACGCCTTCCAGGGCCTGATGGGCGGGCTCGCCGATGGTTTCCCGGGCGAGGTCGCCCAGACTGATGATCCCGACCAGTTTTTCGTCCTCGTCGAGAACGGGCAGGCGCCGAACCTGCTCGCGGCTCATCCGCTTGGCGACCGCATCGACATCATCGTCTGCCCGGGCGCAAATGATGCCGTCGCTCATCAGGTCGCGCACCGGCGTGTCCGGGCCGCGGCCTTCGGCGACCCCGCGCACGGCGATGTCGCGGTCGGTGATCATGCCGATCACCCGGTCTCCGTCGCATACCGGGATGGACCCGGCCTCGGAGCGGAGCATGAAATGGGCCGCTTCGCGCGCGGTCTGGTCGGCACTGACGGTCTGCACTTCGGTCGTCATCACTTCGCTGATCTTCATCATCGAGCCCTCCTTTGGTTCGGGGGGTCAACGAACGGCGGGAAGGCGGGTTGCCGCGCTAGGGCAGGTTTTCGGTCAGCAGGTCGTAGGTGGCGACCAGATCGTCCTTTTGGTTGAAGATTTCGACCGCCCAGCGGACGACGCCGGTGTCATCGCTCTTGAGCGACTTGGCGCGCACGCTGAGCTCAACCCGCATTGAATCGCCAGGGTAGAGCGGGGTCAGGAAACGCAAATTCTCGAGGCCGGTGTTGGCCAGGACCGGACCGGGATCGGGATCGACAAACAAACCGGCGGCGAAGCTGAGGATCAGATAGCCGTGGGCGACCCGGCCCGCGAAGATCGGCGAGGCCTTGGCCGCTTCCTCGTCCATATGGGCGTAGAATTTGTCGCCGGTGAAGTCGGCGAAATGCTCGATGTCGGCGATCGTCACCGTGCGCGAGCCGGTCTTGAGCGTGTCGCCGATGGCGAGCTCGCTCATCCGCTTGCGGAACGGGTGGCCGTCGACGAAGCGCTTTGGCCCGCCGGGGATATATTGCTCGCTAATCGCCGCGATCATCGCCGGAGTCGACTGGAGCGCGGTGCGCTGCATGTAATGCTTGACGCCGCGCACCCCGCCCATTTCCTCGCTGCCGCCGGCGCGGCCGGGGCCGCCGTGGACCAGCACCGGCAAGGGCGAGCCGTGGCCGGTCGAATCGGCGGCGGTATCGCGGTTGAGGACCAGCATCCGGCCGTGGAACGCGGCGGCGCCCTGGATGAACTCGCGGGCGGCATCGGACGACTGCGTGAACAAGGACAGGACGAGGCTGCCCATGCCGCGGTTGGCAAGCGCGACCGCGTCGGGCAAATCCTTGTAGGGCATGACCGTCGACACCGGCCCGAACGCCTCGCAATCGTGCACCGCCGCATTGCTCCATGGGTCGTCGGTGCGCAGCAGGATCGGCTCCATGAAGGCGCCGCCAGAGGTGCCGGGCGCGGCGGCCGGGTCGCCGGCGACGATGCGGGCGCCGGCAGCGGTCAGCTTGCCGATCTGGGCGCGGACGTCGTCGCGCTGGGCGGTCGAGACCAAGGCGCCCATGCGGCTGTCCTTGTCGCGCGGGTCGCCGACTCTGGTCGCAGTCAGCGCCGAGCGGATCGCCGCCTCGACCGCGTCGAGGTGCTCTACCGGGGCCATGGCGCGGCGGATGGCCGTGCACTTCTGCCCGGCCTTGACCGTCATTTCGGTGACGACCTCCTTGACGAACAGGTCGAATTCCGGCGTGCCGGGCCCGGCGTCGGGGCCGAGCAGGGACGCGTTCAAGCTGTCCTGCTCGGCGACAAAGCGGACGCTCTCTCGCTGGACCGTCGGGTGCGAGCGAAGTTTCAGGGCGGTCGAGGCCGAGCCGGTGAAGCTGACCACGTCCTGCCCGGTCAGATGATCGAACAGATCGCCGACTCCGCCGACGATCAATTGCAGGGCGCCGGGCGGCAGTAGGCCGCTTTCGATCATCACCCGCACCGCCGCTTCGCACAGATAGGCCGTGGCGCTGGCCGGCTTGACGATCGCCGGCATGCCCGCGAGCAGGGTCGGAGCCAGTTTCTCGAGCATGCCCCAGACCGGGAAATTGAAGGCGTTGATGTGTACCGCCGCGCCCTGGAGCGGGGTGTAGATGTGCTGGCCGACGAAGGCGCCGCTCTTCGACAAGGGCTCGACCGCGCCGTCGAGCAGGACGCGGGCGTCGGGCAACTCGCGGCGGCCCTTGGACGAGAAGGAGAAGAGCGTGCCGGCGCCGCCCTCGATGTCGATCCAGCCGTCCTTGCGGGTGGCGCCGGTCAGATAATTGAGCTCGTACAGCTCTTCCTTGCGCGCCATGATCGCGAGGCCGAGGCCCTTGATGATC
>JAKFFL010000115.1:0-6651 GCA_036675225.1 Sphingomonas sp. | reverse complement strand
TCCGCATTTTCGATGACCTTGGGCTTGCCGCCTTCCATGACCGCGACGCAGCTGTTGGTCGTTCCAAGATCGATGCCGATTACCTTGGCCATGTTCTTTCCCTCTTCACTCGCCCCCGGGCGCCGTTGAAAGCGCCCGTCAATGCTGGTTTCGGAGGCGATATAGGAGCGCACAGCGGCCCGACAAGGGCCGCGCCTTGCCGAGCAGAAGCGGGAATTTGCGAAGCGAATTCTTGCGTCTGTCGAAGAGACAAGGTGCGCCGGCCAGCGTGCGGGCGAAGCCCGACACGACTGATGTCACGCAATTCACTCGCGTGACGGCCCCTCGAAGGGATGATTTCTTATCGCGTTCCGCGCTAGGCTCAGCGCATGGGGGGATCACTCAAATCCGGCGACTGGCTGACCCGCGATCGCGCGATCCGCATCGCCGTCGTCGCCGGCCTCGTCAGTATCGCCATCCTCGCCTATCTCCTCGGCTCGTCGACCGGCACGCTCGACTCGCGTGGCCGCCCGCTCGGCACGGATTTCTCGCAGGTCTGGACTGCCGGCCGCATGGTGCTCGACGGACGCGCCGCCGAAGTCTGGAACTGGGACTCGCACCGCGCCGCCCAGCTCGCCTTCCACGGCCCGCGCCTCGCCGAATGGTACGGCTGGCATTATCCGCCGCCCTTCCTGCTGGTCGCCGCCGCGCTGGCCGCCTTCCCCTATTTCGCCGCTTTGTTCCTCTGGCAGGCGGCGACGCTCATCCCCTTCGCGCTGCTGATGCGCCGCCTCACCGGCCGCCCGGAGGCCTGGCTGTTCGTGCTCGCCGCGCCGGTCACGCTCATCTGCATCCTGCACGGCCACAACGGCTTCCTGACCGCATTGCTGCTCGGCGGCGGGCTGATGCTGCTGGAACGGCGCCCGTTCGTCGCCGGCCTGCTGCTCGGCTGTCTGGTCTACAAGCCGCAGTTCGCGCTTGTCCTGCCCTTGCTGCTGCTGGCACTGTGGAACTGGCGCGCGATCGCCGGCGCCGCCGTCTCCTCCCTCGGATTGATCGCCGTCACTTTGGCCATCTGGGGCTGGCCGGTGTGGCAGGCCTTCATCGACAGCCTGCCGCTGACCCAGAGCATCGTCATCGAGCAGGGCCGCACCGGCTGGGAAAAGATCATGAGCCCGTTCGCGGCGGTGCGCGCTTGGGGAGGGTCGGTCGAAATCGCTTATTTCGTGCAGGGCGCCTGCACGCTCGCCGCCATCGCCGCCACTCTGTGGCTGGCGCGCCGGGCCCGCCCCGACCCGCGCAACGCCGCCGTCACCGCCGCCGTGCTGATCGCGACACCCTATGTGCTCGATTATGATTATGTCGTGCTGCTCGCCGGCCTCGCCTTCCTGTGGCGCGATGCTGAGTGCCATGGTTGGCTGAGTTGGGAAAAAACCACGCTGGCTTTGGTCTGGATCGCCCCGCTGGTCGCCCGCACCATCGCCGAGCAGACCCTCGTCCCGCTCGGCCTGCTGACCGCGGTGCTGGCTCTCGTTCTGGCCGCGCGCCGAACGCTTATGGCATCGCCATCCCGCCATTGACGTGCAGGGTCTGGCCGGTGACGTAGCCGGCTTCCTTCGACGCCAGGAACACCACCGCCGCGCCGATATCTTCGCCGCTGCCCATCGCCCCCATCGGGATCCGCGACAAAATCCCCTCGCGCTGCTGGTCGCTCAGCGCGTCGGTCATCGCCGAGGCCATGAAGCCGGGCGCCACCGCATTGACGGTGATGTTGCGGCTCGCCAGCTCCTGGGCGATCGCCTTGGTCATGCCAATCAGCCCGGCCTTCGATGCGACGTAATTCGCCTGGCCCGGATTGCCGGTCACGCCCACGACCGAAGTCACCGAGATGATCCGCCCGAAGCGCGCCTTCATCATCGGCCGCGCCGCCGCCCGCATCAGCCGGAACGCCGCCTCCAGATTGACCCGGATGACCTCCTCGAACTCCTCGTCCTTCATCCGCATCAGCAGATTGTCGCGGGTGATGCCCGCATTGTTGACGAGGATATCGAGCTTGCCGCCCAAGGCCTCGACCGCCTGCGGCACCAGCGCATCCACCGCCGCGCCATCGGACAAATTGCAAGGCAGCGCCACATGGTGTCCGCCAAGCCCCGACCGGAAAGCCTCCAACTTCCCGACATTGCTCCCCGAAACCGCCAGCCGCGCCCCCTGCGCGGAGAGCGCCTTGGCAATGGACGAGCCAAGCCCGCCGCTCGCACCGGTAACCAGCGCCGTCATCCCTGTGAGATCAAACATGTTCAAACTCCGTTCGCCCTGAGCTTGTCGAAGGGCTGTCCTTCTTTGCTCAGTAGTTGAAAGACAGGGCTTCGACTGGCTCAGCCCGAACGGTATTGGCTGCTACAATTCCTTCGCCAGCGCCTCGATGTCGTCGATGGTGACGACGCTGGTCACCTTCGCGTCGGGAACAATCCGCTTGACCATGCCGCCCAGCACCTTGCCGCCCAATTCGACGAACTCGCCCACCCCCGCCTCGGCCATGGCGGCGATGCTCTCGCGCCAGCGGACCATGCCGGTGACCTGCTCGACCAGCTGGGAGCGGATCGCGTCCGGGTCGCTGGTCGGCGCCGCGGTGATATTGGCGAAGAGCGGCACCGCTGGCGCCTCCAGCACCTCGTAGGACAAGGCATCCGCCATGGCGTCCGCCGCCGGCTGCATCAGCGAACAATGGAACGGCGCCGACACCGGCAGTTGCACCGCCCGCTTGGCGCCCATCTCCTTGGCTAGCCCGATCGCCCGCTCGATGGCGCCGACATGGCCCGACAGCACCACCTGGCTGGGGTCATTGTCGTTGGCGACCTCGCAAACCTCGCCCTCGGCCGCTGTCGCGGCAATCCGGCGCGCCAGCTCGACATCGGCGCCGAGTAGGGCCGCCATCGCCCCGACTCCCACCGGCACCGCCGCCTGCATCGCCTGGCCGCGGATTTTCAGCAGCTTCGCCGTGTTGGGCAGCGCCAGCGACCCGGCCGCGCACAAGGCCGAATATTCGCCAAGGCTGTGCCCGGCGACGAACTGCGCGGCCTTGCGCAAATCGACCCCGCCTTCCCTGGTCAGCGCGCCGAACACCGCCAGCGCGTGCGCCATGATCGCTGCTTGCGCATTCTCGGTCAGCTTGAGTTCGTCCTCCGGCCCCTCGCGCATCAGCCGGAACAAATTCTGCCCCAAGGCCTCGTCGACCGCCTCGAACACATCGCGCGCCGCCCGGCTCGCCTCGGCCAGCCCCGCGCCCATGCCGACCGCCTGGCTGCCCTGCCCCGGAAAAAGGAATGCGCGCATCATCGCCCCTGTTGGTCTATCAACCCGCGGCGCGGCCTAGGCCGACGCTGCGTCAATGCCAAGCCTGTGGGAGGGCAGACCGATGACCGACGCGCCGAAATCGCGCCTTCTCGGGCCGCTGATGAGCATCGCCATGGTGATCGGCCTGATCATCGGCGCCGGGGTCTTCCTGCTGCCGACATCGATTGCGCCGTTCGGAATCAACATGTTCCTCGGCTGGGCGGTCACCATCGGCGGTTTCCTCAGTCTGGCATTCGCTTTTTCGGCGCTCGCCGCCCGGATCGAGGGCGGGCCCTATGAATATGTGAAGCAGGCGTTCGGCGAGGAAACCGCCTTCGTCACCAACTGGAGCTATCTCATCTCCAACTGGGCCGGCGGCGCGGCGGTCGCCGTCGCCTTTGCCGGCGCGCTTGCGCGCGTCTCCCCGGCGCTCGCCGCCCCCGCCATGGTCGCACCCTTGTCGATCGCCGCCGTCGTCGTGTTGACCGCCATTGCCGCGACCGGCGCCCGCTCGGCCGGCTGGACGCAGGTCGTGACCACGTCCCTCAAGATCGTGCCGCTGGTGGTGGTCGTGCTGATCGTCGCGGCGGTGATGGCGTCGGAAGGCCGCATCCAGCCCTTCGCCGACACCCCCGTCAGCTTCGGCAACATCGCCAGCGTCGCGGCGATCATGGCCTTCTCGCTCCTCGGGTTCGAAGCGGCTGCTTTCGCCGCCGGCAAGACCGCCGATGCCCGCCGGACCGTGCCGCTCGCAACCATGGCCGGGACAGCCCTCACCGGCGTGATTTACGTTCTCGCCTGCACCGCCGTCGTCATGCTCGTGCCGCTCGACCGCCTGTCCACCTCGACCCAGCCATTCGCCGACGCCATCGCCGGATCGCTGGGGGAAAATGCCGGCACGCTGATTGCGCTGTTCGTCGCCATCAGCGCGGTCGGCGCCCTCAACGCCATGCTGCTGATCAGCGGCGAGATCGGCTACGACATGGGCCGCGACCGGAGCCTGCCGGCGCTGCTCGGGCGCAACAACCGCTTCGGCATGCCGGCCATCGCGCTCGTTTCCTCGGCGGCTGCCGTCGTGCTGCTGATCCTCATGAACAGCAGCCGCAGCCTCTCCGGGCTGTTCACCTTCTTGGTCCTGCTGACCACGGTCTCGTCGCTGTTCCTCTACGCGGTGGTGGCGATCGCCGCCCTGAAGCAGCCGCTGCGTCCGGCCGCCAGGCTGATTGTCCTCGTCGCCTTCCTGTTTTCGCTGTGGACCTTCTACGGCGCCGGCCTCGAAGCCTTCCTGTGGGGGCTGGCGCTGCTTGCCGCCGGCTGGCCGATCCGCCGGCTGAGCCGCCGCTTCAATTCGTCGGCGGCCACTCCGCCGGCGGCCGCTCCAGCCGCGCCTCCGGGATCATCCGCCTGAGCTTCGCCGCGAAGCTCCGCAGGCACACCTCGCTCGTCCCCAGCGGCCCCGGCTGATAGCTGGCGCTCGCCATCCCCGCCTGCACCCGCGCGATCAGCTCTGAATCCTCGGCATTGACCCGCCGGTTGATCCGCCAGTTCAGATAGCGCGCCGCCCTCATCTCGCGCCGCTCATCCGGCAACGCGTAAGAAATCTCGCGGATCACCGTCTCCGTCGCGCTAACCGGCAGGAACTGCATGAAATCGACCTGGTCGGGATAGATGTCGAAGGCGACGTTGGGAAACAGTTTGTAGTAAAGCCACTTGCGGCGGTGCGAGGCCGGCAGATGCTCCGCTTCCGGCAACAGCGCCTGATAGGCGCGCTCGCTGGCATTGGCGGACGGCGCCGCGACCAGATCGCCCTCCATCCGGTCCACCCATTCCCTGGCCTCGATCCGGTAATTGCGCCCGAACAAGCGCGTCAGCCCGGGGTGCCCGACCGGAATATGCAGATGGTCGGAATAATTGTCGGCGATGGTCTTCCAGTTGAGGCTGCGCGGCCGCAGCGTCACTTTGCCCGTCGCCCGCAACTCCTCGAAGCGGTAAGGCGCCACCTCGGCCTCGTACGGCGCCATCATTTCCGCCACCGACGGCAAGCCGTCCTCCAGCCGCACGAACAAAAACCCGCGCCATTCCTCCAGCGCCACCGGTTTCAGCCCCAGCGTCTCCGTCTCCAGCCCCGGATATTCTTGCCTGTGCGGCACGCCCACCAGCCGCCCGTCGCGGCCATAGCTCCACGCATGATAGGGGCATGTCAGCACCTTCGCGCAGCCCGCCTCGCCATCGACCAGCCGCGATCCGCGATGCCGGCAGACGTTCATGAACGCGCGCGCTTGCCCGTCGTCGCCGCGCATCACCAGCATGCTCTCGCCGAGATAATCGAGCCGCTGCCAGTCCCCCGGCGCGACGATGTCGCTGGCATGGCAGACCACCTGCGGCGCCGCCCGCAGGAACGCCTTCTGCTCGGCCGCGAAGAAGCCTTCGTCATGGTACAGCCAGCCCGGCAGGCTGGTCCCGGCCAGCGGGTCCGCCTCGACCATCGGTTTCAGATGCGTTGCCATCCCGCCTCAATATCCGCTCATCCTGAGCTTGTCGAAGGGTCGCCCCGCGCCAAGCCAATTGGCGCGGAACATAAATCCATGTAATCAATCCGCTTGCTAGTGGGAGGCGCTCGACGATGCCGCTGTACATGGACATCCATGTCGTTCCCGGCGCCACGCCCGGCGCGCTGGAGGAGGCGCACAACGCCGACCTCGCGGTCCAGGACAAGCATTGCGTCCACTGCCTCAAATATTGGTTCAACGAGGAGGCGGGCAAGGTCTTCTGCCTGTTCGACGCCCCCAATCCGGAGGCGGCGGCCGCCGTCCACCGCGAGGCGCACGGGCTGATGGCGGAGAAGATCATCGAGGTCGATCCCGACATGGCCGACGGGCTGATGGGCCCCGGCGTCGTCAACCATGCCGGCGCCGTGCTTGCCCCCGACCGCATCGACCAGCGCGACAGCGGCGTCCGCTCGATCCTGTTCACCGACATCGTCGGCTCGACCGAAATGTGCTCGCGCCACGGCGACGACGCCGCCATCCTCATGCTTTCGGTCCACGACCGCATCGTCCGCTCGGCCCTGGGCGCCAACCACGGGCGGGAGGTCAAGCACACCGGCGACGGCATCATGGCCGCCTTCAATTCCGCGGTCGGCGCGGTCAAGAGCGCCTGCCGCATCGTCGGCGATCTCAACGACCATAACGGCGCCGGCCCCGATTATCCGGTCACCGTCCGCATCGGCATTTCCGCCGGCGAGCCGGTCGAGCAGGCGGCGGACCTGTTCGGCTCCACCGTCCAGCTCGCCGCCCGCCTCTGCGCCCAGGCCGACCCCGGCCAGATCCTCGTCTCCAA
>JAKFFL010000121.1:0-6669 GCA_036675225.1 Sphingomonas sp. | reverse complement strand
CTTGCTGCAGGCCGACGCCAACAGCGGGGTGATCATCACCGACTGGTACATCAAGCCCGATTCCCCGGGCGAGCGGGTCAAGCTGACCGTCACCATCCTCGACCAGGACCTGCGCGCCGACGCGCTCCGGGTCGCCGCTTCGCGCCAGGTCAACCAGTCGGGCACCTGGGTCAACGCGCCGGTCGCCGCCGCCACTGTCCAGAAGCTCGAGGACATCATCCTGACCCGCGCCCGCGACCTTCGCCGCACCTCCGTCGCCGGCTAGGCGGGACATGCGATGACCGGGCGTTTCGATCCGGCGGCCGCCGACCCGCGCTGGCAACGGCGTTGGGAGGAGGCGAAGAGCTTTTGCGCCGACAGCGCCAGCCCCAAGCCCAAGACCTATGTCCTGGAGATGTTCCCTTACCCGTCGGGGCGCATCCACATGGGGCATGTGCGCAACTACACGATGGGCGACGTCCTCGCGCGCTATCGGCGGATGCAGGGCTTCGAGGTGCTGCACCCGATGGGCTGGGACGCGTTCGGCATGCCGGCCGAGAATGCGGCGATGGAGAAAGGCGTGCATCCCGGCGGCTGGACCCGCGCCAACATCGCCACCATGCGCGGGCAGCTAAAGCGGCTCGGCTTCGCGCTCGACTGGGACCGCGAGCTGGCGACCTGCGACCCCGACTATTACGGGCATGAGCAGGCGCTGTTCCTCGATCTGATGGAGGCCGGGCTCGTTACCCGCAAGGAGAGCGAGGTCAATTGGGACCCGGTCGACATGACGGTGCTCGCCAACGAGCAGGTCATCGACGGCAAGGGCTGGCGATCGCACGCCCCGGTCGAGCGGCGCAAGCTGAGCCAGTGGTTCCTCAAGATCACCCAATTCGCCGACGAATTGCTCGATGGCCTCAAGGGCCTCGACCAGTGGCCAGACAAGGTCCGGCTGATGCAGGAAAATTGGATCGGCCGCAGCCGCGGCCTCAAGTTCCGCTTCGCCCTGGCCAGCCCCGCGCCTGACGGCGTCGATGGCATCGAGGTGTTCACGACGCGGCCGGACACGATCTTCGGCGCCAGCTTCGTCGCTGTGTCGCCCGGCCACCCCATTGCCGAAGCGCTTGCCCGCGACAAACCCGAAGTCGCCGATTTCATTGCCAAATGCCGCGCCGGCGGGACCAGCGAGGCGGACATCGAAAGTGCCGACAAGCTCGGCCTCGATACCGGCCTTCGGGCCGTCCATCCGTTTGACCCGGAATTGCGGCTGCCGGTGTGGATCGCCAATTTCGTGCTGATGGATTACGGCGCCGGCGCGCTCTACGGCGTTCCCGCCCACGACGCCCGCGACTTCGATTTCGCAGTCAAATATGATTTGCCGATCCGCCGCGTCGTTGCCGCCGACGCCGATGGCGCCTTCGCTCCGGTGACCGAGTCCGAGACGGCGCCCGGAATCGCGGTCAACTCGAGCTTCCTCGACGGCATGGCGACCGCCGAGGCGATGGCGGAGGTCATCCGCCGCGCCGAGGCCGGTGGCTGGGGCACCGGCACCACCCAGTATCGGCTGCGCGACTGGGGCGTATCGCGCCAGCGCTACTGGGGGACGCCGATCCCCGTCGTCCACTGCCCGATATGCGGACCCGTCGGGGTGCCGCGCGAGCAATTGCCGGTGGTGCTGCCCGAGGATGTGCAATTCGACGTGCCGGGCAACCCGCTCGACCGTCACCCCACCTGGGCCTCGGTCAATTGCCCGAAATGTGGCGGTCCGGCCCGGCGCGAGACCGACACGCTCGACACCTTCGTCGATTCCAGCTGGTACTTTCTGCGCTTCGCCAGCCAGCCTGCCGACCGCCCGTTCGACCGCGCCGAGGTGGAAAGCTGGCTGCCGGTGGCGCAATATATCGGCGGGGTCGAGCATGCGATCCTGCATCTACTCTACGCCCGCTTCTGGACACGCGCGCTCGCCCATATGGGCAAGATCGGTTTCGCCGAGCCGTTCCAGGGCCTGTTCACGCAAGGCATGGTCACCCACGAAACCTACAAGTCGCTGGACGGCCGTTGGCTGTCGCCCGACGAGGTCGAAGTGGGCGCGGAGGGCGGCGGCATCGTCGAGCGCGCCACCCGCACGCCGGTCGAGCGCGGCCGGGTCGAGAAAATGTCCAAGTCGAAGAAGAACACCATCGATCCCGAGCCGATCGTCGATAGCTATGGCGCCGACGCGGTGCGCTGGTTCATGCTGTCCGACTCGCCGCCGGAGCGCGACCTCGAATGGTCGGAAAGCGGAATCGAAGGCGCCGCCCGCTTCGTCCAGCGCGTCTGGCGGCTGGTCCAGGGGGCGGGCGGCGGCGGTTCCTCGGCGTCGGCGGGGACAGGCGAGGATCCGGCGCTCGAGCGCAAGATGCATCGGGCGATCGCCGCCACCGGCGCCGCCATCCAGGCGCTGCAGTTCAACAAGGCCGTCGCCAGCCTCTACGATCTAACCAACAGCATCGAGCGCGCCGCGCCTTCCACCACCCGCGACAAGGCCATCCGTACTTTGGTCCTGCTCGCCGCGCCGATGGCGCCGCACCTGGCCGAGGAGGCCTGGGCGGCGCTCGGCCAGGCGGACATGATCGCCGATGCGCCCTGGCCGCAACATGACACGGCGCTGCTGGTCGACGATAGGGTCACGCTGGCGCTCCAGGTCAACGGCAAGCTGCGCGACACCATCGAGGCCGCGCGCGGCCTCGCCAAAGAGGATGCCGAGGCGCTCGCCCTTGCTTCGGCCAAGGTCCAGGCGCAACTCGGCGGTCAGCCACCGCGCAAGGTCATTGTCGTTCCCGACCGCTTGGTGAATATCGTCGCATGATGCGCATCCTGCTCCTTGCCGCCGCATTGGCCCTCTCCGCCTGCGGCCTGAGGCCGATGTATGCCGACGGCGGCGCCGGCGCGGTGGCCGGCTCCCTGCGCTCGATCCAGGTGCAGCCGATCCCCGGACGGGCCGGCTGGCTGGTGCACAAGGCGCTGGTGCAGCGGCTCGGGGCCGGCGAGGGCGGCGAGTCCGCGTATCGGCTGGAAGTCGAGCTCGACGACAATATCACCGGCTTCGGCATTCGCGGCGACAGCGCCGCCACCCGCGAGCGCCGCACGCTGCGCGCCCGCTACCGCCTGGTCGAGCTTGCCACCGGTGCCGTCGTCCTCGACGCCACCGCCGGCTCCGATGCCGGAATCGACGTCGTCTCCTCGCAATATGCGACCGTCGCCGCCGAGCAGAGCGCACTCGAGCGTTTGTCCGAGGTCGTCGCCGACCAGATGGTCGGCCGGCTCGCCATGTTCTCCACTCGCACCCAAGGCGGCCCGTGAAGGCGACACGCGCCTCCATCCTGCGCTCGGTCGACCAGCCCGACCGCTCAATCCGCTTCTATCTGCTTTATGGCCCCGACGATGCCGGGTCGCGGGCGCTGGCCGAGCGCCTGCGGACGGCGCTGGGCGCGGAGAAACAGGCGGTCTCCGGCGGCGCGGTCAAGACCGACCCGGCGCTGCTCGCCGCCGAAGCTGGGGCGATTTCGATGTTCGGCGGCGCGCGCCTGATCTGGCTCGACCCGGCCGGAGACGAGAGCGCCGAGGGAGTCGGCGCGCTGCTCGACGCGCCGGCGATGGAAAGCCCCGTGGTCGCCATCGCCGGCGCGCTGCGCAAGACGTCGGCGCTGCTCAAACTGGCGGAGTCGCATCCGCTGGCGCTGGCCCACGTTTCCTATGCGCCGGAAGGGCGCGACGCCGACCGCATGGTAATCGAGGCCGGCCGCGCCGATGGGCTGCGGATCGAACCGGACGTCGCCGCCCGGATCGCTGGTGCCTGCAACGCCAATCAGGCGATCCTCGCCCATGAACTCGCCAAGTTCGCGCTCTACCTCGATGCCGCGCCCGGGCGGCCCAGGGAACTGACCCACGACGTGGTCGACCTGCTCGGCGCCGATTCTGGCGAAGGCGACATGATGCGGCTCGGCGACCTCGCCCTCGCCGGGCGCGGCAGCGCTTTGTTCGAGGAGCTTGACCGGGTCGCGCTTGGCAATAGCGAGGCGATCCCCGTGGTCCGTGCTTTGCAGCGCCGGCTGCTGCAACTGGCTGGGCTGCGCGCCCGGGTCGAGCAGGGTGAAAGCGTCGATGCCGTCATGACGTCGATGGGTAAGGCCTTGTTCTGGAGGGACAAAGGCCTGATGCAGCAATGGCTGTCCGGCTGGTCCGCCAATCGCCTGGCGCAGATGCTGGAGCGCGCCGCGGCGCTTGAGCGGACGATCATTTTTTCCGACGAGCCGCCGGTGGCGGCGCTGGAGCAGGAACTGACCGCCATCGCCCGCGCGGCGCAGCGGCGGCAATAGTCGGCGCCTAGCAGGGGTGGGGCCGGCGCGGCCGCCCGGTTTCCGCGACCAGCACGATCAGCGACAATATTGCCGAGGCCGCGACCGTCAGCCAGGCGATGATGCGAAACGCCTCCGGCGCATCGCGCATGGCCAGTAGGTACCACGCCGCCAGCGCGAGCAGCACCAGCCACAGGCCCCAACGCACCATTTGGTTGGCGCGCGGCGGAAGAAAGGCGGGGACGAGGCCGAAGGCCAGCGGGACCAGCACCGGGCTGAGCAGAAACAGGAACTCTGGCACCCGCGGGCCGGCTAGATCGGCTCGCCCGACAGCCGCTGGCAGATCATGTCGAGCTGGTCGAGGCTGGAATAGCACAGGCTGACCGTCCCCCCGGCACCGGCATGCTTCACCTGCACCTTGAGGCCGAGCATGTCGCTCAATTGTCGCTCCAGGGCTTCGAGATCGGCGTCGACGATCCGCCCGGCGTTGCGCGCCGAGGCCCGGCCGATATCGGCCCCGGGGCCGGGCCGCTCGCGCTTGGCTAGCGTCTCGGCCTGGCGGACGCTGAGGCCCTTGGCGGCGATTTGCTGGGCCAGCGCCTCGGGGTCCGGGGCTGTCGCGATCGCCCGCGCATGGCCCATGCTGATATCGCCTCGCAACAGCATCAGCCGGACCGGTTCGGGCAAATCCAGTAATCTCAACAGGTTGGCGACATGACTGCGCGACTTGCCGACCAGTTTGGCGACCATATCCTGAGTATGGCCGAAGCGACCGACAAGCGCCTGATAGCCTTCCGCCTCCTCGATGGCGTTCAGATCCTCGCGCTGGACATTCTCGATCAGGGCCAACTCGGCGCTGGCGCCGTCATCATGCTCGCGGACCAGCGCCGGAATCGCGTGCAGCCGCGCTTTCTGCGCCGCTCGCCAACGCCGCTCGCCGGCGATCAGCTCGAAACCGTCACCGGCGGGACGCAGCAGGACCGGCTGCAGCACGCCGTGGCGCGCAATTGATTCGGCGAGTTCGGCCAGGCTGCCCTCGTCGAAATGCCGGCGCGGCTGCGCCGGATTGGGCCGGATCGAGGCGATGGCGATCTCCCGCACGCCATCGCGCCGTGCCGCGACTTCCTCGGCCGGCCGCGGCGCCTCGCCGAGCAGTGCGCTCAGGCCCCGCCCCAGACCCTTCCTCGGTTCGCTCATGCCGCCTCCGCCGCTTCACGCAGCCGGGCGAGCCGCGCCATCACCTCGCGCGCCAGGCCAATATAGGCCTCCGAGCCCGGGCATCTCAAATCGTAGATCAACGCCGGCAAACCGTGGCTCGGCGCTTCCGACAAGCGGACGTTGCGCGGCACCACCGTCTCGAACACAGTCGCGCCGAGGCAGGCGCGGACGTCCTCGGCAACCTGGCCCGACAAACGGTTGCGCCGATCGAACATGGTCAGCACCACGCCGAGGATCGCCAGGCCGGGGTTGAACGTCACCCGCACCCGCTCAACTGTCTGCAAAAGCTGGGAAAGTCCCTCCAGCGCGAAAAATTCAGTCTGCAACGGGACCAGCAATTGCTGGGCGGCGACCATCGCGTTCAAGGTCAAGAGGCCGAGCGACGGCGGGCAATCGATCAGGCAGACGTCCCAGCGCCCGGCCGGAACCTCGCCCAGCGCATGTTCGAGCCGGTGGGTGCGGTGGTCGAGGTCGACCAGCTCGATCTCTGCCCCCGACAGATCGACGGTCGCCGGCAGCAAGTCGAGGCGCGGCACCCGCGTCGCGATCGCCGCCTCGATGACGCTGGCCCGGCCGATCAGCACGTCATAGCTCGACCGCACCCGGACCGACTGGCCGACGCCAAGCCCGGTCGAGGCATTGCCCTGCGGGTCGAGGTCGATCAACAACACCTTCCAGCCGATCGCCGCCAGCGCCGTGGCGAGGTTGATCGCCGTGGTGGTCTTGCCCACCCCGCCTTTCTGGTTGGCGACCACGATCCGGATCATTCCCGCCCCTTTCGCCGCACATCGCAAGCCACCAATATGGCCGCCTCAGGGCTCGTTGCGCTTGGCTCGAGCCTGAACGCACCCTGCCATGCGCCGCGCGCCGCTTCCAGTTCCGTTTGCGCGCTTTTCCCCTTTGGGAACAACCACAGCGTTTTATCTGTGGACAGATGCTGGGATAGTCGCAGCAATTGGTCGAGCGAGGCGACGGCACGGGCGGTTATGACGTCGAATTTCCCAGTGAGTCGCTCGGCCTTCGCCGCCGCGACCGTCACCTGCCCGGACAGGCCGAGCGCGTCGGTTGTCCGCCGCAGGAAATCGGCACGCAGCCGCCGCGGCTCGGCCAGCGTCACCGGCCCGTGAGTGAGGATCGC
>JAKFFL010000073.1:0-6791 GCA_036675225.1 Sphingomonas sp. | reverse complement strand
GTTCAGCAACCCGGTGCTCAACAACAGCCAGGGCACGACGGCGTGGAACACGTCGTGGGTGGAGACCGGCGACGGGACCAACACCGTCGGCACCGGGCAGATCCGGATCGACAATGGCGACAGCAACCAGCTGCGCTTCCTCGACGGGACGACCGCCGCGTTCGACGGCGCCTCGATCACCCGCGCGGTCGACCTCAGCGGCCTTGCCGCGGCGACCGTGTCGTACAATTACGGCTATAACAATATCGATCCGGGCGAGACGCTGACCGTCCTGTTCGCGCCGGACGGGGTCAACTTCGAGGTCATTCATGTGGTCTCGGGCGGGGCCGAGGTCGATGCCAATTCGGGGGCGGGCACGCCGCTCGCGTTCAGCGTCGGCTTGACCGGGCCGTTCACCGCCAATGCGGCGATCCGCTTCACCGTCACCGGGCTGGCGCCGTCGGCCAGCACGCTTGCCGAGAACTTCCGGGTCGACAATGTCACCTTCGCCGCCACGGCGCAGGTGCCGACCAACGACGGCATCCACTTCAGCTCGACCTTCACCGAGAATGGGGCGGGCGCGGCGATCGCGTCCAATGCGGAGATCACCGACCCCGACAGCCCGAACATGGTGATGGCGCAGGTGCGGCTGACCAATGCCCAGGCGCTCGACCTGCTGTCGATCGCCGGCGCGCTGCCGGCCGGGATCAGCTCGAGCATCGACTCGTCGGTGGCCGGGGTGATCACCGTCACCCTCAGCGGCTCGGCGAGCCGCGCCGCTTACCAGAGCGCGATCCAGCAGGTGCGCTTCTCGTCGACCTCGGACAATCCGGTGGTGACCCCGCGCACGATCGAGGTGACGGTGCGCGATGCCGCCGGGCTGACCAGCCCGGTGGCGGTCGCCACGGTCAACGTCGTCGCGGTCAACGACGGCCCGACGGCGGTTGCCGACGCGGTCTTCACCAACGTCGTCGCCGGCAGCCCGATCATCATCCCCGAGGCGGTGCTGCTCGCCAACGACAGCGATCCGGAGGGCAATGTGCTCGACGTCACGGCGCTGTCCGCGGCGCTCGGCGTGACCGGCCTGTCGCTGGCCGCCAACCCGGGGTCGGTGACCCTGGTCGACGACGCCGTCGCCGGCGGGAGCTTCGTCTACACCGCCAGCGACGGCGCCCTCACCGGCAGCGCCGCGGTCACCGTCACCCGCCAGGGGACGGCGCAAGTGGCCGACAATTTCAACGGCGCCGGCGCCGTCCGCAGCGCGGCCAACAACAGCACCGGCACGACCGCCTGGGCGACCAGCTGGAACGAAGCCAATGACGACGCCAACATCAGCACCGGCCAGGTCCAGATCGACGGCGCGGGGGGCAATGGCACCAACCAGCTGCGCTTCATCAACGGCGATGGCGGCTCGATCCAGCGCACGGTCGACCTCAGCGGGGCGAGCGCGGCGACGCTGACCTTCGACTTCGACAAGAACGGCATCGACATCGGCGAGACGGTCACGGTCCAGTTCGCCGCCGACGGGGTCAACTTCGTCACGCTGGAGACGATCACCAACACCAACGGCACGCTCAACAATGGCAATGCCGCCGGAACCCTCAGCCTGGCGCTGACCGGTGCGCTCGGCGCCAACTCGGCGATCCGCTTCGTCGGGTCGGCGATCAGCACCGCCGGCGAGGACATCCGCATCGACAATCTGCGGATCGACTATGCCGTGGCCAACGCCACCGTCACCGGCACCGCCAATGGCGAGATATTGCTTGGCAACGCCACCGGGTCGGCCTTCAACGCGCTGGGCGGCAACGACCGCATCGTCGCCGGCGGCGGCGACGACACGGTCAACGCCGGCGGCGGCGACGACACCATCCTGTGGTCGGTCGGCGATGGCCGCGACTTCGTCGATGGCGGCGCCAACGGCGTCGACGGCGACCGCTTCGTGGTCAATGGCGACGACAGCGTCGAGGATTATAAGGTCTATGCCCGGGCCGAGGCGACCGCCGCCGGCATCGTCGTGCTCAACGCCACGACCGAGATGGTGGTGGTCCGCAACGGCGTGGTCATCGCCGAGCTCGACAATGTCGAGGAGGTCACGATCAACACCGCGGGCGGGGCCGACACCACCGCCGCGATCGGCAACTTCAACCCGTCGAGCCTGTTCTTCAACACGGTGACGGTCAATGGCGGCACCGGACCGGACTCGATTGACTCGACCCAGCTGACCTCGGCCCATCGCCTGGTGCTCAACCAGGCTGGAACGGTGGCCGCGGTGCAGCCGACGGCACCCGCAGTACCGGCAGCCGACCCGTTCCCGGGGGTCGGGCAATCGCTGATCGACGCCCTTGGCAGCCAGGGCCTGCTCGACTCCGGCCGCGACGGGCCCGGCTTCCTCGGGTCGCGCCACAACGGCACCTTGGTCGCCGACCTCATGGGTTACGATCATGGCCGCGGGCGGCACTTCTACGAGATGACCCACGACCTGGATTTCGCGCCGAGCGCGGACTCCGCCTCCCACCCTCAAGCGCTGCATTTCGATGCCGCCGATCATCTGATCAGCTGATCAGATCGGGCGTCGGAGATACTCACCCTCTCTGTCTCCGACGCCCGTTACTTTTCTCGCGTGAAGTCAGGGAAAACGACGATGCGACTGTTCTGGATGAACGTCCCCAAGCCCCTCGAAGCGGCAGTCGGCGCCTGCCGCAGCCACTTCGCGCTGGCGGCGGGCTTGAGCGCGCTGGTCAATATCCTCTACCTCGCGCCGACCATCTACATGATGCAGGTCTATGACCGGGTGGTGCCGACCGGCGGCATCCAGACCCTGTTCTGGATCACCGTCATCGTCGGCCTGGCGATCGCCACGCTGACCGCGCTCGACGGGGTCCGGACCCGCGTCCTGATGCGCGCCGGGCTGCGGCTCAACCGCTTGCTGTCGGCGCAGATCCTCGATCGCCTGATGGCCCGGGCGCGGCCGGCGCCCGGCGCGCCGTCGACGGCGCAGGCGATGCAGGAGTTCGACGGGCTTCGCCAGGCGCTCGGCGGGCCCGCCGTGACGGCCCTGTTCGATGCCCCGTGGACCCCGCTCTATTTCCTCGTCGCCTTCCTCATCCACCCCGTGCTGGGCGTGCTGGTGCTCGTCGCCGGCGGGATATTGGTCGGCATTGCGGTGACCAACGAGCGCCGCGGCCGGGTCCATGGCAAGATGGCGGCCGAGGCCAATGGCGCCGCCTATCGCGCGCAGGAAGCGGCCACCCGCAACGCCGAGCTGATCCGCGCCCTGGGCATGCGCCAGGCGGTCGTCGCGCGGCTCGGCTTCCATCGCCACAACGGCCTTACCGAAAGCTCGCGGCTGCAGTTTTCCGGGGCGCGCTACAATGTGGTGGTCAAGTTCGTGCGGATGTTCATGCAGTCGCTGGCGCTCGGCGTCGGCGCCCTGCTCGCGGTGGAGGGGGCGATTTCGGTCGGCGCGATCATCGCCGCCTCGGTGCTGCTCAGCCGCGCGCTGCAGCCGCTCGAGCAGATCGTGGCGCAATGGCCGACGATCACCCAGTCGCGCCGCGCGCTCAATACGCTCGACCAATTGTTCACCGAGACCGACGCCGCCCATGCCGCCCACCTCCTGCTGCCCGACCCCAAGGGCCGGCTCGAACTGGTCAGCGTCGCGGTGCGCGACCCGCGCGGCGACGCCTTCATCCTCAAGAACGTCTCGCTGACCCTGGCGCCGGGCGAGATCATGGGCGTGATCGGGCCGTCGGGCGCGGGCAAGTCGACGCTCGCCCGGATCGCCGCCGGGGCGCTGCTGCCCGACCTTGGCGACGTGCGGATCGACGATGCCAAGGCGGCCGACTGGGACAGCGAGCGGCTCGCCCGCCACATCGGCTACGTGCCCCAGAATTGCGGGCTGATGCCGGGCACCGTGCGCGACAATATCTCGCGCTTCGAATATGCCCATGGCGGCGACGATGCGGCGATCGACGCCGACGTCGTCGAGGCCGCGGTGACCGCCGGCGTGCACGAGCTCATCCTGCGCCTGCCGCGCGGCTATGACACCGAGATCGGCGACGGCGGCCACCAATTGTCGGGCGGCGAGGCGCAGCGCGTGTGCCTCGCCCGCGCGCTCTTCCGCCGCCCCCGCTTGCTCATCCTCGACGAGCCCAACGCCGCGCTCGACGCCGATGGCGAAGCCGCGCTCGAGCGCGCGATCGAGGCGGCGCGGGCGGCGGGCGCGGCGATCATGCTGGTCGCCCATCGCGGCTCGCTGCTGACCAAGGCCGACACCCTGCTCATCCTGAGCGAGGGAAGCGTCGCGCGCTACGGCCCGGCCGGCGAGGTGATGACGATGCTGCGCAGCGCGGCACGGCCCCAGGTGGTACCGATTCACGAGAGGGCATGACCATGAACGACATGACTTGGGTAACGCCCGCCGCCGCCCAGTTCGTCCACGACGACGAAGCCGACGCGCCGGCGCGCGACATTCGCAAGGGAGCGATGATCGGGGCGGCTTTCTTCGTCGGCCTGCTCGGCTTCGCCGCGCTGACCCCGCTCGATGCCGGCGCCACCGCCGAAGGCGTGGTCGCCGTGTCGGGCAGCCGCCAGGCGGTCCAGCACCACCAGGGCGGGATCGTCACCGACATCCGCGTGACCGAGGGCCAGATGGTGCGCAAGGGCGACGTCATCCTCAAGATCTCGGCGTCCGAGGCGGTGGCGATCGAGCGCGGGCTGACCAGCGACTATATCGCCGCGGTGGCGCAGCGCGCGCGCCTGATGGCCGAACGGGTCGGCCACGCCTCCATCCCGGAGCCGCGCGAGTTCGCCGGCCTGTCGCCCGACGACCGCTTGTTCGCCAACGAGGCGCTGGACGGGCAGCGCCAGCTGCTGACCGCCCGGCGCAACGCGCTGGCGGCGGAGCGCGGCGTGCTCGGCCAGCGCATGGCGCAGCATAGCGAGCAGATCGGCGGCTACGCCTACCAGATGCGCTCGAACCGCGAGCAGACCCGGCTCATCGGCGAGGAGCTCGAAGGGCTGCGCGCGCTGCTGCCCAAGGGCTATGTGTCGATCAACCGGGTGCGCGGCATGGAACGCGCGGCGGCCGAGCTCGACGGCTCGCACGGCGCCTATCGCTCGGAAATCGCGCGCGCCTCGCAAGCGATCGGCGAGGCGCGGCTGCAGATCCTGTCGCTCGAAAAGGCGCGCCTCGAGGAAGTCGCCGGGCAGATGCGCGAGGTCCAGCTCCGCATCGACGAGGTCATGCCCAAGCTGAGCGCGGTGCGCGAGCAGCTCGCCCGCTCGATCGTCCGCGCGCCGGCCAGCGGGCGGGTCGTCGGGCTCAAGGTGTTCACCGTCGGCGGGGTGGTGGCGGCCGGCGACGTGCTGATGGAAATCGTCCCCCAGGACCGCGCCTTGGTGATCGAGGGCAAGGTCGCGCCGACCGACGCCGACGACCTCAGCCCGGGGATGACGACCCAGGTCCGCTTCAGCGCGCTGCAGGAGCGCAACCTGCCGATCCTCAGCGGGCAGCTGACCAAGATCTCGGCCGACAGCTTCGAGGACCAGCGCACCGGCATGCATTATTTCAAGATCGAGGCGGTCGTCCCGCCCGCCGAGCTGGCCAAGCTCGACCTCATCCGCCGCGGCGGTGCGCTGAAGGCGGGCCTGCCCGCGCAAGTCCTCATTCCACTGCGCAAGCGCACCGCGCTCGACTATCTGGTCGAGCCGCTGACGCAGAGCCTGTGGAAAGCCGGGCGCGAACATTGAACGCCGCGCCGCGCGCCCCGGACGACTTCCTCGTCCCCCTCACCGCGCGCGACGGCAAGGCCGAGCCGCGCGCGCCCGGCCCCTTCCCGCGCATCGTCCACGACGCGGCCAGCGACGAGCGCGCGCCGTGCCGGCTCGACATCCTCATCGTCGAGAATGACGAACAGCTGGCCGTCATGCTGCGCGACATCATCGAGCTCGAGCGCGCCTACCGGGTCACCCACATCGCCCGCGACCTCGCCGAAACGCTCGGCGTGATCGCGGTCCATCGCCCCGGCCTCGCCCTCGTCGACCTCCACCTCGGCGGCAATGCGACCGGCATCGAGGTCGCCGCCAAGACCAAGGAAGCCGGCATCCCGACCCTCTTCTCGACCGCCAACCCCTTGCCCTTCCCGGTCCCCGAACTGGCGCTCGGCTGCCTGTGCAAGCCCTACACCTGCTACAGCGTCGCCCAGGCCCTGCGCATCGCCGAACAACTCATCCGCGGCGAACCCGTCAACCACGACATCCCCCTCGAACTCGAACTCTACTAAACCGCACACACGCGGGAGACGGCGACAGTCATGATCTGCCGCATCCCTGTTGTAGTGTTTCGGGTCGGAGCGGTCGAACTGCTGACACGAGGACTGACGCGGTGCGCTGGCTAGCTGCCATGCGCATGATCGCCCCTTTGGGCGGCCATGCCCTCGCAAGACGCTGCCTGGCCGTTGATACTAGTTGAGCATCTGGTGTTCGAAGCGCCGTTTGACCTCATTCTTCTTGGCCGAATAAGCGCGTTCATAATCCGAACCGCTCATGTTGCTGTAGGCCAGCGCAGCGCTGGTCCTGTTGTGCACGCCGAGCGCATGAAAGGCCGCGTTCAAATGCATGCAGACGGTCGAAACCGAGATCGCCAGCACTTCGGCGATCTGCTTGTTGGAACTGCCCTGGGCCAGGATCCCGAGCACCTCAAGCTGCCGCGGCGTGAGGGGCGGGTCCCGTCGCGGCGCAGCGGCGCGGGAGGACCATGCCCGGCGCTGCTGGGCGAGCGGCGCCGTCATCGTCGGGCTGGGGCTGCCGGC
>JAKFFL010000183.1:0-6793 GCA_036675225.1 Sphingomonas sp. | reverse complement strand
GCCGGCGGTCTTTGCCTCGGCCTCGACCCGGCGGACGAGGACTCGGTCATGAAGCGGCCTGAAACCCATAATTTTAGCCCCTTGTCAGGTTGGTTGAACTGCACTGGCACTCACCGGTGGAGAGTGCCAGCCTGCGCAGCGCATATGGGTCGGGCGGTGCTGGCCGTCAACAGGCTAGGTCGGCAAAATCAATCCCAGCCGCCCGCGCCGGCTCCAGCGCCAGAGCATTAGCACCGCGACCATGCCCAGGCCGGCGGCGAGGCCGATCCAGACGCCGACGCCCTCGAGGCCGGCACCGAAAGCGAGCAAGGCGCCGCCGCCAAGCCCGACGACCCAGTAACCGAAGGCGGCGAACAGCATCGGCACCCGCGTGTCCTGCAGGCCGCGCAGCATGGCGGCGCCAACCACCTGCGCGCCGTCGGCGAGCTGGAAGATGGCGGCGATGAACAGGAACTTCACCGCGAGGTCGAGGACCGGCGCGTTGACCGGATTGGAGGCGTCGAGGAACAAAGAGGCGAGCTCGCGCGGGATCGCCCAGATGGTCAGCGCCGCGAGGGTCATGAAGGCCAGCGCCATGGCCAGGCTCACCGAACCGGCGCGGCCGACCCAGTCGGCATCGCGGGCGCCATAGGCCATGCCGACGCGGATGGTGGTCGCCTGGCTGATGCCGAGCGGGACCATGAAGGTGACGGCGGCGATCTGCAAAGCGATGGCGTGGGCGGCGACCGACGTCTGGTCGATCAACCCCATCAGATAGACAGCGGCGCTGAACACCGTCACCTCGAACGCCAGTGTGAAGGCGATCGGCGTGCCGATGCGGACGATTTCGCGCAGGCGCGCCCAGTCGGGCTTCAGCAGCCGCCCGAAGACGTAGGTGCGTCGGAAGCTGCGGTGCACGAAGATGACTCCGGCCAGGGTCGCGGCCATCACCGTGAAGGTGATGGTGCTGGCATAGCCCGAGCCGACCAGCCCGAGGGCGGGCATGCCGAAATGGCCGTAGATCAGCACCCAATTGCCGAGGATATTGGCGGCGATGCCGACCAGGGTCACGATCAATGGCAGGATCGGGCGGCCGAGCGCGGCGACGAAATTGCGCAGGACGACGATCACCAGCGCCGGGAACAAGGCCCATTGCAGCGCCCGCATGAACTCGCCGGACTGGCGCGACAGGCCGGGGTCCTGGCCGAGCGCGAGCAGGATCGCCTCGGTGTTCCACAGCAGGACCGAGGCCGGGATGGTGTAGAGAAACGCCGCCCACAGCGCCATGCGCACCGTCCGGCGGACCTCGCGCACCGAATGCCGGCGGGCGCCAAGCTCGGCCGAGATCAAAGGCGCGGCGGCGGTGACCAGCCCCATGCCGGTGAACAGCAGCACGCTGTAGAGATTGACCGCCAGCGCCGAGGCGGCGAGCTCGGTCGCGCCCAGCCGGCCGATCATGATGACGTCGGTCGAGTAAATCGCGGTCTGGGCGAGCTGGGTCAGAACCAGCGGCCAGGCCAAAGCGAACGTTTCCGCCAGCTCGCGCCGCCAGGTCCTTGCGGGCTCGGGAAAAGGGCGGTCGTCGCGGCGCATCGTTGCGGGCGCGTAGCAGGTTGCCGGCAGCCGTCCAGACGGCATTCCGTCGAAAAATGTTGGTCGAGCGCGGCGCCGTCCGCTAGCGACCAGTCAAACGAGACAAGGACTGGTCGATGCGTTTTTTGGGTGCGGTTTGGAAATTGCTGGTCGGAATCAAGGACGCTTTGGTCCTGATCTTCATGCTGATGTTCTTCGGCTTGCTCTATATCGTCCTGCAGACCAGCCCGAACCCGGTCGGCGAGGGCGTGCTGGTGCTCGACCTCGACGGCATCGTCACCGAGCAGCCTTCGGCGCCGGATACGGCCGAACTGCTGGCCGGCGGCAACCGGCTGCAGGAGTTCCGCCTGCGCGACCTGGTCGCGGCGCTCGATGCGGCCAAGGATGACGACCGGGTCAAGGCGGTCGCGCTCGACCTCGACGGCTTCCTCGGCGGCGGCCAGACCGCGCTCGGCGATCTCGGCGACGCGCTCGACCGGGTGCGCAAGGCCGGCAAGCCGGTACTGGCTTTTGCCGCCGGCTACAGCGACGACGGCTATCAGCTAGCCGCCCACGCCTCGGAAATCTGGATGCACCCATTGGGCGCCGTCGCCATCGCCGGGCCGGGCGGCCAGCGGCTCTATTACAAGGGGCTGCTCGACAAACTCGGGGTTACCGCCAACGTCTATCGCGTCGGCACCTACAAGGCGGCGGTCGAGCCGTTCACCCGCAACGACATGTCGCCCGAGGCGCGCGAGAATATGCAGGCGCTGGCCGGAGCGCTGCTCGAGACCTGGCGCGACGATGTCACCAAGGCGCGACCCACGGCGGCGATCGATGCATATATGCGCGACCCCGTGGCGGCGCTGGGCAGCGCCGGCGGCGACCTCGGCAAGGCGGCGCTGGCGGCGAAGCTGGTCGACCGGCTCGGCGAGCGCCGCGCGTTCGACCTGCGACTGGCCGAACTTGGCGGCGCGGACGAAATGCAGATGGGCGGATTCAAGTCGATCGAGCTTGACGATTTCACCGAAGACGCGGTCGATCTCGATCCGCGCGGCCCGATCGGCATTGTCACCGTCGCCGGCGAGATCGTCGACGGCAAGGCGCGGCTGGGCACGGCCGGCGGCGACAGCATCGCCACCACCATCGAGAAGGGCCTGCGTGACGACAGCCTCAAGGCTTTGGTCGTCCGCGTGGATTCGCCGGGCGGATCGGTGCTCGCATCGGAGCGCATCCGCCAGGCGCTGCTGGCCGCCAAGGCCCGCAAGATCCCGGTGGTGGTATCGATGAGCAATGTCGCCGCCTCGGGCGGCTATTGGGTGGCGACCGCCGGCGACCATGTCTTCGCCGAGCCGTCGACCATCACCGGTTCGATCGGCGTGTTCGGCATATTGCCGAGCTTCGAAGGGACGATGACCAAGCTCGGGCTTGGCGCCGACGGCGTGCAGACGACGCCGCTGTCGGGCGAGCCCGACATCTTTCACGGACCCAGCGAGGCCGCCGACCGGCTGATCCAGGCCGGCGTCGACGGTGTCTATCGCAACTTCCTGGAGATCGTCGCCAAGGCGCGAGGCAAGAGCGCGGCGGAAGTCGACCGCATCGCCCAGGGCCGGGTGTGGGACGGCGGCACGGCGCGCCAGCTGGGCCTGGTCGACGGCTTCGGCGGCATCGAAGCGGCGGTCGCCAAGGCCGCCGAACTGGCCAAGCTCGGCGATGAGCGCGGCGTCCGCTACCTCGAGCGGCCGACCAGCCTGACCGAGCAGGTGCTGGGGATGCTGGCTGGCGAAGAAACCGATGCCCAGCCGGCCGATGCCCTGGCGACTCTCGCTCCTGCTCCCGAATGGCGGCTGCAGGCGGCGCTCGCCGACTTGCGTTCGATCCTGTCGGGCCCGTCGATCCAGGCTCGCTGCCTGGAATGCGGGCCAGCGGCGCCGGCACGCGCGCGGCGCGAGAGGCTGAGCGTGACCGAGGCGCTGCTGGGATGGCTGGGCCGCTGATCCGGCTGGCGGGGCCGCAGGACGCGGCCGCGGTCGCGGCGACCTATGCGCCCTATGTCACCGATACGATCGTCAGCTTCGAGGAAGCGGCGCCGGACCCGGCGGAGATGGCGAAGCGGATGGCGGGGGACGGGCGCGGCCTCCACCCCTGGCTGGTCGCCGAAAGCGAAGACGGCGTCATCGGTTTTGCTTCCTCCTCCCCGTTCCGCACGCGGCCATCCTATCGATGGACCGTCGAAACCGGAGTCTATCTCGCGCCGGAAGCGCAGGGCCAGGGCCTTGGCCGTGCGCTGATGGAGCGCATGCTTGCGCTGCTCACCAGCCAAAACTTCACCGCCGCCGTCGCCGGCATCACCTTGCCCAACGCGCCGAGCGTCGCATTGCATGAGAAGCTCGGCTTCGCGCCATGCGCGACCTATCGCGACACCGGCTTCAAGCTCGGCGAATGGCGCACGGTGCAGGTGTTCACGCGCGACCTGGCGCCGCGCCTCAATCCGCCGCCCGAGCTGCGCCGTTTTTTCGACTGCGCCTGAGCGTCAGCGGCAACAGGACCAGGGCCAGGATCACCGTCACCGTCGACACCAGAGCGAAGCTGACGATCCATGGGTTGTGCGTGTCCTCGCGCCCGCCCGGGTCCATGATGTGCAGCCCCCACATGAAGTCGTAGAAGCGCCACCAGCCAGTGCGCCGGGCGACCACCTCGCCCGAGCCGGCGTCGACGTAGAAATGCGTGCCGTCGCTCATCCGCAACTGCCAGGCCGCGATCGGGCGGCGAAGCTCGAGCGGCGGGCTTGTCGGATCGGTGCGGGTGACGGCGGCGACCGTGGCCTTGCCGGTGTAACGCGCCATGACCTCGCGCACCGCATCGGCGGCGGACAGCGGCGGCAGCAAGGCGCCGGTCGCGGGGTCGGCGAGGCGGACAGTGCCGCCTTCGAGGGTCACGACCCAGCGCGCCCCGGCAGCGCGCGGCTGCAGTGCCAGGGATTGCAATGGCGCGCCTTCGATCCGCGGCGGGATGGCCGGCGCCGCCAGCCGCATCGGCGCCGGATCGGCCAGCAAATGCGTGCCGCGCACCTCTTCGATCGGCTTGGCGACCATGACCACGCCTGACACCGTCCACAGCAGCATCGGAATGGCGACGATCCAGCCCAGCCAGATATGCCAGCGGCGCAGGCGCGCGCGATTGACCATGACGTCCCTCCCCTAGGGGGGAAGGTTTAGCCGCAGCCGCTCAGATTGCCACCGGTTCGGGCGCGAAATCGGGCAGATCGGCCTCCGGATCCTGGTCGTCGCGTTGGCGGATCGCGCCCGTGTAGCCGACACGCTCGAGATATTTGCCGGCGGCGAACCAGATTCCCCACATCATCAGGCCGGCGCCGATGCCATCTATGGCATAATGCCAGCCAAGGTGGATGGAGCCGATGAAGATCAAGGCGACGAACGTCCAGGCCGCGACACGGATGGGGCGCGAGGCGCGGCCGAGCGACAGAGCGTAAAGGACGGTGATCGCATTGTGCATCGACGGCATCGCCGAAACGCCCATGGCAAAACCATACTCGCGGGCGGCGTGATGCTTCCACAGGATACCCTGCCACTCATAGGCGCCAAGCCGGGTGCCGCCTTCGTGCAGCGCCTTCAACCGCTCCATCAAGGGCAGGAAATCGGGCGCCGCCTGGGCGCCGACCAGCGCCGCATAGCAGGGGCCGGCCGAGGCGAAGAAATAGGCGCCCGCGACCCCGATCAGCAGCCAGGACCCGGCGAACGCCAGGAAGAAGCGGGCGCGCTCATAGCGCGGCGCGAGCAGCGAATAGAACAAAACGGCGGTGAACAGCAAAGCGACCCACATCGAATAGACGAGGTCGATGAGGTGGGTGGCATAGGCGCCGCCGAAGACGGCGTGGGTGAACTGCCAGGGCTGGTAGCCGAGGAACAGCATCTTGTCGGCCGTCGCCAGCCAGTCATCCCAACTGAAGTCGCGGGCCAGCGGCATCAGCATCTTCAAGGTGCCGAACGAGCCCATCAGCACGGGAATTGCGAGGATCGGCAGCACGGTGCCGGCGGCGAGTGCCGGCGAGCCGAAGCGCAAACGCAGGAAAGGCATCATCTCCGCCAAAGGATTGCGGATGCGCAGAACAATCGCGCGAATGGCGATCGGGATCGCGGCCAGCGCGATCGCGGCCGGGGCCATGATCCAGATGACCTTGATATAGGAGAAGGTGATTTTCCAGGCCGGCAGCCCGGCGACATAGCCGGCCGACGAGGCAATCAGGAAGGCGAGCGCCGTCAGGGCCGCAAGCGCCCCCAGCCAACGATATTCCTCGCGCGATTGGCGCCAATCGACGGTCATCCGGCCCTTCCCCGTCCCCCCGAGGGACCGGTCTAGTTCAGTAGGGTTAATTGCCGGTTAGAGGGCGTGCAATGCAAGTCAGATGTGAATCGGCTTGCCGGTGACCGCCATCGCCGCTTCCTTGATCGCCTCCGAATGGGTCGGATGGGCGTGGCAGGTGTAGGCGATGTCCTCGGACGTGGCGCCGAATTCCATCGCCTGCGCGGCCTGGGCGATCATCGTCCCGGCGACCGATGCGATGCACCAGACCCCGAGCACGCGGTCGGTTTTCGCGTCGGCGATGACCTTCACGAAGCCGTCTGGCTCGTGGTTGGTCTTGGCGCGGCTGTTGGCGAGCATCGGGAACTTGCCGACCTTGACCTCGCCCTGCTCCTTCGCCTGCTCCTCGGTCAAACCGACGCCGGCGATTTCGGGCATGGTGTAGACGACGCTGGGAATCACCTCGTGGTTCACAATGCCGGTTTGGCCGGCGATGTTCTCGGCGACCGCGATGCCCTCGTCCTCCGCCTTGTGGGCGAGCATCGGGCCGGGAATGACGTCGCCGATCGCCCAGACGCCATCGACCTTGGTGCGGAACTGATGGTCGGTTTCGATCTGGCCGCGCTGGTTGAGCTCGAGGCCGATGGCGTCGAGGCCAAGTCCCTCGGTGTTGGGCCGGCGGCCGATGGAGACGAGGACGCAGTCGGCTTCGAGGGTTTCGGAAGCACCGCCCTTGGCCGGCTCCATCGTCAGGGTCGCCTTGCCGCTTTTGACCTCGACCTTGGTCACCTTGGTGCCGAGCTTGAACTCGATGCCCTGCTTCTTGAAGATTTTATTGGCTTCCTTGCGGACGTCGCCGTCCATGCCGGGGAGAATCTGGTCGAGGAACTCGACGCAGGTCACTTTCGCGCCCAGCCGC
>JAKFFL010000008.1:0-7031 GCA_036675225.1 Sphingomonas sp. | reverse complement strand
GAATGCGATCATGGGAGGTCTCCTGTTCCGGCACGGTACGCAAAGCCGTCACGGAGTGAATCCGTGACGTCGAACGGGTTCGGCTACGCCGACCCGCCGGCCGGCTTTCGCGCTCTCTACGACATAAGCTCGCGATTGCTGCGCAATCCCTCCCTTATGCTCGGGCGCTCAAGACTCTTCCAATGTAGGAATGGATTTGCTTGGTCCGGCCCCTCGACTTCGCTCGGGACAAACGGGGTTTTATGTCCAGGAAGATCAGCGCGGCCCGCCGCGACGCATTCCTCCGCTTTCTCGCCGAGAGCGGGAACCAGACCCTGTCCGCCGAAAGGGCCAAAGTGTCTCGCTCGTGGGTTTGCCTGCAGCGGTCGGGGGATGCGGGGTTCGATGCGGCATGCGTGGCGGCGATTGCGGGGGCGCAGAGCGCCCTCCGACAATCTCAGGACGAACGGTCCGGGAAGGTAGAGGACAGCCCTTCGACAAGCTCAGGACGAACGGAATTTGGGGGATCGGCCTACCTAGACGGGGTCGAGCTGGTCGTTTCCGGGACCAATGGGGTGCGGACCCAGGTTCGGCGGGCTCGGCTGCACCAGTGGACGCCGCGGGTCGAGGCGCGGTTTTTGGATGCGCTCAGCGCCAGCTGCAACGTCAAGGCGGCGCTGGCGGCGGCCGGGATGAGCAAGGGGTCGGCCTATGCCCGCCGCCAGCGCCTGCCCGCCTTCGCCCGGGCGTGGGATGAGGCGATCGCCATCGGCTGTGCGCGCCTGGAGTGCCTGCTTATCCAGAACATCGACTACACCTTCGACCCCGAGGCGGCGCCGCCGGAGGTGCGGATGGCCCAAGTGACGGTGATGGACGTCATCCGCACGCTCGGCATGTACCAGCGGCGGGATCGGCAAAGCGCAACGGAGCCATAAGCGCACTGCTTCGTTTGAATAGCGAGCGGCCGTGGGGGCATGTAGACCTTGCGGAGATTTCCCCATGCGTAAATCCTATCTCATCCTCGGCGCGCTGGCGCTGCCGCTGGCGGCCTGCGCGACCAGCCCGTACGGCTATGGCTATGGCGCCAACCCCTATGGAACTCTGGGCACGATCGGCGCGCTCGGCGGCGCCTATGGCGGCAGCTTCAGCCAGGCGGCGGCGAGCAGCTGCGCCAATTATGCCTCCCGCTATGGCCGGGTCAGCGTCCGCGAGGTGCGCCAGGTCAGCCGCAGCTCGATGAAGGTCTGGGGCTATGTCAACCGCGGCTATCGCAACGAAGGCTGGGACTGCACCTTCCGAAGCGACGGAAGAATCACGGATTTCGATCTGTAGCTTGAGCCGCCGAGCACAGGTGAGCGCTTTGCGCAGCAAACGCGAGGCAGTGCGAAGAGAGAGCGAGATGACCGAAGCGCCCTGTCCCCCGACAGTGCTGGCTTCGGTCATGGCCGACGGGTCAGCGAAGCTGAACCCGATCGACGTCACGGGATTTACTCCCGTGACGGCTTCTCCGCCGATGATTTGAGCTCCCCGCAACGGTCCATTGCAACGGACCGACCGCGCCGCTATCTGGGCGCCTCGCCGAGCCCAATTCCCATAGGGCCCGGCAACCAAGGTCGCGGACCTGATTGCCGTTTCGGGGAGCCCGAAACGACCAGGTCCGGGGGTGCGGGGCTGTAGCTCAGATGGGAGAGCGCTGCAATCGCACTGCAGAGGTCAGGGGTTCGATTCCCCTCAGCTCCACCAGCCCCGGCGCAGCCAGTCCGGGATCGCGGTGCTCGCCTGTCTGGGGGACAGGCTGCGCTTCGCGATGGCGAGCACGGAGCTCGGGCACAGGACATGCGGGGCATGTCCGAGCACGGGGCTCGCGAGCACAATGAGCGGCCCTGCGGCCGTCACCTTATCCGCAGCCAAAGCCACACAGTCCGCGGCGTCGCCCGCTCGACTGAGCCGTCGTCGCCGAGGCCGGCGACCACCGTCTCGTCGAGCAAATTCTGGGCCCGGGCGACGAGCACGAGGCGGTCGCCGAGCGGCCAGGCGGCGAAGGCATCGAGGGTCGTCGCCGCCGGCAGCTCCTGCCGGTTGAGGTCGTCCTCATATTGACCGCCGGCGTGGCGGACGAGCAGCGACAAAGCGCGGCCGTCTTGGTCCCATCCGAGCGAGCCGGTCAGCACCAGCTCTGGCGTCTGCGCCGGCCGCAAGCCGTCGAGCGCGGCGGCCGGGCCATCGGCCTCGACCTCGGCGTCGGTCAGGCTGGCGCCGAGGCCGAGCGACCAGGCGCCGCGCCGCGCCGCCGCCGAGGCTTCGATACCGCGCACCCGGACCTCATCGAGGTTGCGGCGCTGGCGAAAGTCGCCGGCGACAAAGCCGACGCCGGGGAAGATGCCGGGACCGTGGCCGAGCGTGACGTTGGCGATCGAGTCCGACAGCTGGTTGGCGAAGGCGGTCAGCGACAGGTCGATCCCGCCGCGAGCGTAGCGGGCCCCGGCCTCGACGCCGGCCAACCGCTCGGGGTCGAGCAATGGGTTGGCGGCGGTGGCGTCGGGCCCGGCACGGAACGGACGGAACAACTCGTTCAGGGTCGGCAGCCGCCAGCCGCTGTAGGCGGCAAAGCGCAGGCTGGCGCCGGGCGCGACCTCGAGCACGGCCCCGGCCCGGGCGGTCGGCCGCCAGCCGCTGCGCGAGCCAAAGGCTTCGTCGCGGGTCGGCGGCCCGCCGGCCAGTGGCCGCTCGATCAGCTCGCCATCGGAAACCCGCCAATGGTCGATGCGGGCGCCGGCGCTAAGGGTGAGCAGCCCAAGCTCCAGGCTAGCCTCCGCAAACAGGCCCTTGGTGGCGCCGCGGCCGCCGGCGATGCGCCGCCGGGTCGGTTCGCCAGCAACAAACGAGAATAGTTCGCGGGTTTCGCCGCTGACCAGGCGCAGATCGGCGCCGAGCCGAACCTCGATGCCGCCGCCCAATGGCGGGCGCAGCTCGAGGCTGCCGCCAAAACCGGTCGACGGCACCTTATCCTGCAGCGCCACCCGCGCCGCCGTCGCCCGCTCGTCGTCGACGCTGGCGAAGCTGCTGGCGAAGTTGCGCCACTGGGCATAGCCGAGCGCCGCCCATTGCCAGCGGCCGCGGCCGACCAGCCGCAGCGAGGCATCGGCGCCCCGTGTGCGGTTGCCGGTGAACGGCACGCCCCGCTCGCGCTCGTCGATGAAGGCCAATCCGCCGAGCTGCGCCTCCATGCCCCTGCCCACCGGCGCCACCCAGCGGCCGCGCAGGCTGGCCTGGCGCCAGGGCGCGGCGCGATCGACCGGGCCGCGCGTTGATGCCGTCACCGGCACGAAGCCGTCGCTGCGCCCGGCCTGGCCATTGATGGTGAACAGGCCGCCGCCGAGGTTCGCGCCCAAATACGCATGGCCGCGCACTGACTGGCGGCTGCCGCCTTCGACCGTCGCATTGAAGCTGGCCTCGGCCAGGCTACGCATCTCGATCACGCCGGCCAGCGCGCCGGGTCCGTAGGGGACGCTGCCGCCACCGCGTATGACGCGCACCTCGCCGAGGCCGGCCGGGTCGTAGGCCGGCCAGTTGACCCAGCCGCCGAACGGGTCGGCCTGCGGCACGCCGTCGAGGATCAGCAGCGCCCGGCTGGAGGCATTGCCGCCGAGCGCGCGCAGGGTGACGCCCTGGCTGGTTGGATGGCCGCTGGTGGAATCGGAGCGGCGGAACAATTGCAGGCCCGGGACCTGTTTCAGCACCTCGTCGAGCGCCTGCGAAGGCGCGTCGGCGAGCGCCCGCTCGCCCAACACATCGACATGATAGGCGCGCTCGGCGGCCGGGTCCGGCAGCGCCTGGCCGGTGACGACGATGATTTCAGCCGGGATGTCGGGAGGGGGCAGCGCCTGCAGCATGAGGGGGATCATCCTATGGCCCCGAAGCGGAGGCGTCCAAGGACTAACAGTTGCCGCCGCAACTTGTTGCCCTCCGCTTGCCCGGTGGGCGGCATGGCAATTGCTTCGCCTGACCGCAGGCGCCGCCTCCATTCGTCGACAAGCGCAGGAACGCCGGCCCCTGCCGAACGTTGTTTGAACAGGCCGCGGGCGAGTGTTGCGCGCGGTGTTCCTTGGAGGGAAAATCATGGCATATGACCGTTATGAATCGCGCCGTGACTGGCGCGAAGCGCGCCCGCGATGGCGTGAAGAGGACCGCGAGCGCGGTTCGTGGGGCCGCGACGACCGCGGCTGGTTCGAGCGTGCCGGCGACGAGATCGCCAGCTGGTTCGGCGACGAAGACGACCGCCGCAGTCGGCAGGATCGCCCCGAACGCGGCAATGACGACCGCTTCGGCGGCCATCTTCGCAACGAGAACGATGTCCAGCGCTATTACAGGGAACGCGACCGCGAGCCGCGCCGTGAGCGCGCCTTCATGAGCGACGAGGACTTCTCCCGCTTCGAACGGAGCCCACGCTGGCGCGACGAAGGCTATCGCCGGCCCTACACCGGACGTTTTTCCGGTCGGCAGGAATCCGGGCCGGAGCGTTCGCGCGAGCCGTATCGGCCGATGACCGGCGACTATGGCCGTGGCTTCGAGGATCGAATAGAGCGCGGCGGCTCCTTCTACGGGGTCGGCACCCATCACGACCGCCATTATGGCGAGTGGCGCCAACGCCAGCTCGACGAGCTCGACCGCGACTATGAGGATTACGCCCGCGAGAACCGCTCCCGCTTCGAGGACGATTTCACCGGTTGGCGCCAGCAGCGGCAGAGCAAACGCCAGCTGCTCGGCCAGGTTCGTGAGCATATGGAGGTCGTCGGCAGCGACGGCGAGCATGTCGGCACCGTCGACCGCAGCGCCGGCGACCGGCTGATCCTGACCAAGAGCGACCCGGAAAGCGGCGGCGCGCATCATTCGCTGATGTGCACTGCGATCGATAAGATCGAAGGCGACAAGGTTATCCTCGGCATGAGCGCCGAGGACGCCCGCAAGCGCTGGCGCGACGAGAATCGGGACCGCGCCTTGTTCGAGCGTGAGGACCAGGGCGAAGCTGGCCCGCACATGCTCAATCGGAGCTTCTCGGGCACCTACTAAGGGGGTCTGAGCGAGAGGAGAGCCCGGCCGCGCCGATGCGGCCGGGCTTTTCTTTTACGCAGGCAAGCGTAACGCCCGGCTGCAAAAGGAGACGAACAATGGCCCGCGCCTGGCATTTGACGAGCCGCCCGCAGGGGATGCCGACCACTGACAATTTCGCGTTGAAGGACTTTGACCTGCCGTCGCTCGGCGAGGGCATGGTTCGGGTGTCCAACCACTGGCTGTCGGTCGATCCCTACATGCGCGGGCGGATGAACGACGTGAAGAGCTACGTGCCCCCCTTTGCGCTCGACGCGCCGATGGAGGGTGGTGCGGTCGGCGAGGTGGTCGAAAGCCAGGCCGACGGCTTCGCGCCTGGCGACACGGTGCTGCACATGGCCGGCTGGCGCGACGAAGCGGTGCTGCCGGCGCAGGCGGTGACGAAGCTTCCGAAGCTCGGCGTCGAGCCGCAGGCGTTCCTTGGCAATTTGGGCCTGACCGGCGGCACCGCATATTTCGGACTGCTCGAAGCGGCCCAGGCGAAAGCCGGCGACATCGTTTTCGTCTCTGCGGCGGCCGGCGCCGTCGGGTCGGCGGTCGTGCAGATCGCCAAGGCCAAGGGCATGACGGTGATCGGCTCGGCCGGCGGCACCGAAAAATGCGAGTTTGTCCGCTCGTTGGGCGCCGACGCGGTGGTCGATTATAAGGCCCAACCAATCCTGAAAGGGCTGGCGGCGGCCGCGCCGCAAGGCATTGACGTCTATTTCGACAATGTCGGCGGCGACCATCTCGACGCCGCCTTCGCGCTCGCCCGCAAGGATGCGCGCTTCGCCATCTGCGGCATGATCGAGGGCTATAACGCCGCCGAGCCGATGTGCTTCAAATTCATCATGCGGGTGATCGCCATGCGCATTCGGGTGCAGGGCTTCATCTACACCGACTTCATGCCCCGCATGGGCGAGTTCCACCGCGACATGGGTCAGTGGATCGCCGGCGGCCAGGTCAAGTCCCGTGACACGGTGGTCGAGGGGCTGGAGCAAATGCCCGACGCCTTCCTCGGTTTGTTCAGCGGCCGGAACACCGGCAAGATGCTCGTAAAGCTGTGAGCGCGCCTTTTGCGTTGACCGGCATCGACCATGTCGTCCTGCTGGTCGGCGACATGGGCCGGGCGACCGGCTTCTACACCGATGTCATCGGCTGCACGATCGAGAAAGACCAGCCGCGCTTTGGCCTGCGCCAGCTTCGCGCCGGCGCGGCGCTGATCGACCTGGTCGATATTTCCGCGCCCGAGGGCGAATGGGCTAAGCCTGAAGTCGCCGGCGGTCGCAACGTCGACCATATCGCGCTGGCGATCGGGTCCGGCGATCCGAAGGCGGTGCGCCGCCACCTTGCCGCGCATGGGATCGAGATCATCGAAGAAGGCGACCGCACCGGCGCGCTCGGCGACACCCTCTCCTTCTACATCCGCGATCCCGACGGCAACCAGATCGAGCTCAGCTTCCCGCCAGCCTAACGTGCGTAATTGCAGGCCGCTGGGTCGCCGGTGGTCATGCCGCGGCGAAGCGCTTCCATGCGCTGCGCCGAGCTGCCGTGGGTGAAGCTTTCCGGAACGACCGTACCCTGCGCCTGGCGCTGCAGCGTGTCGTCACCGATCGCCTCGGCGGCGCGCATGCCTTCCTCGATGTCGCCTGCCTCGATGATCGAGCCCTGGGCATCGCGGGCATTGGCCGCCCAGACGCCGGCATAGCAGTCGGCCTGCAGCTCGACGCCGACCTGGATCTGGTTGCCCGCGGCGGTGCCAACGCCTTGCTGCGCCTGCTGGGCGCGCTCAAGCGTGCCTTCCAAATTCTGGATATGGTGGCCGACTTCGTGGGCGATGACATAGGCCATGGCGAAGTCGCCCGGCGCGCCGAACCGCTGCGACAGCTCATTGAAGAAGACCGGGTCGATGTAGATGTTCTGGTCGGTCGGGCAGTAGAACGGCCCCATCGCCGCCTGGCCGG
>JAKFFL010000036.1:0-7146 GCA_036675225.1 Sphingomonas sp. | reverse complement strand
ATCGTCGAGGTCCAGCTCGCGCGTCACCGGGTCCATGACGACATTCTCGAGGATCGTCCCGAACCTCTTGGTCGTGGCATGGATTTCCGGCTCGCTCTCGGCCGACAGGCGGATCATCTTGGCATAGCAGCCGCCCTCGAAATTGAAGACCGCCGTGTCCGACCAGCCATGCTCGTCGTCGCCGATCAGGGTGCGGCTGGGGTCGGCCGACAAGGTCGTCTTGCCAGTCCCCGACAGGCCGAAGAAAATCGCCGTGTCGCCCTTCGCGCCGATATTGGCCGAGCAGTGCATCGGCATGATGCCCTGTGGCGGCAACATATAGTTGAGCAGCCCGAACACGGACTTCTTCATCTCGCCGCCATATTCGGTGCCGCCGATCAGGATCATCTTCTCGGTCAGATTGACCGCGATCACCGTCTCGCTGCGGCAGCCGTGGCGCGCCGGATCGGCGCGAAAGCTCGGCAGATCGATGATGGTGAACTCGGGAACGAAGCCGGCCAGTTCTTCGGCTTCGGGCCGAACCAGCATGGTGCGGACGAACAGGCTGTGCCAGGCATAGGCGTTGATCACCCGCACCTTGACCCGGTGCTCGGGTTGCGAGCCGCCGAACAAATCGGCGACGAACAAGGTATCGAGCGATTTCAGATGCGCGAGGAAGTCCGCCTTGAGCGCGGCAAAATGCTCCGGCGTCATCGGCTGGTTGGACTTGCCCCACCAGACCGTATTTTCGGTCTCGGCGTCGCGAACCGTGAACTTGTCCTTGGCGGCGCGGCCGGTATGGGCGCCGGTCTTGACCACCAGCGGCCCGTCCTTGGCGAGCTCGCCCTCGCCGCGCGCGATTGCCTGCTCGACCAGAGGCGCGGTCGTCAGGTTCCAGTGGACCTTGGCCGCGGTGGCGATCCCCTGTGCATCAAGGCCGTGCCGCGAAACGCGCTCGCTCAACTGTCATCCCCTTGAAAATCAAACGGCGGCGGCTGTTCGAGCCTGCCGCCGCTTCAGTCTTCCGGGGCCTATAACCAGCGGCGCCCTTGCGGTCAAAGCTAGACCGCAAAGACCTCGTTGAACCGCGCCACCGCCGCGCCCGGATCATCCTGGCCCCACACCGCCTGGCAGACGGCGATGAAATCGGCGCCGGCGTCGAGCAGTGGTCGCGCATTGTCCGGCGTGATTCCACCGATGGCGACGCATGGGATTTCGAACAAGGACGACCACCAGCTGAGGATTTCGGGCTTCGGCCGGTAATGCGACGGCTTGGTGGTGGTCGGATAGAAAGCCCCGAAGGCAACATAGTCGCAGCCCGCCTCCCCCGCTTCCATCGCCAGATGGCGGCTGTCGTGGCAGGTCCGCCCGATCTGCGCCGACGGGCCGAGCAGCGCCCGCGCCTCGCGCGGGTCGCCGTCCGACTGGCCGAGATGCACTCCATCCGCGCCGAGCCTTTTCGCCAGCGCGATGCTGTCATTGACGATGAACGCGCAGCCGTGATCGCCGCATATTCGCCGCAGCGGCTCCCCAAGTCGCGCCAGCTGATGCTCCTCGACGTCCTTTACCCGCAGCTGGAAGGCCGCGACTTGCCCGCCGTCGAGCGCCACCCTCAACCGGTTGGGAAAGACGCCGCCGACATCCTGTGGGCTGATCAGATAGAGCTTCGCCGCCTCGGTGCGCTTGGGCGGCGGAAAAATCGCGAGGTCGGCATTGTCTTCGTCCATGCGCGTGCATTAGCGAATGCGAATGCCCCGTCCAGTCAATCGCCTGTTCGCGCTCGCCATGTTCGCGATGCTCGCCGTCACCGGCTGCGTCACGCCGGGGACATCGGCAAGCCCCGGTCTTGGCCAGGTCGGGACGGTCGACGGCCTGCGAGTGCGGCCGCTCGCGGTGGTCGAGGACAGCCGCTGCCCAATTAACGTCGTCTGCGTCTGGGCCGGGCGAATCATCGTCAGGACCGAAGTCCGCGGCCGCGAACTTCATCGGACGCTCGACATGGAGCTGGGCAAGCCACAAGCGGTTGCCGGCGGCCAGCTCACCCTGGTCGCCGCCGAGCCGGGCAAGACGGCTGGGACCGCAACCGCGGCCAGCGCCTACCGCTTCACCTTTGCCTTCGCGCTGGTGCGCTAGGCCGAGGCTTTCTCCGTCGAGGCGGCGTGGATCTCGTCGATCGCGGTACGCAAGGTCCGGTCGAACTCCTCGTCGCCCTGGTGATGGCGCAAGTCGGACAGCAAGGCGCGGCTGAAGCTGGCGATCATGCCGGGATTGCGCGCCAATTCGCGGCACGCTTCCTCGCGGCTGAACCCGCCGGACAATGCGACCACCCGCAGCACCTTGGAGTGCTTGACCAAAGGCTCGAACAGGCCGGGCTCGGCCGGGATGGTCAGCTTCAGCATCACCTGCTCGCTGGCGGGCATCGAATCGAGGTTCCTGAGGATTTCGGCGAGCAGGATGGCGTCGGCCTCGGCCCGCTCCGGACTCGCGATGCTCACCTCCGGCTCGATGATCGGCACCAGCCCGTGCGCCAGCACCCGCCGCGCGACCTCGAATTGCTGGGCGACGATGGCGGCGATGCCGTCGCGGTTGGCGAGGTTGATGACCGATCGCTCCTTGGTGCCGAACACGCCCAGCGTCTTCGACCGGGTCAGCAACGCCTCGAGCTCGGGCATCGGCTTCATCAACTGGACCCCGTGGCGCTCTTCCTCCAATCCCTTGTCAATCTTGATGAACGGGACGACGCCCTGCTCGATCAGCGCGTGGGGAACCGGCTTGCCGTCGACCTCGCCGTCCATCGTCCGTTCGAACAGGATCGCGCCGATGACCTTGCCGCCGCCGAAGCAGGGCGAGGTGATGATCCGCGACCGCATGGCGTGGATGAGGTCGAACATTTCCTCGTCGCTCGACCATTCGTCACCCTGATAGCCATAGCCCTTCAGCGCCTTGGGCGTCGATCCGCCGCTCTGGTCCAGCGCGGCGATGAAGCCGTTCCCGCTGGCGATCTTGTCACGCATTTCACTGATCTGCATCGTCTTCGCTTCCTACCCTTGCTTGAGGGCGGCGACGCCGGGAAGCGTGCGGCCCTCCATCCATTCCAGAAACGCCCCGCCGGCGGTCGAGACGAAGGTGAAGTCTTGCGCCACGCCGGCCTGGTTCAAAGCCGCGACCGTGTCGCCGCCGCCAGCGACCGAGACCAGGCTGCCGTCCTGGGTCAAGGCGGCGGCGATCCGCGCCAGCGCCACCGTCGCCGCGTCGAACGGCGGCGTCTCGAACGCGCCGAGCGGTCCGTTCCACACCAGGGTCCGGCAGGTCTTGAGCACGTCGGCCAGCGCCTCGACCGCCGCCGGGCCGAGGTCGAGGATCATTTCGTCGGCGGCGACCTCATGGACGTTGACGGTGCGAACACTATCCGAGTTTGGCGCGAGCTGCTTGGCGACGACGACGTCATAAGGCAGATGGACGGTGCATCCGGCTGCTTCGGCTTGGCTGAAGATAGTCTCCGCTTCGCCGAGCAAGTCCTTTTCATACAATGATTTTCCGACGCTGACGCCGCGCGCGGCGAGGAACGTGTTGGCCATGCCGCCACCGATGATCAGATGCTCGACCTTGCCGACCAGATGGCCGAGCACGGCGAGCTTGGTCGACACCTTGGCGCCACCGACCACCGCCGCGACCGGCCGCGCGGGGTCGCCCAGCGCCCGTTCCAGCGCCGTCAGCTCGGCTTCCATCGCCCTGCCGGCGAACGCGGGCAGCAGAAAAGCGATGCCCTCGGTCGAGGCATGGGCCCGGTGCGCCGCCGAAAAGGCGTCGTTGACATAATAATGGCCAAGCGCGGCCATGCCCTTGGCCAGCGCCGGGTCATTGGCCTGCTCGCCGTCATGGAAGCGGGTATTCTCGAGGATGCCGATCGAGCCCGGCAGCATGATCGAGGCCGCCCGCTCCGCCTCCGGTCCGGCGCAATCCTCGATGAAGCGGACCGAGCGGCCGGTCAGCTCGGCCAGCGGCTTGACCAGCAAAGCGGTCGACATGTCGGGCCGCGATCGTCCCTTGGGTCGCCCAAAATGCGACAGCAAGAGGACGATGGCGCCCTTGTCGGAGAGTTCGGCGATGGTCGGCACCGCGGCGCGCAGGCGCGTGTCGTCGCTGATCGCCCCCGCCTGCATCGGCACATTGAAATCAACGCGCACCAGCACGCGCTTGCCGGTCAGGTCGTCCGGCAAATCGTCGAGGGTCTTGAAGCCCGGCACCTCAGCCGAGCTGGGCCATTGCCCGCGCGGTGTCGACCATGCGGTTCGAAAAGCCCCATTCATTGTCGTACCAGCTGACGACGCGGACCAATTTGCCTTCGATGACCGCGGTTTCCAGACTGTCGACGATCGACGAGGCCGGCGTGTGGACGATGTCGATCGAAACCAGAGGCTCCTCGGTATATTCGAGGACGCCCTTGAGCGGCCCTTTTTCCGAGGCGGCCTTGAGCACCGCATTGACTTCATCGCGGCTGGTGTCGCGGCTCGGCGTGAAGGTCAGGTCAATGAGGCTGCCGTCGGGCACCGGCACCCGCACGGAAGAGCCGTCGAGCTTCCCCTTCAGCTCCGGCAGCACCTCGCCGACGGCGCGGGCGGCGCCGGTGGTGGTCGGGATCATCGACATCGCCGCCGCCCGTGCGCGGCGCAGGTCCGGGTGGATCTGGTCGAGGATCTTCTGGTCATTGGTGTAGGCGTGGATGGTGGTCATCAGCCCGCGCTCGATGCCGATCGCATCGTTCAAGACCTTGGCCACGGGCGCCAGGCAATTGGTGGTACAGCTGGCGTTGGAGACGATCGTCATCTCGCCCGTCAACTTGTCGTGGTTGACGCCATAGACGACGGTCAGGTCGACGCCCTTGGCCGGGGCCGAGATCAGCACCCTTTTGGCGCCCGCGTCGATATGCTTCTGGCCGCCGTCGCGGCTGGCGAAGAAGCCGGTGCACTCCAGCGCGATTTCGACGCCATTGTCGCGGTGCGGCAGCTTGGCAGGGTCGCGCTCGGCGGTGACATGGATGCGCTTGCCGTCCACGACCAGATCATTGCCATCGGCATGGACCTCGCCGGGGAACCGGCCGTGGACGCTGTCGCGCGCAAACAACCAGGCGTTCGATTTGGCATCGGCCAGATCGTTGATCGCGACCAGCTCCAAACCACAATCCGGCCGCTCGAGGATGGCGCGGGCGACAAGCCGGCCGATGCGGCCGAAACCGTTGATTGCAACCTTGGTCATTTGGCTAACTTCTCCAATATCCTGGGGAGGATGGCCTCGGGGGTGAGGCCGAAATATGCGTAAAGGTCGGGGGCCGGCGCCGAGGCGCCGAAGCGGTCGACGCCGATCCTGAGGCCATGCAGGCCGGTATAGCGTTCCCAGCCGTGGGTCGTCCCGGCCTCGATCGAGACGCGCAGGACTGCACGGTTGGACACGTCAGGCAGGATATCCTCGCGCCAGGCTTCATCCTGCGCGTCGAACAATTCGGTGGACGGCATGGACACTACGTCGGTCCCGACGCCACGGCTTTCAAGCTCGGCGGCGACATCGAGCGCGATCTCGACCTCGGAGCCGGTGGCGATGATGATGACCTTGCGCGCTGCATCGGCGGGCTTGAGCCGATAGGCCCCGCGCGCGCACAAATTCGCCTGCTCCGCCTTGGTCCGCACCGGCCGCAAATTCTGCCGGGTGAGCGCCAACAGCGATGGCGTCTCGCTGGCCAGCGCCAGCGCCCAGCATTCGGCCGTCTCGACGGCATCGGCCGGGCGGAAGACGGTCAGGCCGGGGATCACCCGCAGCGCCTGGAGATGCTCGACCGGCTGGTGGGTCGGCCCGTCCTCGCCAAGGCCGATCGAATCATGGGTCATGACGTGGATGACCTTGGCGCCCGACAGAGCGCCGAGGCGGATCGCCGGCCGGCTGTAGTCGGAGAAGACCAGAAAAGTACCGCCATAGGGAATGACCCCGCCATGCTGAGCCATGCCGTTCATCGCCGCCGCCATGCCGAACTCGCGGATCCCGTAATAGATGTAGCGGCCGCCGTAATATTCGTGAGTCAGCGTCTCCATGCCCTTGGTCTTGGTGTTGTTCGACCCCGTCAGGTCGGCCGAGCCGCCGATGGTCGCCGAGGTCGCGGCGTTGATCGCCTCCAGCGCCATTTCCGACGCCTTGCGAGTGGCAACCGGCTTCAAATCCGTGAGCAATTTGTCGAGATAGGGCTTCAGCCAGGCATCGCCGCACGTTCCCGCCATGCGCGTCATGAACTCGTCGCGCTTGCCGCTGGCTTCCAGCCGGCGGTTCCAGTCGGCCCGCTGCCTGGCGCCGCGCGAACCGGCCGCTCGCCAGGCCGAACCGACATCGTCCGGAATCTCGAACGGCGGCGTGTCCCAGCCCAGCTCAAGCCGGGCGGCGGCGACTTCTTCAGGTCCGAGCGCCGCGCCATGGGTCGCCGCCGTCCCCTGCTTGCCGGGCGCGCCATAGCCGATGATGGTCTTGCAGCGGATCAGGCTCGGCCGGGCGTCGGCCAGCGCCTCGTCGATCGCCTTCGACACCTTGCCGCTGTCGAGCCCGTCGCATTCGGTCGTGTGCCAGCCGCAGGCGGCGTAGCGGGCGACCACGTCCTCGTTGCGCGACAGTTCGGTCGAACCGTCGATGGTGATCTTGTTGTCGTCCCACAGCACGATCAGCCGGCCGAGCCGCAAATGACCGGCGAGGCCGGCGGCCTCATGGTTGACACCTTCCATCAGGCAGCCGTCGCCGGCGACGACGAAAGTCCGGTGATCGACCAGATCGTCGCCATAGACGGCATTCAAATGGCGTTCGGCGATGGCCATGCCGACCGCCGCCGCGAACCCCTGCCCCAATGGCCCGGTGGTGGTTTCGATGCCCGCCAGCTCGAAATTCTCGGGGTGGCCGGCGCAAGGGCTGCCGAGCTGCCGGAAATTGCGGATGTCGTCGATGGTCGGGCGGGCGTAGCCGGTCAAATGCAACAGCGCATAGATCAGCATCGAGCCATGCCCGGCGGACAGGACGAAGCGGTCGCGGTCGGGCCAGTGGGGGTCGGCGGCGTCGAACTTGAGATGGCGTGTGAACAAGGCCGTGGCGGCGTCGGCCATGCCCATCGGCATGCCGGGATGGCCCGAATTGGCGGCC
>JAKFFL010000021.1:0-7297 GCA_036675225.1 Sphingomonas sp. | reverse complement strand
GGGAAGAAGACCAGGTTGACGCCGATGAACATGATGAAGAAGTGCAGCTTGCCGAGCAGCTCGTTGTACATGCGGCCGCTCATCTTGCCGAACCAGTAATAGAAACCGGCGAACAAGGCGAAGACCGCCCCTAGGCTGAGCACGTAGTGGAAGTGGGCGACGACATAATAGGTGTCGTGCATGTAATTATCGATGCCGCCGTTGGCGAGCACGACGCCGGTCACCCCGCCGATGGTGAACAGGAAGATGAAGCCGATCGCGAACAGCATCGGCGTCTCAAAGCTTAGCGAGCCGCCCCACATGGTGGCGATCCAGCTGAAGATCTTCACGCCAGTCGGCACGGCGATGATCATCGTCGCGGCGGTGAAATACATCTTGGTGTTCACGTCCATGCCGATGGTGAACATGTGGTGGGCCCAGACGACGAAGCCGACGACGCCGATGGCGACCATGGCATAGGCCATGCCGAGATAGCCGAACACCGGCTTGCGGCTGAAGGTCGCCACCACCTGGCTGACGATGCCGAAGCCCGGCAGGATCATGATGTAGACTTCCGGGTGGCCGAAGAACCAGAACAGATGCTGGTAGAGCACCGGGTCGCCGCCGCCGCTGGCCTCGAAGAAGCTGGTGCCGAAGTTGCGGTCGGTCAGCAGCATGGTGATGGCGCCGGCCAAGACCGGCAGCGCCAGCAGCAGCAGGAAGGCGGTGATCAGCACCGACCAGACAAACAACGGCATTTTGTGCAGCGTCATGCCCGGTGCGCGCATGTTGAAGATGGTGGTGATGAAGTTGATGGCGCCGAGGATCGAGCTGGCGCCGGCAAGGTGGATCGAGAAGATCACCATGTCGACCGATGGCCCGGACGAGCCGCTGGTCGAAAGCGGCGCATAAAGCGTCCAGCCGGTCCCCGAGCCAGGGCCGGTGCCGCCCGAAACGAAGACCGAGCCAAGCAGTAGCAGGAAAGCCGGGACCAGCAGCCAGAAGCTGATGTTGTTCATCCGCGGGAAGGCCATGTCGGGCGCGCCGATCATCAGCGGCACGAACCAGTTGCCGAAGCCGCCCATCATCGCCGGCATGACCATGAAGAAGACCATGATCAGGCCGTGGGCGGTAATCAGCACGTTCCAGTGATGCAGCGCTTCATCGAAATTGGCGGTGCCGGAACCGATCGGCCAGGCATTGTTGAGATACTGGATGCCGGGTTCCATCAGCTCCATGCGCATGACGCCGGAAATGGCGCCGCCGATGATCCCCGCGGTGATCGCGAAGAGCAGATAGAGCGTGCCGATGTCCTTGTGGTTGGTCGACATGAACCAGCGGGCGAAGAAGCCCGGCTTATGGTCGGCGTCATGGTGCGCATGATGCTCGGAGCCAGAGTCTTTTGCGGCCTTGAGCGGAAGGGCGTTGGCGGGAATGGTGCTCATGTCTCTGTCTCTGCTTCCGCTCTTAATTCTGGGCCGTGGCGGCCTGGTTGGTGGCCGGTGCCTCGGTGGCGCCGGCCGCATTCGGCGAGTCCCCCGCTGGCTGCGGCTGCACTGCCGCCGGGTTGGCGGCTTCGCTGACCGGCGAGCTGCCGGTGCTGTCGGGCGCCGGGGCCGGCGTCGCGCCCGGCATGGTGCCGCCCTTGGACGCGACCCAGGCGGCGAACTGCGCCGGCGGGACGACTTCGATGGCGATCGGCATGAAGCCGTGGCGGGCGCCGCACAGCTCGCTGCACTGGCCGAAATAGACGCCTGGCCGGTCGACCTTGACCCAGGTTTCGTTGAGCCGGCCGGGGTTGGCGTCGATCTTTGTCCAGAAGGCTGGGATGGCGAAGGCGTGGATGACGTCGTTGGAGGTGACGATGAACTTCACCACCTTGCCCTGCGGAATGACGATGCGCTCGTCCACCGCCAGCATCGGCGGGCCGTCGGCATCGGTGCGGAAGCGCTCGCCGGCCGCGACGTCGCCTTGTTCCTTGAGCATATTGGAAACAATTTCAAACCCGCCATTGTCCGGATATTCGTAGGTCCAGTACCATTGGTTGCCGATCACCTTGACCGTCAGGTCGGCCGGCGGCGGCGAATATTGGTGGCGCAGCAGGCGGATCGAGGGGATGGCGATCGCCACCAGGATGAGCACCGGGACGAGAGTCCAGACGACCTCGATCAGCGTATTGTGGCTGGTCCGCGACGGGGTCGGGTTACGCCCGCGGCGATAGCGGACGATAGTGTAAGCCAGCAGCGCCAGAACGACTAGGCTGATAGCCGCGCACAAGGTCAGCAGCCAGTAATCGTGGAAGTTCGCGGCTTCGCGGCCAATGTCGGTCACCTGTTCCTGCACGCCAAGCGCACCGGGCCGCGGCACGCCATACTCGCTCGATGCCGCAACGGACGGAATCGCCGCCGCCGGGGCCGCGGCGTTCGCCGCTTCCGCTGTTGGAACCGCGGCTTGCGGTGCCGCGGCCGTCGCCAGACCGGCCGAGGGCATGGTCATTGCCGCAGCCGCAAGGGCGATCGCCCATCCAATCCGTTTCATTCTCACCCCGAAAATTGGGTTTGCAGGATTGGCCCGCCTGAGAAGCGGGCCCTTTGAAATCGCCGGCCTTATAGGCGGCGCATGGCGCTGCCTCAAGGGCGGTTGAAGCACTTGGTCGCAGCGCCTAATTGACCGGTTCGACAAGGGGCGCGGGAGAAGCCATGACCGACGACGAAATCCTCGCAGAGTTCCGCGCGTCAGAAGCCTTGCTCGATGGCCATTTTATCTTGTCGTCGGGTCTACGGAGCCCGCGTTATCTGCAATGCGCGCGGGTGCTGATGGATCCGGCGCGGGCCGAACGGCTGGCCCGCGCGCTCGCAGCCAAACTACCAACCGAGGTCCGCGACCAGGTCCAGGCTGTAGTCTCGCCGGCGATGGGCGGGGTCATCATCGGCCATGAGATGGGCCGCGCTTTGGGCAGGCCGGCGATGTTCGTCGAGCGCCCGGACGGCGAATTCCAGCTCCGCCGCGGCTTTCACCTCGATCCCGGCACCAAGGTGCTGATGGTCGAGGACGTGGTCACCACCGGATTGTCGAGCCGTGAGGCGATCGACGCTGTCCGCCAAACGGGCGCCGAGATCGTCGCCGAAGCGACGCTGGTCGACCGCTCGGGCGGTAAGGCCAACCTCGGCATTCCCTTCTATCCGTTGATCCGGATCGACGTGCCGACCTACGACGCCAACGATCTGCCGCCCGAACTGGCGGCGATCCCGGCGATCAAGCCAGGCAGCAGGGCGGCGGCTTGAGCGATCACCTGCGTCTCGGCGTCAACATCGACCATGTCGCGACCGTCAGGAATGCGCGCGGGGCCGGCTATCCCGACCCGGTCCGCGCCGGCTTGCTGGCGGCCGACGCCGGCGCCGACGGCATCACCGCCCATCTGCGCGAGGACCGCCGGCACATCACCGACGACGACATCGCCCGTTTGTCGGCCGAGTTGCCGGTGCCGCTCAATTTCGAAATGGCGGCGACGCAGGAGATGCTGGCCATCGCCCTTCGCCACAAGCCGCACGCCGCCTGCATCGTCCCCGAGAGGCGCGAGGAACGCACGACCGAGGGCGGGCTCGACGCCGCCGGCCAGCACGATCATCTCGCTGCATATTGCGATAAGCTCCGCGACGCCGGCATCCGCGTCAGCCTGTTCATCGAGCCCGCGCCCGAGCAGGTCGAGGCCGCCATCCGCCTGGCCGCGCCGGTGGTCGAGTTCCACACCGGTCTTTACGCCCATCTCGACGGCGAGGCGCGGGTGGCGGAACTCAAGCGCATCGCCGACATGGCCGCCCTCGCCGCCAAAAACAGCATCGAGCCGCACGCCGGCCACGGCCTCACCTTCGGCAACGTTCAGCCGATCGCCGCCATCCCGCAGATCGCCGAGCTCAACATCGGCCATTTCCTCATCGGCGAAGCGATTTTCACCGGGCTGGAGGCCAGCGTACGCCGCATGCGCGAACTGATGGACGCGGCGCGGTGATCGTCGGCCTCGGCTCCGACCTCTGCTCGATCGAGCGGATCCAGAAGTCCGTGGACCGTTGGGGCGACAAGTTTCTCAACCGCGTCTTCACGGAGACCGAGCGGGCCAAAGCGGACCGCCGCCCGCACACCGTCGCCGGCACGCTCGCCAAACGCTTTGCCGCCAAGGAGGCCTTCTCCAAGGCGGTCGGCACCGGCTTCAAGCGCGGCGTCTTCATGAAGGACATCGGCGTCGTCAATCTGCCATCGGGCCAGCCGACGCTGGTGCTGACCGGCGGCGCCCGGGCCCGGCTTGACGCGTTGACGCCTTCGGGCCACGCCGTGCACGTCCATTTGACCATGACCGATGATTTTCCCTGGGCGCAGGCCTTCGTCGTCCTTGAAGCCCGCAAGCTGGAGCCCTGAGTGAGCGAAGAGACCGCCGCCGTCCCCGACACCGCGCCGCCCGAGGCCCGCAAGGAATCCGCCGTCTGGCGTGAGATCAAGGGCCTGTTCTGGGTGCTGCTGGCGGTGCTCGCCTTCCACAGCTTCGTCGCCAAGCCGTTCTACATCCCGTCGGAATCGATGATGCCGGTGCTGCTCAAGGGCGACCGGCTGGTGGTCAGCAAATTCCCCTACGGCTGGTCGTGGGTGTCGCCCAGCTTCCATGTGTTGCCGCATTGGGAAGGGCGACTGCTGGGCAAGATGCCGCGGCGCGGCGACATCGTCATCGTCACCCCGCCGGGGCAGAGCGACGATTACATCAAGCGCGTCATCGGCCTGCCCGGCGACACCGTCGAGGTCAGTGCCGGCCGCCTGGTGCTGAACGGGCAGCCGGTGCGCTCGCAGGTGCGGCCGCCGGCGATGATCCCGGTTGACCCCAACGCCCCATGCGGCATCGAGTTCGCCGGCAGCCAGGTGATGAGCGATAACGGCCAGGCCTATTGCCGGCTGCCGATCGTCCGCGAGACTTTGCCTGGCGGGCCGAGCTACGACACCATCGACCTCGGCCCCAGCCAGGGCGATGATTTCGGTCCGATCTCCATCCCGCCCGGGCACGTCTTCCTGATGGGCGACAACCGCGACCGCAGCGCCGACAGCCGGTTCGCGCTGGGCGCGCCCGAAAACGGACTCGGCGGTCCGGTGCCGTGGGAGAATATCGGCGGGCGCGCTGAATTCATCACTTTCTCGCTCGACGGCACCACCGAGCTTCTCAATCCGCTCAGTTGGCTGCGCGCGCTGCGTGGCGGGCGCGCCGGCGACTCGCTGCGCGGGTCGACGGGGAGCGAGGACAGCGCCCGCTGATGGCGCGGCGACCGGGCAAGAAGGTGACGGTCGCGCCTCCGGTCGACGTCCATGTCGAGCAGCCCGGCCCGACCGAGATCAGCGATCCCCTGGTCCGCCGCGAGTTTCTGCGTGCCGCCGTCTGGCTGGGCATGGCGCTCGCCATCGTCGGCATCGTCTTCCTCGCCCAGCCGCTGCTGCTGATCATCGGCGGCCTGGTCTTCTCGGTCGTCCTCGACGGCGGTGCCCGGCTCCTCGGCCGGGTGCTGCCGATCGCGCGGGGCTGGCGCCTCCTGATCGTCACCATCGCCGGCTTTGGTTTCATTGGCTGGGTGTTCTGGTTCGCCGGCACAACTTTCGTCGCCCAGTTCGAGGTGCTGCGGGCCGTGGTTACCGAGCAGTTCGACCGGGTCACCAGCTGGGCTGCCAGCGTCGGCCTGATGCACCAGGGCAGCGCCGCCAGCCTCGGCGACCAGGTGCTCGGCTCGGTCGGACGGCTGACCAGCGCCGTCGGCAGCGCGCTCGGCGCGCTGGCCAGCGGGCTGATGATCCTGGTCATCGGCATCTTCATTGCCATGGAGCCGCGCCTCTATGACCGCGGCGTCGCCTGGATGCTGCCGGTGCGGCACCGCACCCGTTTCTACCTGATCACCAGCCGGGTCGGCTTCACGCTTCGCCGGCTGTTGTTCGGGCGCATCCTCGGCATGGTTTTCGAAGGCGTCTTCACCTGGCTGATGCTCGCCTATGTCGGCCAGTTGTTCGGCTTCGGGGCGGTGCCGATGGCGGCCCTGCTGGGACTGCTCACCGGGGTCCTCGCCTTTTTGCCCAACATCGGCGCCCCGATCTCGGGCGTGCTGATGATCGCGGTCGGTTTCTCGGTCGGCCCGGCGGAGGGACTATGGGCGATCTTCGTCTATTTCTTCGTGCAGAACATCGACGGCTATTTCGTCGTGCCCTACATCGCCCGGCGGACGGTCGACTTGCCGCCCGCTTTGGTGCTGGCAGCCCAGCTCATCTTCGGCGCCTTGTTCGGAATCCTCGGCCTGCTCCTTGCCGACCCGATTGTCGCCACGCTGAAGGTGACCCTACAGGAACTCAGCCGTTCGGAGCCTGGCGCGAAACGGTCGAAGCGGGCTCAGAGCCCCGGCTGAGCGCCGGCGCCGCCCTGGGCGCCACGCATGATCGCCTCCATCGGCGCCACTTCCAGCACATGGACCTCGAAATGCAGATCGGCGCCGGGCGGGATCGGGCTGCCGGCGGGCGGCGAGTCGCCGTAGGCGAGCTCGGCCGGCAGGGTGAATTCATAGCGCCCGCCTTTCTGCATCTTCTGCAGGGCCTGGCTGAAGCCGGGGACGACGCCGCCGACCGGGAAGAAGGCCGGGCCGCGGCCGGCGCTAGTGTCGAACACCGTGCCGTCGTCGAGCTTGCCTTCATATTCGATGAGCACGCCGTCCGAGGCGGCGATGACCGGGCCCGAGCCGGCCTCGATGGTCTTGACCCGCACGCCGCCGCTGTGCCCGGCGCCGGCCCAGGCCAGCAGCACCCCGGCGCCGACCAGCAGCAGGATGCCAAGCCATAATTTGGCGAGTGAGCCGCGCTTCAGGGGACTGAGCGGAACCTGGGTGACCGACACGAAAAACGTCCCCTCGGGCTATGGAAGGAGACCGCAAGCGCCAGCAGGCGCTCCGGTAATGCTTAGCGGGCGCCCTCGCGTTCGGCCCGCTTGCGCTCCAGCTTGCGGGCGCGGCGGATGGCCGCGGCGCGCTCGCGCGCACGCTTTTCGGACGGCTTTTCGTAATGGCGGCGCAGCTTCATCTCGCGATAGACGCCTTCGCGCTGCAGCTTTTTCTTCAGTGCGCGCAGCGCCTGGTCGACATTATTGTCGCGAACGATGATCTGCATAAAAGCCGTTCAACTCCCTTGGCCGGTCTCGTGCCGGGCAAAAATTGCTGCGGTCCGGAAGTCTCGTTCCGGCGAAAGCCGCGCAAAAAACAGTGTTCGCCGCGAAGCCATTCCCCGCGGCGGTGGCGTGCCCCCTACCAGCGCC
>JAKFFL010000172.1:0-7360 GCA_036675225.1 Sphingomonas sp. | reverse complement strand
AAGGGCGTGCCGACCATGCTGGTCAAGGTCCCCGACGCCAGCCACGGCGGAATCGCCGCGCGGCCATCACAATCGGCGGCGAAAGCGGCGGCGATCATCGCCTGGTTCGACAAGTACCGGACCAAAACGACGGCGCCAGCGGCGGCGCCCACCGGGAACTGACTCGGGCACAAAGCACTTTCCCTTCACGTCGGTGCGTCGCATGGAGCGGGGCATCCCCGACTCTGATGGAGTGCAACGCTTGATCGCTCGAACCTTCCTGCTTGCCGGCGCCGCGCTGATGGCCGCCGTCCCGCTCGCCGCCCAGACCGCCCCGACCGCCACCTTCGATACCGCGCGGCTGTCGCAACATGTCCAGACGCTGGGTTCCGACGCGTTCGAGGGTCGCGCCCCGGCGACCGCCGGCGAGACCAAGACGATCGCCTACCTCGCCGACCAGTTCGCCAAGGCCGGCCTGCAGCCCGGCGGCGACCTCAAGGACGGCAAAAGGCTGTGGACGCAGGCGGTGCCGCTGCTGCGCTCCGAATTCACCGCCGCGCCGCACATCAGCCTGAACCTGGCCGGCAAGGCGATGCCGCTGACCCAGGGCGAGCAGATTTCGGTGCGCGCGCCGACCAACGGCGACAAGGCGATGGCGATCGACGACGCGCCCTTGGTGTTCGCCGGCTACGGGGTCAAGGCGCCCGAGCGCGGCTGGGACGATTTCAAGGGCCAGGACATGCGCGGCAAGATTCTGGTCGTGCTTGTCAACGACCCCGATTTCGAGGGCGGAGAGGGCGACTTCGGCGGGGAGGCGATGACCTATTACGGCCGCTGGACCTACAAATATGAGGAAGGCGCGCGGCTGGGCGCCAAGGGCGTGCTGGTGATCCATGAGACCGAGCCGGCCAGCTATGGCTGGGCGACGGTCAAGAACAGCAACACCAACGCCATGTTCGACATCGTCCGCCAGAACCCGGCCGCCGAGCACCCGCCGCTGGAGGGATGGATCCAGCGCGACCTCGCGGCGCAATTGTTCGCCGCGGCCGGCACCAGCTTCGAGGCGATGAAGGCAGCGGCCAAGCGCAAGGACTTCAAGCCGGTCCCGCTCAAGGCCAGCCTCGACGTCCACGGCGCCGCCAGGACCGAGGTGGTCAATTCGTACAACGTCGTCGGTATCCTCCCCGGCGCGACGCGGCCCGACGAGACGGTCATCTACATGGGCCACTGGGACCATCTCGGCATTGGCGCGCCGGACGCGAGCGGCGACCGCATCTACAATGGCGCGATCGACAATGGCACGGGCATCGCTCACATGATCGAACAGGCGCGCGCCTTCGCGGCCGGTCCGCGACCGCAGCGCTCGGTCGTCTTCCTCGCCGTTACCGCCGAGGAGAAAGGGCTGCTCGGTAGCGAATATTATGCCGCCAACCCGCTTTACCCGGCCGCAAAAACAGCCGGCGCAATCAACACCGACGTGATGGGCGTGCTCGGCCCGGCGCGCGACTTCTCCGTCCGTGGCAATCAGAAGTTCGGCCTGCTCGACATATTGGTCGAGGAAGGCGCCAAGCGTGGCCGCCGTTATACGCCCGACCCGGCCGCGGGAGCCGGGAGCTTTTACCGATCGGACCATTTCACCTTCGCCAAGACCGGCATTCCGGCGCTCAGCTTCACGCGAGGCGAGGATCTGGTGAACGGCGGCGTCGAGCGCATGCGCGCCTGGGAGGCCAATTACCGCGAGACCATGTACCACCAGCCCGCCGACGAGTTCTCGCCCGATTGGGACTTCACCGGCATGGCGCAGGATGCCGAATTCCTGCACGCGGTCGGCAAGCGCCTGGCCAACAGCTGCGACTGGCCCGACTGGAGTTCGGACAGTGAGTTCCGCGCCGCCCGGGAACGCAGCGCGGCGGCCCGCCAGGGCACCTGCCCGGCCGCGCCCGAAGAGAAGCCCGGCGAACGCGGGTGAGCGAAACGCTCGAGCCGGCATGAATGCCCTCCCCACGAACTCGTCGGGAGGTCGAACAAGGGGAGAATCGATGGCGGACATCATTTTCTACACCAACCCGATGTCGCGCGGGCAGACGGCGCGCTGGATGCTGGAGGAGGTCGGCGAGCCGTACGAGGACCACATCCTCGACTACGGAACGTCGATGAAGGCAGACGATTATCTGGCGATCAACCCGATGGGCAAGGTCCCCGCCATCGTCCACGCCGGCAAGGTGGTGACCGAAGTCGCGGCGATCTGCCTCTACCTCGCCGACGCATTCCCGGAGGCGGGACTGGCCCCCGACCCGAAGGACCGCGCCGATTATTACCGCTGGATGCTCTTCACGTCGGGACCGGTCGAAGCGGCGTTCAGCAACAAGGCCGCCGGCTGGGAACCGACGCCCGAGCGCCAGCGCATGTTCGGTTATGGCAATTACGATCTCGCCATCGACACGCTGGAAAAAGCGCTGACAGGCAAGACCTACATCGCCTCCGATCGCTTCACGGCCGCCGACCTGTTCGTCGGCGCCAACGTCAATTTCATGCTGCAATTCAACCTGCTTGAGCCGCGGGCGGTGTTCACCGATTATGCCGAGCGGATGACAGACCGCGACGCGTTCCGCCGTGCCCGCGAGATCGACGGCAAGCTGATCGCGGAAATGCAGGCAAAGCAGGAGCAAACGGCATGACCGACGACATCCGCCAACAAGCCATCGCGCTCTATGACCGCTTCACGCACGAAGGCATGGAGCGGCGCACGTTCATGGCGCGAATGGTGGCGCTGGCCGGCAGCGTCGCCGCCGCCGAGGCGCTGATCGGCGCCATTGCCGCCTCACCTGCCGCGGCGGCCATCGTGCCCGAGGATGACAAGAGACTAACGACCCGGACCCAGACACTCGTCGGCGGATACAACGCCTATGTCGCCGAGCCGCGGACTCGCTCGCTCAAGCCGACGGTGATGGTCATCCACGAAAACCGCGGCCTCAATGCGCACACCCGCGACGTCACGCGCCGGATTGCCCTGGCCGGGTTTCGCGCCGCGGCGGTCGATTATCTGTCGCTGCAGGGCGGCACGCCGACCAATGAGGACCAGGCGCGCGACATGATCGGCAAGCTCGACCTCGGCAAGACCGTGAGCGACGCCGTCGCCATCCTCGGCGAGCTGGCGAAAGGCAGCCGCGGCGGCAAGGTCGGCGCGGTCGGCTTCTGCTGGGGCGGCGGCTTCGTCAACCGGCTGGCGGTCGCGGCCGGCGACAGGTTGGACGCGGGCGTCGTCTATTACGGCCCCGGTCCCGACCCGGCTGAAGCAGCGCGGGTCGAGGCGCCGCTGATGATCCATCATGCCGGCCTCGACAATCGCATCGCCCAGACGCTGTGGCCGTGGATCGGCGCGCTCAGGGCCGCCGGCAAGCCGGTGACCTATTTCAACTATGAAGGGGTTAACCACGCCTTCAACAACGACACTTCGGCGGAGCGTTACGACAAAGCGGCGGCGGACCTGGCCTGGCAGCGGACGATCCGCTTCTTCCGCAAGCAGCTGGGCTAATGCGAAAAAAGGCCCGGCGGTTTCCCGCCGGGCCTCGTGTTTCGGAAGAGCCTTGCGACTATTCGCGGCTGCCCATGAAGCTGAGCAGGAACTGGAACATGTTGATGAAGTCGAGATAGAGCGACAAAGCGCCCATGATCACGGCCTTGCCCATCATGTCGGTTCCAGCGACATGCGTATAGATGCTCTTGATCCGCTGCGTGTCGTAGGCGGTCAGGCCGGCGAACAGCAACACGCCGATGGCGCTGATCGCCAGGTGCATGGCGCTCGATTGCAGGAACATGTTGATGACCATCGCCACCAGCAGGCCGACGACGCCCATGATCAGGAACGTGCCCCAGCCGGACAGGTCCTTCTTGGTGGTGTAACCCCACAGGCTGAGGCCCATGAACGCGGCGGCCACCGCGAAGAAGGTCTGGGCAATCGACACCCCGGTATAGACCAGGAAGATGGTCGACATGCTAAGGCCCATCAACGTCGCGAACGACCAGAACAGAAGCTGCAGCGTCGCTGTCTGCATGCGATTCTGGCCGAAGCTCATCGCCATCACGATCGCCAGCGGCGACAGGATGATGATCCACGGCAGGATGCCGCCGCCCGTGAACACCTGGGCGGCCATTCCGCTCGACGCGAACAGCATGGCGACGATGCCGGTCAGCAGCACGCCCGATGCCATGTAGTTGTAGACCTTGAGCATGTAGGACCGCAGGCCCGCATCCCGTGCGGCGCGCGGAACGCCGACGGAAACGGCCGGGCCGAAACCGGTCGTCGTCGTGCGCGGGTCGAACTGGTTCTGCATTTCGTCTCCTCTGTGCGGGCGACAGGCCCGTCACCGCCGATATATCGTGGATGCGCGGTTTGCTTTCAAGCGAAACCGGACTTGCGCCGGCATCGTTCATCTGGGCGAAAGAAACACCATGCACCGTCTGTTCGTCGCCATCCGCCCGCCAGAGCCCGTCCGCGACCTGCTGGTCGATGCCATGGACGACGGCCCGGAGCTACGCTGGGTCGGCGACGAGCAGCTGCATCTGACGTTGCGCTTCGTCGGCGAGGTCGAGCGCCCGACGGCGGACGATCTGGCCGCCGCGCTCGGCCGGCTGCGCTTCGCGCGGTTCGAGTTGCGCGTGACTGGAATCGGGCGCTTCGACCGGCGTAGCGGCGGCGCCCTCTGGGCGGGGGTCGAGCCGAAGGCGCCAGTCGCCGCGCTCGCCGCCAGGATCGAGCGGGTCTGCCAGGAGATCGGGCTGGAACCGGAACGCCGAGCCTTCCACCCGCATGTCACTTTGGCGCGGTGGAAGGGACGGTCGAGCCGCGCGGCGGACGGCATGATCGAGCGCAACCGCGCCCTTGCGTCGCAGCCGTTCGCGGTCGACCGCTTCATCCTGTTCGAGAGCCATTTGTCGCGGCACGGCCCGCATTATGAAGCGGTCCAGGCCTACCCGCTGGTTTAAAGCCCGACGGTCGGCACCCATATTGCGGGCTCGCGTTGACCCTGCGCGCAGCCTGACCTAAACTAGAACAAAGCTGGAACGAACCGCCCTTATGCTGACCCACATTCCGAAAGCATAGGTTTACCGTATGCTGACCCATATAAGCGTCCGAGGCGCGCGCGAGCACAACCTCAAGGGCATCGACGTCGACATCCCGCGCGAGAGCCTGACGGTCATCACCGGCCTGTCGGGGTCGGGCAAATCGAGCCTCGCCTTCGACACCATCTATGCCGAGGGCCAGCGGCGGTATGTGGAGTCGCTGTCGGCCTACGCCCGCCAGTTCCTCGAGATGATGCAGAAGCCGGACGTCGAGCATATCGACGGCCTGTCGCCGGCGATCTCGATCGAGCAGAAGACGACCAGCCGCAACCCGCGCTCGACCGTCGCCACCGTCACCGAAATCTACGACTACATGCGGCTGCTGTGGGCGCGGGTCGGAGTCCCGTACTCGCCCGCCACCGGTTTGCCGATCGAGGCGCAGCAGGTCAGCCAGATGGTCGACCGGGTGATGCAGCTGCCCGAAGGCTCACGCCATTATCTGCTCGCCCCGGTCGTGCGCGGCCGCAAGGGCGAGTATCGCAAGGAATTGGCCGAATGGCAGAAAGCCGGCTTCACCCGCGTGCGCATCGACGGCGAGTTTTATGCCATCGAGGACGCGCCGGCGCTCGACAAGAAGTACAAGCATGACATCGAAGTGGTGGTCGACCGCATCGTCGTCCGCGCCGGCATCGAGGCGCGGCTCGCCGACAGCTTCGAGACGGCGCTGAAGCTGGCCGATGGCCTAGCCTTCCTCGACCCCGCCGACGCACCCGAAATGTCAGGCAGCGAGCGCACCGGCGTCGCCGCCGCGCTCGAGGAAGCGGCCGAGCGCCAGGTGCTCGCCACCAACGCGCCCGAGGGCCGCATCACTTTCTCCGAGAAGTTCGCCTGCCCGGTCAGCGGCTTCACCATCGCCGAGATCGAGCCGCGGCTGTTCAGCTTCAACGCCCCGCAGGGCGCTTGCCCCGGCTGCGACGGATTGGGCGAGAAGATGGAGTTCGACGAGGATTTGGTCGTCCCCAACCACGCCTTGTCGATCACCAAGGGCGCGGTCGTGCCCTGGGCCAAGTCCAACCCGCCCTCGCCTTATTACATGCAGGTGCTCGGCTCCCTGGCGCGCGAATATGATTTCCCGCTCGACGTGCCGTGGGGGGAGCTGCCGGAGGAGGCGCGGCGCGTCGTCCTTTACGGCACCGACGGCCGTTCGGTGACCCTGCGCTTCATCGACGGGCGCAAGTCCTACGAGGTCAAGAAGCCGTTCGAGGGCGTCATCGGCAATTTGAACCGCCGCATGCTGTCGACCGAGAGCGCCTGGATGCGCGAGGAACTCAGCAAGTACCAGGCCAGCCACCCGTGCGAGACCTGCGGCGGCGCCCGATTGAAGCCCGAGCCGCTGGCGGTGAAGATCGCCGGCGAGGACATCAGCATGTCGTCGCGGCGCTCGGTCGCCGACGCGCTCGCCTGGTTCTCGGGCCTCGACAAGAAGCTGACCCCGACCCAGAGCGAGATCGCCCGCGCCATCCTCAAGGAGATCAACGAGCGGCTCGGCTTCCTGCACAATGTCGGGCTCGATTATCTGAACCTCAACCGCACCAGCGGCACCTTGTCCGGCGGCGAGAGCCAGCGCATCCGCCTCGCCAGCCAGATCGGCAGCGGCCTGTCGGGCGTGCTCTACGTCCTCGACGAGCCGTCGATCGGCCTCCACCAGAAGGACAATGACCGGCTGCTGGAGACGCTGACGCGCCTCAAGGGCCTCGGCAACACCGTGCTGGTGGTCGAGCATGACGAGGATTCCATCCGCCACGCCGACCATGTCATCGACATGGGTCCCGGCGCCGGTGTCCACGGCGGCCGCATCGTCTGCGAAGGGTCGCTCGACGACCTTCTCGCCTGCGAGGGCAGCCTGACCGCCGATTACCTCTCCGGCCGCCGCGCCATCCCCATCCCGGCCAAGCGCCGCAAGGGCAATGGCAAGAAACTGACCGTCCACGGCGCCCGCGAGAACAATTTGCGCGACGTCACCGCCGCCTTCCCGCTCGGCACCTTCACCTGCGTCACTGGCGTCTCCGGCTCGGGCAAGTCGTCACTCACCATCGACACGCTCTATTCGGCCGCCGCCCGCCAATTGAACGGCGCCCGCATCCTCGCCGGCAAGCATGAGCGCATCGCCGGGCTCGAGTATCTCGACAAGGTCATCGACATCGACCAGTCGCCGATCGGCCGCACCCCGCGCTCCAACCCGGCGACCTACACCGGCGCCTTCACCCAGATCCGCGACTGGTTCGCCGGCCTCCCCGAAAGCCAGGCGCGCGGCTAC
>JAKFFL010000107.1:0-7363 GCA_036675225.1 Sphingomonas sp. | reverse complement strand
GCGCTGGTTCTCACGCAGGCTGTGCATGCCGGCGCGCTCGACGGCGCTGGCGTGGACGAAGGTGTCGGGGCTGCCGTCGTCGGGGGCGATGAAGCCAAAGCCCTTTTGGTCGTTGAAGAATTTTACGGTGCCGATGGTCATGGCGATTTCCTTCTAGTCTGGACTCCGTCGTGGAATCCCATCTGGCTAATAGTAGCGATAGAGAAGGAAAAAGGCCGCAAAGCGCCAAGAACCGTCAATTTGCGACTGGTAGCAGGCAGTCAGGTACAGGAAGCGGCCCCGCATTGTAAGGCTATGGGGGAAATAAAATCCCCCAAACGACCGCAAATCCATGCTATGAAAGCATTATCGCGTCGCGTTTTTTCATAGAGCAAGCTTCGGCGACTGAGAGACTCATCGTGCTCCCGCTTGCGGCAGAAGGAGCACATGCATGCATGATCTCAACTATCTCTATCAACGGCATCAGGTGTCCCTCTACATGTCCGAGCACGCATCGTGCGAGCAAGCGCGAAGCGCCCACCGCGGGCTGACCGAGGCCTACGCCTCGCTGATCGCCAGCAACCGGCGCGGCCGCACCTTGCTCCGCGTGCAATGACCAGCCGCCAGCTTCCCAATTTCTCGCCGGACGGCGAACCTTTCCCGAAGGATTTTTCGAATATGAGTACGAATGCCAAGCACATCGCCAGGCGCGGAGCGGCGCAATGAGCCGCGCCCTCTACATTTCGCTGGACGAAGGCGACGTCATCAGCCGCTGCCAGTCGCGCAAGGTCGGGGTCTCGGCGATCGAGTGCCTGCCGCAGGGCGGGGTCCGGCTGGTCTGCATGAGCGTCGACGGCGCCGACCGGATGCGCTCGGCGCTCAGGTCGCACCTCATCAAGGACGGCGCGATGCGCCTCAGGCATCGGCCGACGCGCCCCTTATGGTAGCGCCGGCCTGAACGCTCCGCCTATTTCGTCCGCTCGATCCGTCGCGCTGCGTCGTCGAGGACGTCGATCACCTCGTTGAGCAATTCCTCGTTCCAGCCGTCCTGGGCGACGCGGTTGCGCAGCGCCGACATCAGATTGCCGATGGCGCGACCGATTTCGGGCCGCTGGCCGTGCCGGCGGCTGTGGCCGTGGCCCTCTAGCCGCTCGATCAGCTCGTCGACCTCGTCACCATTCTCCTCGAGATGGGCGCGGCCGTCGTCGGTCGCCTCGAACACCTTCTTGCTGTCCTTGGACTTCTGCTCGCGGATCAGGCCCATGTCCTCGAGCATGGTCAGGGTCGGATAGACGATGCCCGGGCTCGGCGCATAATCGCCATCGGTCAGCTCCTCGACCGCCTTGATCAACTCATAGCCGTGACGCGGCTGATCGGCGATCAGCTTGAGGAGGACCAGGCGCAACTCGCCGCCCTCGAACATGCGCTTGCGGTCGCGGCGGCGATGGCCGCCGCCCCAGCCGCCTTCGCCTTCACCGAAATCGAAATGGAACCCGCCGGGGCCGAAACTGAAGCCGCGTCCGCGGCGTCCGGCCCAGCGAGGCCCGCAATCAGTCTGGAATCGCATCATCTGCTCCCTCTTTAGGTATTTCTAAGATATATCTTAGATGCATCACGCGCAAGCAGGGGATGCAACTTTTCCCGAGCCCGCCTATGGCCGCGTCGATGGCCGATTTGTTCGCCGACGATCCGCCGCCCGCCGCCCTGCTCCAGGAGCCTTCGGCGGATGCGCCGCTCGCCGACCGGATACGGCCGCGGAGCCTCGGCGAGGTCGTCGGCCAGGAGCATCTGACCGGGCCCGACGGCGCCATTGGCCGCATGGTCACTGCCGGCAAATTGTCGTCACTGATCCTGTGGGGGCCGCCGGGCACCGGCAAGACCAGCATCGCCCGCCTGCTCGCCGACGCGGTCGGCCTGCGCTTCGTCGCTCTGTCGGCGGTATTCTCCGGCGTCGCCGATCTGAAGAAGGTGTTCGCCGAGGCTCGCGTCGCCGCCAAGGCCGGGCAGCGCACCTTGCTGTTCGTCGATGAGATCCACCGCTTCAATCGCGCCCAGCAAGACGGTTTCCTGCCTTATGTCGAGGACGGCACCGTCACTTTGGTCGGCGCGACGACGGAGAATCCGAGTTTCGAGCTCAATGCGGCGCTCCTGTCGCGCTGCCAGGTGCTGATCCTGCACCGGCTCGACCATGAGGCATTGTGCCTGTTGCTCGACCGCGCCGAGGCGCTTGAAGGCCGGCCGTTGCCGCTGACACCGGCCGCGCGCGACGCTTTGGTCGCCAGCGCCGACGGCGACGGCCGGTTCGTGCTTAACCAGGCCGAGACCTTGTTCGGCGTGGCGCTCGAAGCGCCGCTCGATGCCGCCGGCCTCGCCGGCTTCCTGCAGCGCCGGGTGGCGGTCTATGACAAGGACCGCGAAGGCCACTACAACCTCATCTCGGCGCTCCACAAAAGCATCCGCGGCTCCGACCCGCAGGCGGCGTTGTATTACCTGGCGCGCATGCTGACCGCCGGCGAGGAGCCGCTTTACCTGCTACGCCGCCTGACGCGTGCGGCGATGGAGGACGTCGGCCTCGCCGACCCCAACGCGCTGATCCAATGCCTCGCCGCCAAGGACGCTTTTGATTTCCTCGGCAGCCCCGAGGGCGAGCTGGCGCTGGTCCAGGCCTGCCTTTACCTGGCGACCGCGCCCAAATCGAACGCTGCCTACAACGCCCAGAAGGCGGCGTTGCGCAGCGCCAGGGAGACCGGCTCGCTAATGCCGCCGGCGCATATCCTCAACGCCCCGACGAAGCTGATGAAGGACATCGGTTACGGCAAGGGCTATGCCTATGACCATGATGCGGCAGGCGGCTTTTCCGGCCAGGACTACTGGCCGGAAGGCATGGCGGCGCAGGACTATTACCAGCCGACCGACCGCGGCTTCGAGGCCAGGGTCAAGGAGCGCCTTGCCTTCTGGGCGGAAAAGCGGAGAGAGAAGCCAACAGCAACCGACGGTGAATAGGGGATAGGCATGTACCGTTCCGAAGCTCCCGCCGCCTACTGGCGCGACCAATTGTTCCTGTGGGGACCGCGCGTCTTGTTCGCGATCCTGATCCTCGTCGTCACCCATTTCGTCGCCAAGGGCGTGCAATGGGGAATCGCCAAGGGCATCGACCGGATGCCGGTGCTCAAGCGCCATCCGCAGGCCGGCGGCGAGTCGGTCGGGACCGAGCTTGGCCGCCTGGCCTATTGGCTGGTGTGGCTGGTCGGGCTGATCGCGGCGCTGCAGCCTTTGGGCCTGTCGGGCGTGCTGACCCCGGTCACCAATCTGACCAACGAAGTGTTCGCATTCCTGCCGCGCCTGCTCGGCGCCGGCTTGTTCTTCTTCGCCGGGCTGATCCTCGCCCGCGTCGTTCGCCACGTCGTCGAGGCCTTCCTCGGCGCGTTGAACCTGGAGCGACTGCTCGGCCGGGCCGGCGTCAGTATCGGCGAGGCGCCACTGGCGGTCGACGAAACCGGCGTCGCCGCCGAGGGCGTCGCCCCGGCGCGCAGCTCGATCGCCCGCGCCGTCGGCGTCACCGTCTCGGCGATCATCATCATCTTTGCCGCCATCGGCGCCCTCCAGATCCTGCAGATTTCGGCGATTTCCGATCCGGCGACGGCGATGCTGCAATCGATTGCGCTGGCCATCCCGCGGGTGCTGGCGGCTTTGGTCTGGCTGGCCATCGCCTTCCTCATCGGCCGCTGGGTCAAGGCGATGCTGGAAACCGTTCTGCCCAGCCTCGGCTTCGATCGCAGCGTGCATGCCCTCGGCATCATGCCGGCCAGCACCAACCCGTCGCGGGTGGTCGGCGCGGTGGCCATCACCGCCATCCTGCTCATCGCCGCGATTGAAGCGGCGCGGCAATTGGGTGGCGACAGCGTCGCGGCCTTGCTGTTCCAGATCACCGAGCTCGGCGGCAAAGTGATCTTCGGTACCGTCATCATCGTCGTCGGCATCTTCCTCGCCCGCATCCTGGCGGGCCTGGTCGGCAGCTCGACCGGCGAAGCCGGCTTTGCCCAGACGATCGTCAAATATGCCATCATCGCCTTGTTCACGGCGATCGGCCTGACCTTCATGGGCCTGGCCAATGAGATCGTGATCCTGGCGTTCGGCCTGATCCTCGGCAGCGCGGCGATCGCCACGGCTTTGGCCTTCGGGCTCGGCGGGCGCGACGCCGCCGCGCGCATCCTCGCCGAATGGCAGAGCGGGCACGTGCCAATGACGCCCCCTCCGCCGCCGCGAATCAAGCGCCAGCCGTCAGCCGAGGACGACAGCCAGCCGCCGCTGGTTTGAGGGCGTTCGGCAGCTTCGCCGTTGTCGACTGGTCGGGCCAGGCGGTAGCCAAGCCAAAAGGGCTGGCAGTCGCGCACGTATCGACGGGAAGACAGGCGCCGAGCCTGTTGCGACCGGCTGGCGGTTGGTCACGACCGGCGGTGCAGGAATGGCTCGAGCGGCTCGGCGAAACCAGCAGCGACGTTTTGGTCGGGCTCGACCTGTCTCCAGCTTTGCCGTTCATTGACAAGGGCGCCTATTTTCCGGGCTGGGCTGACTCTCCAGCCAATGCAAAGGAGCTGTGGGAAATGGTCGATCGGCTAGCGGCCGACGACGAGCATTTGGCGGCATCAGCGTTCCTCACCACCAGCGAAGTCGGGCGCCATTTCCGACAGTTGAACAATTGCGGTGATCGATTTGGAACGGGGCGAGGACGGCTGCGCGCGTGCGAGCTTGGCCAGGCGGACATGGGGCTTTCGCCACAGAGCTGCTTCAATCTCGTTGGCGCCGCTCAAGTCGGAAAGTCGAGTCTCACCGGCATGCGCGTTCTCCATCGCTTAAGGGGCCGAGTGCCGGTTTGGCCCTTCGACGCGATCCCCGCCAGGGGGCCCCTGATTGTCGAGATCTATACGTCGATCGCATCACGAGCCGCCGGTGTTCGCAAAGGCCGAAGCAAGGTTCGGGACGCCGGGTCTCTCGATACCGTCCTCGGCGCTTTGGACTCCGACACGCATCAGCCGCTCGAAAGCTATGATGATCATTCGACAGACGCGATCCTTACGACCGCCTGGCTGCGTGGGGCGGCGTCCAATCCGGCCTTGTGGGAGCCGGCCAATCTCACGCCCGCCATAGCCCGCACCGAAGGCTGGACGTTCGGCGTGGTTTAAAGCATTTGCGATTTCGTCGCCGGATTAGCTCAGTTGGTAGAGCAGCGGTTTTGTAAACCGAAGGTCGCGGGTTCGAATCCTGCATCCGGCACCAGTCGCGCCTGCAGCCATGCCGGGGGCATGGCAAAGCCGCGGCTCAACCGCACGCCGATGGCGCGGGCCGATTGCCAAGCCAGCGCCCGTCCACTAATCGCCGCGAACGCCGACGCAGGGGGTAAAGTCATGTTCGGTTGGTTCCAGCGCCTGCTGCCGCAAACCGGCGATTTCTTCGGCTTGTTTGAGGCGCATGCGGCGACGCTGATGGCGGCGACCGAAGCGCTGACCCAGCTGGCCGAGGACGAAACCTCGACCAAGGAGCTGCTGACGGTCATCGACCAGCACGAGCATGCCGCCGACGACATCATCCGCGAGGTGTTGCGAACCGTCCGGCGAACCTTCCTGACCCCGTTCGACCGCGGCGCCATCACCTCCCTGATCGTGTCCATGGACGACGCCATCGACGAAATGCAGTCGGCGGCCCGGGCCATCGACCTGTACGACCTCCACCAGCTCCAGGACGAGATGAAACAGATGGTTGCGGTCGCCAGGGAGTCGGCGGCGCTGACCGTCGAGGTCATGCCACTGCTGCGCGACATCACCCGCAACGGCGCCCGAATCCACGAGCTGACCGAGCGGCTGGTCCAATTGGAAGGCGTCGCCGACGACATCCATGCCGTCGGCCTGAAAAAGGCTTTCCAGGAGTTCGGCCAGACCAGCGCCATCCGCTTCATCGTCGCGCGAGAGATCTTCAAGCATCTGGAGCGGGTGGTCGACGCCTTCGAGGACGTGGCCAACGAAATCGACGGCATCGTCATCGATCATGCCTGAGACAGGGGCCTAAGCCCGATGCACGAGCTGGCCCTGCCGTTGCTGATCGGGCTGATTGCGATCGCGCTGGCTTTCGATTTCCTCAACGGCTTGCACGACGCGGCCAATTCGATTGCGACGGTGGTGGCGACCAGGCTGCTGTCGCCGGGATGGGCGGTCGCCTTCGCCGCCTTCTTCAACTTCGCGGCCTATTTCCTGTCGCTCGCCGTGCCCGAGCTGCACCGGGTGGCCGACACCATCGGCAAGGGCCTGGTCGACAAGGATTTGATCACCCCGGCGGTGGTGTTCGGAGCCCTGATCGGGGCGATGTTCTGGAACGTGGTAACCTGGCTTAAGGGCATTCCGTCCTCGTCCAGCCACGCCCTGGTCGGCGGCATCATCGGCGCCGGCGTCGCCCATGCCGGCCTTCCCAGCATTCAGTGGGCGGGGCTGAACAAGACTCTGATCGCCATCGTCCTGTCGCCGACGCTGGGCATGATCCTGTCGATGCTGATCATGCTGGCGACCAGCTGGCTCGGCCTGCGCGCCAGCGCCCGCGGGGCGGAGCGGACCTTCCGCGCGCTGCACTTGGTATCGTCCGCGACCTATTCGCTCGGACACGGCCTCAACGATGCCCAGAAGACGATGGGCATCATCGCCGTGCTGCTCTACTCCACCGGCTATTTGCAGGGCGAGTTCCACGTCCCGCACTGGGTCGCAATCAGCTGCTACATCGCCATCGCGCTGGGTACCTTGAGCGGCGGCTGGCGGATCATAGAGACGATGGGCACGCGCATCACCAAATTGTCGCAGCACCAGGGCTTTTCCGCCTCGCTCGGCGGATCGGTGATGCTGATCAGCGCCTCATGGCTCGGCATTCCGGTGTCGACCACCCACACCATCACCGGCTGCGTCATCGGCGCCGGCACCGCGCGGCGGGCCTCGGCGGTACGCTGGGGCGTCGCCGGCAACGTCATGGTCGCCTGGGTGATCACGATTCCCGCCTCGGCGAGCGTCGCCGCTATCTTCTATTACATCGCCGCGTCCTTCTGACCGCCAAAGACAAGGGCCCTCCGCCGCTGTGGCGAAGGGCCCCGCGGACACCGGGACGGGAGTAGGGTCTGGCGCCCGCTGACTGGCTAGAAGTCGACCTGCGCCCGCATCCCGGCCATGTTGACCGAATAATCGCGGTCACCGTCGGCGAGAATGGCGGCATCGTCGTAGAGGATGTGACCGGCATTGAGGCCGAGCAGCAGGTAATCGACGGGCTTCCAGTTCAAAGAGGCCTGGAAGGCGTTCTGGGTGCCGCCGACAAATCCCTGGTCGGTCAGGTCGAGATAATCCCAGCGCAAATT
>JAKFFL010000016.1:0-7480 GCA_036675225.1 Sphingomonas sp. | reverse complement strand
GGCATCCTTGCTATAGGCCGCGCCTTCAATCGACCGCGCGCGCGTGGCGGAATTGGTAGACGCGGCAGGTTTAGGTCCTGTTGTCGAAAGATGTGGGGGTTCGAGTCCCTCCGCGCGCACCATGCGCACGCGCTGGCAATCCGGGGGATTGCCGAGCATGTGCATCGCGCGGGGCCGAGAAATATTTGAGGAATTGGACAAGTGATGAAGACCGTCGAGACGGAGAACCAGGGCCTCAAGCGGGCCTTCATGCTGACCATTCCCGCCAAGGACATCGAGGCGCGGGTCGAGCAGGAAATCAAGCGCATCGCGCCGCAGGTCCGCATGCCCGGTTTCCGCCCCGGCAAGGTGCCGCCCAATTTGATCAAGAAGATGCACGGCGAGGCGTTGCAGCAGGAAGCGCTGTCAACCGCCGTCCAGCAGGGCGTGCAGACCTTGCTGTCCGAACAGAAGATTCGTCCGGCGATGCAGCCCGAGGTCGAGCTTGGCGAGGGCTATGCCCATGGCAAGGACGCCGAGGTCAAGGTTCGGCTGGAAACCCTGCCGGATGTGCCCAAGCCCAAGGTCGACGGCCTGCAGCTGGAGCGGCTGACGGTCGAAGCCGACAACGCCGCGGTCGACGCGCAGATCGTCAACCTCGCCAGCTCCCAGAAGAACTGGGTCGGCGCCGCCAAGGCGCACAAGGCCGCCAAGGGTGATCTGGTAGTGATGGATTATGTCGGCACCGTTGACGGCGAGGAATTCCCCGGCGGCACCGGCGAGGGCATGTCGGTCGAGATCGGCTCCGGCTCGCTGATCCCGGGCTTCGAGGACGGGCTGGTCGGCGCCAAGGCCGGCGACGCGCGGACCGTCAAGGTGACGTTCCCGGACGATTATCCGGCCGAGAACCTCAAGGGCAAGCCGGCGCAGTTCGCGGTGAAGGTCAGCGAAGTCAAAGTCGCCGGCGCGACCAAGGTCGACGAGGCATTCGCCAAGTCGCTGGGCCTGACCGGGCTCGACCAGTTGAAGGGACTGATCAAGGACCAGCTGCAGCAGGAGCTGAACGGCCTCACCCGCACGCACATGAAGCGGCGGCTGCTCGACCAGCTGGCCGAGCGCCATGACTTTCCGGTGCCGCCGTCGATGGTCGATGCCGAATATGAGAACATCATGGCCCAGCTGCGCCACGAGGCGAGCCACGACGCCGACCCGGCCGCGGCGCTGGCCGAGATCGAGCGCGAGGCCGAGGATTATCGCGGCATCGCCGAGCGCCGCGTGCGCCTGGGCCTGCTGCTGAGCGAGATCGGCGCCGCCAACGGCATCGAGATCAGCAGCCAGGAGATGAACCGGCTGATCGGCCAGGCCGCGGCCCAGTACCAGCCGGCGGACCGCGACAAGTTCATCAAATACGTCCAGAGCGACGCGATGGCGGCCGCCCAGCTGCGCGCGCCTTTATATGAAGACAAGGTCGTCGATTTCCTGTTCTCGAGGGCCGAAATCAGCGAGCGCGCCTCGACTCGAGCCGAGCTGGAAGCCGACCTCGAGAGCGAAGAGGGCCATGTCCATGGGCCGGGTTGCGGCCACGACTTGCCGACGGTGAAGAAGCCGGCGGCAAAGAAGGGTGGCAAGGTCAAGGCGGAGGCGAAGCCCGCCAAGGCCGAAGCGAAGCCCGCCAAGGCCGAAGCGAAGCCCGCCAAGGCCGAGGCGAAGCCTGCCAAGCCTACCAAGGCGGCGCCAAAGCCGGAAGCTCCTGCCAAGGGTCCGGTCGCCAAGGCCGCGAGCAAGCCCAAGCCGGCCAAGCCGGTCAAGGATGCGGCGCCGGCGAAGTCAGCGGCGAAACCAGCGAAGGCCCCGGCCAAGAAAGCTGCCGCGAAGAAGAAATAATCGTCATTCCCGCGAAAGCGGGAACCCAGTAGGAACGCTGGACAACTGGGTCCCCGCTATCGCGGGGATGACGAACTTGGGGGATCAATGGCCGCGCAATCACAGCCACGAATTGCCGTCCTGCTGCCCTGCTTCAATGAGGAAGCGGCGATCGCCAAGGTGGTGGCCGGGTTCCGCAAGGCGCTGCCCGGCGCCGCCATCTACGTCTATGACAATAACAGTCGCGACCGGACAATCGAGCGCGCCGCCAAGGCCGGCGCCATCGTCCGAGCCGAGCGCATGCAGGGCAAGGGCCATGTCGTTCGGCGGATGTTCGCCGACATTGACGCCGATATCTATGTCATGGCCGATGGCGATTTGACCTATGATCCCAAGGCGGCGCCGGCGATGGTCGAGATGCTGGTCCGGGACCAGCTCGACATGGTGGTCGGCACCCGCCAGCACGAGGCCAAGGCGGCCTATCGCGGCGGCCATGTGCTGGGCAACAGGCTGTTCACCGGCCTGCTGGCGCGCCTGTTCGGCCGCAGCTTCTCCGACATCTTTTCCGGCTACCGGGTCTTTTCCCGCCGGTTCGCGAAGAGCTTCCCGGTGCTGTCCGAAGGTTTCGAGATCGAGACCGAAATGTCGGTCCATGCGCTTGAATTGCGGATGCCGGTTGGCGAGCTCGCCACCGCCTACGCGGAGCGGCCGGAAGGATCGGAATCGAAGCTGTCGACCTTCCGCGACGGCTGGCGGATCCTGAAGACCATCCTGACCCTGTACCGGGTCGAGCGGCCGGTGTTGTTCTACGGTGGCATCGGGGCGCTGCTGCTGGTCGCGGCGGTGGTGCTCTCGGTGCCGCTGGTCGTGACCTATATCGATACCGGCCTGGTCCCGCGCTTTCCGACCGCCATCCTGGTTACCGGCATGACGATCATCGCCGTGCTGTGCTTTTTCGCGGGCCTGATCCTCGACACGGTGACCCGCGGAAGGCGGGAAATGCGCCGGCTCGCCTATCTCGGCCAGCCGGGGCCGTCAGGCGGCGCTTGAACCTTTCCCCGTTCGGCCCGATGTAGGCCGCGACCACTCACGCGAAGGATGCCCCGTTGCCCATGGACCACGAAGACATTGCCAGCCAGCTCGTCCCCATCGTCATCGAGCAGTCGAACCGCGGGGAACGCAGCTTCGACATCTTTTCGCGCCTGCTGCGCGAGCGCATCATCTTCGTGACCGGCCCGATCGAGGACCATATGGCCGCGCTGATCACCGCCCAGTTGCTCTTCCTCGAGTCCGAGAACCCGAAGAAGGACATCTTCATGTACATCAATTCGCCAGGCGGCGTGGTGACCAGCGGCCTCGCGATCCACGACACCATGCAGTATATCCGGCCCAAGATCGGCACGGTCTGCATCGGCCAGGCGGCGTCGATGGGCAGCTTCCTGCTCGCCGCCGGCGAGCCGGGCATGCGGGTCGCTCTGTCCAACAGCCGGATCATGGTCCACCAGCCGTCGGGCGGGGCCCAGGGCATGGCGTCCGATATCGAGATCCAGGCGCGCGAGATCCTGCGCATGCGCACCCGCCTCAACACGCTCTACGCCAAATATACCGGCCAGGACATCGAGGCGATCGAGAAGGCGATGGACCGCGACAAGTTCATGGAATCGGACGAGGCCAAGACGTTCGGCATCATCGACGAGGTGTTCGACAAGCGCCCCGACGCGGGCGAGGAAGATGTCACCGGCAAGGGCGACGCCACCCCGTCCTGATTGCCTTTCAGAACGGGAAATAGGCCTGGATGGCGATCACCGCCACGGCCCAGGTGATGAAATTGAGCGGGATCCCGATCTTGACGAAGTCGAGGTAATTGTACCCGCCCATCTGATAGACGATGGCGTTGGTCTGGTAACCGAACGGGGTGGCGAAGGCGGCGCTGCCGGCGATCATCACCGCCACCAGGAACGGGCGCGGGCTGACCTGGAACGCCTCGGCGATCGAGACGGCGATGGGCGTGAACAGCACGGCGACGGTGGCGTTCGACAGGATCTCTGTCGCGAACAAGGTGACGCCGTAAAGGATGATCAAAGCGAGCAAAGGGCTCATGCCTTGCATCGAGCCGATCAGAGTCGCGGTCCCGGCCTGGGCAAGGCCCGATTCGTCGAGCGCGATGCCGAGCACGACCATGCCGGCAATCAGCATCAGCACTTCGGGCCTAAGACCGCTGTAGGCCTCGTTGGCGGTGATCACCCGGAGCAGGATCAGCAGCACCGCGCCGGCGAAGGCGCAGGCGGCGATCGGGGCGACATTGAGCGCCGCCAGCGCGACGACGGCGACGAAGATCAAGGAAGATGCCACGGCGGGCCACGGCTTGAGCTCGACATGCTTGGCGAAGGATTGGGCGCGGCCGATTTGCCCGCCGGCCAGGCCCGGCTCGGCGAGCTGGTCGGCGTCCTCGATGACGCCATGGGTGCTGTCGTCACCGCGCCCCACCAGCCGAGTGCCGAATAGCAACAAATAAAGGCCGCCGGCGATGGCGACGGCAAGGCCGACCGGGGTGATCTCGAAAATGCCGAAGCGGGGCTGGCCGGCGACCGAGGCCATGTCGTTGACCAGCAGGTTGGTCGAGGTGCCGATCAGCGTGCAGCATCCGCCAAGCACAACCGCATAGGACAAAGGAATGAGGTAGCCCTTAGGCGAGTAGCCGAGCGACTTGGCGACATCGCGCACCACCGGTGCGGTCAAGACGACGATCGGCGTGTTGTTGAGGAAGGCAGATGCGCCCCCGGCGAGGCCGATCATGACCCACAGGCCGGCGCGCCCGATCCGCTTGCACAACTTGACGACCCGGTCGATGGCGGCGTCGAGCAAGCCGGACAGCTCCATGGCGTAGGCGATGACGAACAGCGAGGCGAGGGCGACGATCGCCGGGCTCGCAAAGGCCGCCTGGACCTCGACCGGGCGGACGACACCGGTCATCATCAGGAAGGCGGCGCCGGTCAGCGCCACGACGTCGGACCGCACCTTGTCCCAGATCAAAGCCGCGACCACGGCCGCCAGCACCAACAGGGTAATGAGCTGGCCGGAAGTCATCACCCGACTATGGGCGGTTTTCGAGGTTGGGCCAACGCCAATTCATGGCGCCGGGCTCGCCATTCGGGCGAGTCATGCTATCGTGGAGCGGATGCCGACACCGCGCCGATCGCCGCTTCCGGCCGGGCTTGCCGCCGTGCTGTCCTGCGCCGCCATGCTGCCCGCCTGCGGGCGCGACCAGCCGGGCGACCAACCGACCGTCCTCAACAATTTCGTCCAGCAATTGCCAAGCGTCCCGGCGGTGGAAAAGCCGCTCGACCGCGAGCAATTGCTGCTGGCCACGCTGCGTGCCGCCAGCGCCTTTGCCGCCGGCACCGATGATGGCGCGGTCCAGCGCGGACTGGACGGCAAGCGCTTTGAATTGCGCGTGCGATTCGGTTGCGGTGAAGCCGGCGCCGATGAGGAGAATCGCGGCTGGCGCTTCGATGCCAGGCAGCGCACCCTGCGGCTCAAGGTGGCCCCGGACATCTCGAGCGAGGATCCGGTCGCCGCGGCGATTGCCGGCGATGCGTTCGAAACCGTCGAAGGCTTCTGGCTGCGCCGGCCCTGGCTGCTGACCACGGCCTGTCCGCCGGTGCCGCCAGCCGCGGGACAGGGCGCCGGAGCGACCGCGGCCACGCAACCGGAGCCACCGGCGGAGGATGCCGAGCCCGCACCCGCCGCCTTGGGCCGCCAAGTGGGGATCGCGCAATTTTTCACCGATGTCGATTCGCGGACCGCGCGCCGCAAGCAGCGCCCCTATCAATCGACCACGGTCCTGCCTGCCGGCCAGGAGCCGAGCACGATCGGCTATGATTTCGTGCTGTCGGGACGGCTTCGGACCTTGCCCGACCGACGTGTCATTGCCTGCGCTTCCGACGGGCCGCGGGCACCGCCGTCCTGCATCATCTCGGCCGACATCGACCGTGCCTGGATCGAGCGCCCGGACAATCGCCAGTTGATCGCGGAATGGACCGGCGGCTGAGCGCATCCGTCAGTCGAACAGCCAGATCGCCGCGATCATCGCCGCTGCGCCAAGCGAAATAGCGGCGGCGAACATCCTGAGGTTCACGGCTTTCGCCTGCACCACGACATGCGCGCTCAGTCGGTCCATGACAGCGGCCGCCCGGCGCTCGGCGAAGACAACGACAGCGATCGCCAGCAGCAGGAAGCCGGTGGCGATCAGTCGCGGCACCCACGGTGGTTCCACGCTCGCAAACAAAGCATGGAAGCCGACACCAAGCGCGAGGCAGGCGAGGCTGGTGCGCATCCAGCCAGCGAACGTCCGCTCGTTGGCGAGGAGGGTGCGATCCTCGGCCAGATCGGTGCGCGAGGCTATGGGTTGCTGTCCGCTTGGCATCGGGAAGGCAACGCTTCGCGACCAAAGCGGGTGCCCTACATCTTAAGACAGGATTTCGGCGCCCTCGATCGGGATGACGAGGTAGCGGCGGCCACTGGCTTCGGCCGGGGGCAGGCGGCCGGCGCGGATGTTGACCTGGATGGCCGGGAACTGCAGCTTGGGCACCGGCAAATTGGCGTCGCGCGCCTCGCGCATCGCCACGAATTCCTCCTCGGAAATGCCATCATGGATGTGGGGGTTGGAGCGCTTCTGCTCGGCAACCGTCGTTTCCCAGGCGAAGGTTTCGCGGCCCGGTGCCTTGTAATCGTGGCACAGATAGAGCCGCGTCTCGCCGGGGAGCGACAGCAAGCGGCGGATCGAGCGGTAGAGCACGCGGGCATCGCCGCCGGGAAAGTCGCAGCGGGCGGTGCCATAGTCGGGCATGAACAAAGTGTCGCCGACGAAGGCGGCATCGTCACCGACCAAATAGGTGACGCAAGCCGGCGTATGGCCGGGCGTGGCGAGCACCTCAATATCCAGCGTGCCGAGCTCGAGATGCTCGCCGTCGGCCAGCAGGCGATCGAAGTCGGCGCCGCCCGCCGCGCAATCCTCGGCGCTGAGCAACGGCCCGAAGGTCTTCTGGACCTGCAAAATGCCCTCGCCGATGGCGGTCCTGGCGCCGGTCGCCTGCTCGATGAATGCGGCCGCGGTGAGATGGTCGGCATGGGCATGGGTCTCGAGCACCCAGCAGATCGACCAGCCTTGCGCCTCGGCGGCGTCGAGCAGCTTTTGCGCCGATTGTGTGCCGATCCGCCCGCTGGCTGGATTGAAGTCGAGCACCGGGTCGATCACCGCCGCGGCGCCGGTGGCGGGATCGGCGACGAGATAGCTGACGGTGTTGGTCGCCTCGTCGAAGAAGCTCAGGATGTGCGGCCCGTTCCCCATGGTGACACCTGAATCCGGCAAAAGTAGTGCGCCGTCAAACGGCTGCACTGTCAACGCCCTTGCCCCGTGCTGCCATGCGTTCCATATTTGGGACAGCATGATTGCGCGGCATGGACGTTAACCCATCCATCAGCTTGATTATGCGATAAGGCGGGCTAGCATTCAGCCCGGCACGGGCAAAGGACGATATGACCAAGCTTTCCGGCGGCGACAGCAAGAGCACCCTCTACTGCTCATTCTGCGGCAAGTCGCAGCACGAGGTCAGGAAGCTGATCGCGGGCCCGACGG
>JAKFFL010000148.1:0-7671 GCA_036675225.1 Sphingomonas sp. | reverse complement strand
AATATTTAGGGCCTTTCCTGTCAGGTGGCAGCCTGATCAGCGTCATTAGGGCGAGGGGAAGAGAATGCGCGTTCTGGCAATGGCATCGCAGAAAGGCGGATCGGGCAAGACGACCCTGTCCGGACATCTGGCGGTGCAGGCGCAATTGGCCGGAGCCGGCCCCGTGTGCCTGATCGACATCGATCCGCAGGGCTCGCTCGCCGACTGGTGGAACGAGCGCCAGGACGAGATGCCCGCCTTCGCGCAAACCACGGTCGCGCGCCTCGCTTCCGACCTCGAGGTCCTTCGCCAGCAGGGTTTCCGCCTGGCCGTCATCGACACGCCGCCGGCCATCACCATGGCCATCCAGAGCGTCATCGCCGTTGCCGAGCTGATCGTCATCCCGACCCGGCCCAGCCCGCACGACTTGCGCGCCGTCGGCGCCACCGTCGATCTGTGCGACCGCGCCGGCAAGCCTTTGCTGTTTGTCGTCAACGGCGCCACCCCCAAGGCCAAGATTACTTATGAAGCCGCCGTCGCTCTTTCCCAGCACGGCACGGTCGCCCCGGTCACCATCCACCACCGCACCGATTTCGCCGCCTCGATGATCGACGGCCGCACGGTGATGGAGGTCGATCCCAACGGCCGCTCCGCCCGCGAGGTCGTCGAGCTGTGGGACTATATCTCCGACCGCCTCGAGAAGAATTTCCGGCGCACCGTGTTCGCGGCGCCGAACGCAGCTCCAGCGGCCGCCGCGCCGCGTCCGGTCGGGGGCTTCGGCCGCCGTGTGGTCGGTTGAGTAGGGAGCGCCGAGCGACATGAAGACCGAACCCAAGCCTTTTGCTTCTCTCTCCTCGGGCCTGCTGGCCCGCAAGGGGGCCGCCCGTCCGGCGATGCGCCCCCAGGGTTTCGGCGGCCAGATCGGTGGCGGCCTCGAGGATCTCGGCTGGAATGACATGGGCTTCGAACCGCCCAAGCCGACCGAATCCGATCGCGACCCCGAACATGACGCGTTCGGCGACGAGCTGGCGCCGCATCCGCTGCGCAATCCGCTCGCCGCGCTGACTCCGGTGGGCTCGCCGGTCCACGACCAGCAGGCGGAGATCGCCGATCGCCTGGCCGATGCCGATGACGCCGGCGAAGAGGCCTTCGACGAGGATTATGACGAAACCGCCGAGATCGTGGACATCGCCGAAGTCGCGCATGTGCCGGAAGCCGTGGTTTCGATGCCAGCGGCGCCGGTGCCGGTTACGATCGCCACGCCGCGCCGTCCGCGCCAGCCGCGGGCCGCAGCCGGGACCAAGGGCAAGGCCGCCTTCACGCTGCGCCTCGACCCGAGCCGGCATCTGAAGCTCCGGCTCGCCTGCGCCGTCAATGGCCGCTCGGCGCAGCAGCTGGTGACCGATGCCGTCGACCGTTTTCTGGCTGACATGCCCGAACTGGACTCGATGGCCGAGCGCGTGCCGGCAAAATGACCGCAAGGCTGAGATAAAGAGGTGTTGCCATGGTGAAGTCGTTTGGATCCACTCTCACCGCGTTGGGATTGATCGGCGCGCTTGCAGCCTGCGCCAATCCGGGCGCTCATGGCCCCAATAGCGCTTCCATCTTCGGCGAGAAGGTCGACACCACCAACATCGGCGTCGCCACCCGCGCCCAGGCCGCTTTGGAGAAGGGCGAATTTGACGCCGCCATCGATTTGGCCGAGCGCGCCGTCGCCGGCTCAGAGCGCGATGCCGGCTTCCGGGCGCTGCTCGGCAATGCCTATTTCGCCGCTGGCCGCTTCGCTTCGGCGGAGGCGGCCTATAAGGATTCGCTGAGCCTGCTGCCCAACCAGCCGCAACTGGTGCTGAAGCTGGCGCTGGTCGGCATCGCCCAAGGCAAGTCGGGCGAGGCGCTGGCGCAACTCGAAGCGGCGCGCGACTATCTCGACCCGTCGGATTACGGCCTGGCGCTGGCTTTGGCCGGGCAGCCGGATCTGGCCGCGAACGTGCTGCAGCAGGCCGCCCGCGCCGTCGGCGCCGATGCCCGCGTCCGTCAGAATCTGGCGCTGGCCTATGCTCTCCAGGGCGACTGGACAGCCGCGAAGACCGTCGCCGCCCAGGATATACCCGCCGACCAGCTCGATGCGCGCATCCAGCAGTGGATGCACTTCGCCAAGCCGGTCCGCGCCTCCGACCAGGTGGCGGCGCTGACCGGGGTCACCCCGGCCGCCGCCGACCCGGGTCAGCCAAGCCGGCTGGCGCTGTCGCCATCCGACACCCGCGTCGCCGCGGCCGAGCCGGTCGTGACCCCGGTCTTCGAGCCGGAGCCCCCGCTGGTCGCCGAAGCGCCGGCGCCGTTGCCGCCGGTCGAATTTACGCCGCAACCCGTCGCCCCGGTCGCCGCTGTCGTTGCGGAGGCGGTCCCTCTCGTCGAAGCGCCGAAACCGCAAGCCAGGCGCGTTGCCGCCAAGGCGCCGGCGCCCAAGCCTTCGCTCAGCCCGCGCGCCGCCAGCCTGGCCGACAGCCGGCCGCCGGTCCTCAAGGCGAGCTTTCCGAAGGTCGCCCGCGGCAACAGCAATTCGGTCGTCCAGATCGGCGCCTATGCCTCGCGCTCGTTCGTCGGCACCGCCTGGAGCAACCTCGCCAAGAAATATCCGGCGCTGCGCGGCTACACGCCGTCGACCGCCCGCTTCGACAGCGACAAGGGGCTGGTCTATCGCCTGTCGGTCCAGGGCTTCGCCAGCGACGATGCCGCCCGCGACTTCTGCGAATCGCTGCAGCAGGCCGGCGGCAGCTGCTTCGTCCGCACGGTCGCCGGCGACGCGCCGGTCCGGCTGGCGGCGCTCTAGGGCAGCCGTTCGGCCGTAAGCAGTTCCAGGCAGGCCATCCGCACGGCCACGCCCATTTCCACCTGAAGGGTGATCAGCGAGCGATCGGGATCGTCGGCGAGGGCGCCGTCGATCTCGATTCCGCGATTGAGCGGGCCGGGGTGCATGACCACGGCGCCGGGAGCAGCCCGAGCCATGCGTTCGGCGGTCAGGCCATGGCGGGCCAGATATTCGCCCGGCGCGTCGTTCAGATCCTCGTCCAGCCGCTCTCGCTGGATGCGCAGCATCATCACCACGTCGGCACCCTCGACCGCCTCGTCGATCGCGCCCGAGTCATCGAAATCCGGTGGCAGGAGGGAAGGCGGCCCGGCGAAGCGTAGTTCGGCGCCGAGGCGCGGCAGCAATTTGGCGTTGGAGCGGGCGACCCGGCTGTGGGCCAAGTCGCCGCAAATGGCGACCCTGAGCCCCTCGATCCGGCCGAAGCGATGCTTGAGCGTCGCGGCGTCGAGCAAGGCCTGGGTCGGATGCTCGCCGGTGCCATCGCCGGCGTTGATCACCGGGCAATCCATGATTGCGGCGACGGCGCGCGGCGCGCCGCTGGTGCCGTGGCGAATGACCAAGGCATCGGGCCGCATGGCATTGAGGGTTCGCGCCGTGTCCTCCAGCGTCTCGCCCTTCTTGATCGAACTATGCTCGACCTGCATCGTCACCATCTGCGCGCCCAATCGCTGGGCGGCGATTTCGAAGCTCAAGAGGGTCCGCGTCGAATTCTCGAAAAAGGCATTGAGCACGGTCAGGCCGTCGAGGCGGCGGTCGTTGCGGCGGGCCAAGCGGTTGAACGCGAACCAGACCTCGGCCTCGTCGAGGATGGTGGCGATCTGCGCGTCGCTGAGGTCATCGATCGAAAGGAGATCCATGAGCGTGCTGCCTAGCTGTCACGCGGCAGGTTGGCCAGCGCGTCGATCGCGCCCTGCAGGATATGGGCGGCGGCGAGCTTGTCGACCGCGACCGCGCGCCTGGCCCGGCTGACATCGGCGTCGACCATCGCCCGCTCGACCGCCTGGGTCGACCAGCGCTCGTCCCACAGCAGCACGGGCTTGCCCAAGGGGGCGAGGTTGCGGGCAAAGGCGCGGACCGACTGGGTGCGGGATGAATCGCTGCCGTCCATGTTGAGCGGCAGGCCGACGACCAGCCCGGCAACCCGGTGAACCGCGACGAACGCGGCAAGGGCGGCCAGGTCCTTCGTGAACTTGCTGCGCTGGATGGTGTCGGCGGGCCCGGCGAAATGCCATTCGGCATCGCACAAGGCGAGCCCGATCGTCACCGTGCCAACGTCGAGTCCGGCCAGCACCCCGCCGTGCGGCAGAGTGGCGACGAATTCCGCCGGGGAGGTGGTGGTCACTGAGGCCATGACGCCAGCCTCCGCTCCGCGTCGCGCCGGACCGCACCCCAGAACAAGGCATAATCGTAGACGTGGTAATTGTTGCCCGGCAGCACATAGGGGCCCATCGCCGGGATCGCGCCCTCGATCATCAGGAAGCCGTCATCGCAGCGGCCACCGACCTGGCCTCGGACCAGGGCCGCGCTGGCGAGGTCGGCGGTGGGGACCAAGGTTCCGGGATTGTCGCGCGGCGGCGAACGGCCGTTCAGCGTGCCACTGACCGGATCGACGCACAGCATGTCCTCGGCGGTTCGCCTGGTGCCGGCTAAACCGCGAGTGCCGACCCAGGAGCCGGTGACCAGCGACGGATTGGCAGGCTCGGCGAAGCTCTGCCAACTCAGTACGCAGCCGGCCTGGTCGGGCCGCGCGCAGGCGGGCAGGCCGGTGGCTGGCAAGTCACTCTGCACACCGACCGGCCAGCCCACGACATAAGCGGCGACCAGTCGGCCGTTCAGTTGCGCCTTGCGGTTGGCAAGCAGGCGCAGCAAATGCAGCGAGCCCTGGCTATGGGCGGCAAGGATGAGCGGGCGGCCTTCGGGCTGCGCCGCGAGGAAGGCGTCGAATGCCTTGGCGACGTCGCCATAGGCAAAGTCCAGGGCCTGGTTGGCATCGTCGTTCTTGAGCAGGAAGGCGCCAAAAGCGGCCTGGCGGTATTTGGGCGCCCAGATACCGCCGACGGCGTTGAAGGCGCTGGCCTGGCTGCGGACGAACAGGACGGCACGGTCCTGGCTTTCCCGGTGGTCGAGCGGCGCGTTCCAGCGGTCGCGCTGCAAATAGGTCGTCGGGTGGACAAAGAAGACGGCCGCCGGGTTCGCGGCCGCCGGGGGCTCAAGGCCCTCCGGGAGCCAGGGGGAAGGGTCATCCGCCAGCCCTGGCCGGGCGATCCAGCTGGCCGCCAAGGCGTAATCGGGTCCGGCGCCAGCCTCTTTCGGCTCGAAATGCCCCTTGGGCGTCGCCGATTTGACCAGCATCTGCCCGCCCCACTGGAAGACGGCGAAGGCGCCGGCGACGACCAGCAATGTCAGCACGAAGATGGCGATGAGGAAGCGGCGGGCGCACATGGGTTCGGGCGGTTAGGGGAGGGTCACGCGGCGGGCAAGCCGCGGCGGCGCCGATTCGCCGCGCCAATTGGCGAGGGTTTCGAAGAACCAGCGAGCATCATCGGGCAGCGTCACGCTGTTACCCTGAGGGCGTCTAAACCGGGGATCATCACCTTCATCACCTTTGTCACCCTGACCAGGCGTCGGGCGGCGCCGCGCCGCTCCGGCCTTCCAGGCCGCGTCCCAGGCGGCGGCGAAGGCAGGGTCGCGGCCGCGCAGGGCATAGGCCGACTTGCGGCTCATGCCGGCCCGGGCGGCGGCGAGGGTGACGGAACGCCGCGCGGCGAGGGTGACAATGAAGGTGACAGCCTTGGCGTTCGACCATTCGGCGGCGCGGCGGGGACGGCGGGGTCGGGACAGATAAGACAAGGGCGCGCTTCCTTCAGGTCATGGAGAGGCAAGCACAGGTTGCGGTCTGTAGGACAGGAAAATCTGGACCGGGCACGGTGACGTTGCACGAATGGACTTGCGTCCCCCGCCGCCGCGAGGCAGTTTTCCTGCCGGGAGGAGCTCATGAAACTCTACCGTGTGAACAAGCTTGCCAAGCCGGGCGGGGCCGTCATCAAGAAGAAGGACGTGCTCGCGCCCAACGATCGCCAGGCGGTGCGCGACGCCGCCGAGAGCGATGACTGCCCCGTCTGCGACGTCTTTCGTGACGGCGAAAGGGTCGGCTCGATTACCTGAGTTTGCACTGGCGGCCGTTTAGCGCTTCCAGCCCGCTTGCCGGTTGCAGGCCTCGCCGCTATCCGCCCCTCATGTCTGTCAATGCCGATCAGGTGCGCCATGTCGCCAGGCTCGCGCGCATCGCCATGAGCGATGCCGAGGTCGCGGCGATGGTACCCGAATTCAACAATATCCTCGGCTGGGTCGAGCAGCTTGCCGAGGTGGACACCGAGGGCGTCGAGCCGCTGACCGCGGTCATCGCCAATGAGTTGCGACTGCGCGAGGACCTGGTCGATGACGGCGATTGTCGCGACGACGTGCTCAAGAACGCGCCCGACGCGCAGCACGGCTTCTTCGCCGTGCCCAAGGTGATCGAGTGATGGGTTCAATCACCGTCACCCCCGCGAAGGCGGGGGCCCCGCATCCGTCCTGCACCCGTGCCGAAGAAAGCGGGAACCCCGCCTTCGCGGGGAAGACGAGATGAGTGGAGAGCTTACTCTCAAGACCATCGCCGAGCTGCGCGACGGGATCGACGCCGGTGATTTCTCGGCGCGCGAGGTGGCGGAGGCGTATAATGCCGCGGTCGCCGCCGGGCGGGCGCTGAATGCCTATACGGTCGAGACGCCGGAACTGGCGCTGGCCGCCGCCGATGCGACGGATCAGGCGCGCGGCTCGGGCGCGTTGAAGCCGCTGTCGGGGGTCCCGCTTGGCATCAAGGATTTGTTCGCGACCGAAGGCGTCGACAGCACCGCCGGCTCGACCATCCTCAAGGGCTTCAAGCCGACCTATGAGAGCACAGTCTCGGGCAAGCTCAAGGCGGCGGGCGCGGGAATGCTCGGCAAGTTGAACATGGACGAGTTCGCGATGGGCTCGTCGAACGAGACCAGCGCCTATGGCCCGGTGATCTCCCCATGGAAGCGCAACGACGGCGGCAATGCGGCGCTCACCCCCGGCGGCTCGTCGGGCGGGTCGGCGGCGGCGGTGGCGGCGGGACTGGCGGCGGGGGTCACCGGCACCGACACCGGCGGCTCGATCCGCCAGCCGGCGGCTTTTACCGGCATTTGCGGCATCAAGCCGACCTACGGCCGCTGCTCGCGCTGGGGGATCGTCGCCTTCGCTTCTTCGCTCGACCAGGCCGGGCCGATGGCGAAAACCGTGCGCGATTGCGCGATCCTGCTCGAGGTCATGGCCGGGTTCGACCCCAGGGATGCAACTTCGCTCGATCTGCCGGTGCCCAGCTGGGAAAAGAACTTATCGAGTGATTTGAAAGGCAAGCGCGTCGGTATTCCCACCGAATATCGCATCGATGGCGTCCCGGCCGAGATTGACGCCTTGTGGGACCAAGGTGTCGAATGGCTGCGCGACGCCGGCGCCGAGCCGGTCAAGATCAGCCTGCCGCACACGGCGCATGCGCTGCCGACCTATTACATCATCGCGCCCGCCGAAGCCTCGTCCAACCTCGCCCGCTATGACGGCGTCCGCTACGGCCTGCGCGAAACGGGCGTGAAGACTCTCGACGACATGTATGCCGCGACCCGCGCCGCCGGCTTCGGCGCCGAGGTCAAGCGCCGCATCATGATCGGCACTTACGTGCTGTCGGCGGGCTTCTACGACGCTTACTTCACCAAGGCGCAGAAGGTCCGCACCCTGATCAAGCGCGATTTCGCCGAGGCCTTTTC
>JAKFFL010000136.1:0-7674 GCA_036675225.1 Sphingomonas sp. | reverse complement strand
TTTCGACTGCCGACGCGATACCCAAATCTATCACTAGATCGGTGTCGGGAAGCGACATGTGCTCTCCAGTTCAAACTGAGACACTACCGGCCTCGTTCGGATTCGCCATTTGGCACATGGCTTGCAGCTATTCCGGCATGGGCGGGACGATTACAACTGGTTTCGAGAGCGTAGGCGCACCTCCGGTACGGGAATTCCTGTCCGGTTCCGGACAGTCGCTGTCCGGAGGCGGACAATGAGCGTCATGGAATTCCGCAAGACCCCGGGCGAAACCGAGGCGATCAGCGGCGGCAATATGGACCGGGTGGTCGTCCGCAAGAAGGTCGACAGGCGCATCCTGATCGGTGGCGCCGGCGGCGCGGCCTTGCTGCTCATCCTCCTCTTCTGGCTGTTCGCGCCGCGCGCCGGGTCGCAGTCGGTCAGCGCCGACCGGCTGGGCATCGCCGTCGTCGAGAATGGCCTGTTCGAGGATTTCCTGCCCTTGCGCGCCCGGGTGACGCCCTTGGTCACCGTCTATCTCGACGCGGTCGAGGGCGGCCGGGTCGAGGAGATGGCGGTCGAGGACGGCGCCAATGTCACCAAGGGACAATTGCTGGCCGTGCTGTCCAACGCCGATTTGCAGCTGTCGACACTCGCCCGCCAGACCGAGGTCGAGCAGCAATTGAACAACATGCGCAGCCAGGAACTGGCGCTGCAGCAGGCGCGCAGCGCCAACATGCGCGACTTGAACCAGGCCGAGACCGACCTTGCCAAGGCGCAGCGCCAATATGATCTGCACCGGCCGCTGGCCGAGCGCGGCTTCGTCTCCAAGAAGCAGTTCAACGACACCGCCGACGACCTCAACTACCAGAAGAAGCGGCTGGCGATCCTGCGGCGCAGCACCGCCCAGGACGAGGCCATGCAGGCCAATCAGCTCGGCCAGCTGCGCGCCTCGGCCTCGTCGCTCAATTCCAGCCTTTCGATCGCCCGCGGCAGCTTGAACCAGCTCAACATCCGCGCCCCGGCGACCGGTCAATTGTCCGGCTTCACCATCCAGCTCGGCCAGTCGCTCCAGCGCGGCGAGCGCCTCGGCCAGATCGACAGCGCCGGCGGCAACAAACTGGTCGCCGACGTCGACGAATTCTATCTCGGCCGGGTCCAGCGCGGCCAGGCCGCAAGCGTCGACGCCGACGGCCGGACATACCGCATGAAGGTCGCCAAGGTGCTGCCCCAGGTTCGAGGCGGCCAGTTCCAGGTCGAGCTGATCTTCGACGGCGCCGAGCCGCGATCGATCCAGCGCGGCCAGACCATGCAGGTCAAATTGACGCTCGGCGATGCCAGCCGCGCGGTGCTCATTCCCAACGGCGCCTTCTTCAATGACACCGGCGGCCAGTGGATCTTCGTCGTCGACCGCGGCGGCGACAGCGCCACTCGCCGCGCCATCCAGATCGGCCGCAAGAACGCCGACTTCATCGAGGTGCTCGGCGGGCTCAAGCCCGGCGAGAAAGTCATCACGTCTTCCTACTCGGGGCTGGTCGACAAGGACCGGCTGACCTTCGAAAGCGACCAGTAAAGAAAGGGATCCGATCCATGCTGACCATGACCGGCCTGACCAAGACCTACCGCACCGACACCGTCGAGACGACCGCGCTCGATTCGATCGACCTCGACATCGCCGACGGCGAGTTCGTCGCGGTGATGGGTCCATCGGGCTGCGGCAAGTCGACCCTGCTCAACGTCATGGGCATGCTCGACAGCCCGAGCGGCGGCTCCTACGTCTTCAACGGCCATGAGGTCGCGGGGCTGAGCGAGGCGCAGCTCGCCGACACCCGCAAGGCCAACATCGGCTTCATCTTCCAGAGCTTCAACCTGGTCGACGAGCTGACCGTGCGCGAGAATGTCGAGCTCGCTCTGCTCTATCACAACATCCCCTCGGCCGAGCGCCGCGCCCGTGTCGAGCGCGTGCTCGACAAGGTTGGCATCGCCCATCGCGCCAAGCACCGGCCGACCCAGCTGTCGGGCGGGCAGCAGCAGCGCGTGGCCGTCGCCCGCGCTTTGGTCGGCGAGCCTAAATTGATCCTCGCCGACGAGCCGACCGGTAACCTCGACACCGCCCATGGCGAAGAGGTGATGCGGATGCTCCGCCAATTGAACCAGGAAGGCTCGACCATCGTCATGGTCACCCACTCGCCGGCGCACGCCGATTTCGCCAGCCGCATCGTCAACATGCTCGACGGCAAGATTCTCCAGGAGCGGCGGCGCGCCGCCTAAGCCGAAGCTCGAAGAAAAGGGACAGGATCATGTGGCGCAATTATTGGACCGTGGCGGTCAGGGCGCTCGCCAAGAGCAAGACCTATTCGATCATCAATATCGCCGGCCTCGCCATCGGCATGGCCGCCTGCATCATGATCCTGCTCTACATCCGCTACGAGCAGAGCTACGACGAATGGATTCCGGGCGCCGAGGACAGTTATCAGTTCCAGGCCTGGTACCCGAACCCGCAGGACGGCGAGCCGGGCTTCTTCCAGATGTCGTCCTACATCACCAAGGACCGCATCAAGAAGGATTTCCCGCAGGTCGAGCAGGCGGCCTATTTCCAGAATGTCGGACCGGTCTTCGTCAAGGACGGCGAGGCGACCGAGACGGAGGATTATTTCTTTACCGACGACGATTTCCTGAAAGTCGTCAACCTGCCGCTGGTCCGCGGGACGACGCTGACCGGGCTCAACACCGCGGTGATCACCCAGTCCGAGGCGCACAAGCGCTTCGGCACCGACCAGGTCCTCGGTCGCGTCTTCACCTTGATTTCGCGCGGCAACAAGATGGACTTCAAGATCGTCGGCGTGCTCAAAGACCTGCCGAAGAACTCGCACCTCAAGGTCGCGGCGATCGGCCGCGTCGACTATCAGACCTATAACGTCAATTCGCCCGACTTCCTGACCTGCTGGGGCTGCCAGTCGGGCTACGTCTACGCCAAGCTCCGGCCCGGCTCCGACGTCAAGGCGATGGCCGCGCAAATGCCTGCCTGGGAAAAGCGCAACATCCCCGACGAGCCGGCGGCTGGCATCGCCTATAATGCCGGCAACGACCAGGACTGGCACTTCGTCAATGTCCGCGACGTCCACCTCGGCAAGGCTCAGGGCGCCTCGATCACACCGGGCAACGACCGCAAGAGCATCATCACCTTCGCCATCGTCGCGTTGCTGATCCTCGGCATGGCGGTGGTCAATTTCACCAACCTCGCCACCGCCCGAGCCAGCCAGCGCGCCCGCGAAGTCGCGCTGCGCAAGGTGCTCGGCGCCAGCCGCAAGCAGCTGATCGTCCAGTTCGTCGGCGAGTCGATCCTGATCTCCGCCGCCTCGATGCTGCTGGCGCTGGCGCTGGTCGAATTGCTGGTGAAACCGTTCGCGGCGTTCCTCGAGGCCGATCTCGCGCTCAGCTATTTCGGCGGCGACGGCATCCTGCTGCCGGCCATCGGCCTGGTGCTGGCGGTCGGCGTGCTCGGCGGCCTCTACCCGGCCTTTTTCCTGTCCCGCTTTCAGCCGGCGCAGGTGCTGAAAGCCAACCGCTCGGCCGCTGAAACGCCCGGCTCGGGACGGCTGCGCACGGCCTTGGTCATCCTCCAGTTCGCGGTGTCGATCGGCCTCATCATCTGCACCGCCGTGATTTACGGGCAGACGGTCTACGCCCGCTCGGTCGACCCCGGCTTCAAGCGCGACAACATCCTCCAGGTCGATGAGTTGGCCCGCGCCCAATTGTGGGACAAGGGGGAGATGATCGTCGACACCATGAAGCGCGTTCCCGGCGTCGTCGCCGTCGGGCGCAGCGACATCGGAGTTGCCACCGACAACAACAACAACACCTTCCTGATCCGTCCCGGCAGCAACCGCCAGGTCCTGATCGGCCAGTACAATGTCGACGAAGGCTTCTTCGACGCCATGGGCCTGACTCTCAAGGCCGGCCGCTGGTTCGACCCCAGGCGGCCGATGGACGACATGACGACGCCCTACCCCCAGGACGAGGCTGTCGAGGCCGCGGTGGCCAAACGCGGGGTCAACGTCGTCATGAACGAATATGCGGTCAAGAAGCTCGGCTTCAACTCGCCGCGGGACGCCGTCGGCAAGATCGTGCGCACCGAATTGTTCTCGGAAGGCACGGGCATGGTCGACATCAACATCATCGGCGTGGTCGGCGACAGCCGCTTCCGCACGGTCCGCACGCCGATCGACCCGATCATGTTCCGCAACGTCAACCAGGGTCCGAGCTGGATGATGATCCGCTACAACGGCAATCCGGCGACGGTCCGTGCAGGCATCGAGCGCGAGTGGAAGAAGATCACCAACGAGGTGCCGTTCAACGCAGAGTTCAGCGAGGACATCATCGCCGAAGTCTATAAGGCGGAGGATGCGCGGGCGAAGATCTTCGCCGCCTTCGCCCTGCTGGCGGTGATCATTGGCTGCCTCGGCCTGTTCGGCCTTGCCGCCTTCACCGCCGAGCGCCGGACCAAGGAGATCGGCATTCGCAAGGTGCTGGGCGCGCGCACCCGCGACATCGTCCAGCTCCTCGTCTGGCAGTTCAGCCGGCCGGTGATTGTCGCCAACATCATCGCCTGGCCGGTCGCCTGGTGGCTGATGCGCGACTGGCTCAATACTTTCGACCAGCGCATCACGCTCGGTCCGGCGCCGTTCGTCATCGCCGCGCTGGTGGCGCTGACCATCGCCATCGTCACCGTGGTCGGCCATGCCATGAAGGTGGCACGGTCCAACCCGATCCACGCGCTGAGGTACGAATAAAAGGGGGCGACGGCGCCCCGGGACCCTCCCGAGCCCCGGGGCGCCGAACTGCCGAGCGCGACGATCAGCCTTCGATGATGACCTTGGTCCCGACCTGGGTCAGTCCGAACACCTTCTCCGCGAACTTCAGTGGCAGGCGGACGCAGCCGTGGCTGGCCGGATAGCCGGGGTTGGGGCCGGCGTGGAAGGCGATGCCCTTGTGGTCGTACATCTGCATGAAGGGCATGGGCGCATTGTCATACTTGCGGCTGTAGCCCTTCTTCTTCTTGAGCATCACCGCCCAGAAGCCGAGCGGGGTCTCGTCGCCCTTCTTGCCGCTGGAAATGGTGGCGACGCCGACCAGCTGGTCGCCGCGATAGACGTAGAACAATTGGGTCAGCAGATCGATGACGACCTTCGGCTCGCCCGTCTGCGGCACCGTCGCCGCCCAGCGGAAATCGCCCGGCCGCATCGCCAGCGGCCCAAAGGTCGCGACCGCGTCCTTATAGGCCTGCGGCGCATTCCCCTGGGTCCAGCGGTAAGGCAGCGGCTTGGCGGTCACGGCCGCCGCCGGACCGGGTGTCGGTGCCGGCGCGACCGCGCAGCTGGCGAGCAGCGCCGCGCCCGCGCCCACGACTAAAGCTTTGACGATTGCCCGCACGCTCGACTCCGACCTGGTGACCGGCTTCGCCGACTTCCGCAAAAAGCGAGGCCGGTCAATGGCCTGGTAAACGCATATTCAACCGTTAACCGCGTCGGGATGGCGCGACGGCCCTTGGCGCTCTCTGTCATTCCTCCAGCGTGCTTACGTGGACGCTCTTGATGTTGGTGAACTCGCGGATGCCGAAGGCGGCGCATTCGCGGCCATATCCGGAATGCTTGACCCCGCCGAACGGCATGCGCGAATCCGACCGGACATTCTCGTTGACGAAGCTCAGGCCCGCCTCCAGCTCCTCGGCGGCGATCCGCCGGCCGCGGTCGAGGTCGCCGGTGATGACGCCCGAGCCAAGCCCGAACTCGCTGGCGTTGGCGATGCGGATGGCGTCGCCCTCGTCTGTCGCGGCAATGATTGCCGCCACCGGGCCGAACACTTCCTCGTCATGCGCCGGCTGGCCGGGCGCCACGTCGGCGAGCACGGTCGCCGGATACCAGGCCCCGGGCCGGTCGGGCACCTCGCCGCCGAGCAAGAGTCTCGCCCCGCCGGCGATACTGGCGCGCACCTGAGCATGGATATGATCGCGCGCCTCGACGCTCTGCATCGGCCCGAGCCGGCTCGCCTCGTCGCGCGGATCAGCCATGACGAACTTGCGCATGGCCTCGACCATCGCCTGCTCGAACGCCGCGCGCACCGCCTCGACGACGATGAAACGCTTGCCGGCGATGCAGCTCTGGCCGCCATTGACCATCCGCGCCTTGGCGCAAACCCTCGCAGCCGCGGCGATCTCGGCATCCTCGAGGACGATGTAGGCGTCGGAGCCGCCGAGCTCGAGCACGCACTTCTTGAGGACGCCGCCGGCCGCCGTGGCGACACTGCGCCCCGCCGCGACGCTGCCGGTCAAGGTGACGGCGGCGATGTTCTCGTCCTCGATCAGCGCCTTCACGTCGCTGCTCGGCAACAGCAGCGCACGGAACAGGTCGCGCGGAAATCCGGCGTCGCGAAACACTTGCTCGATCGCCAGGGCGCAGCCGGGCACGTTGCTGGCGTGCTTCAGCAGCGCGCCATTGCCCGCCATCAGCGCCGGCGCCGCGAAACGGATCACCTGCCAGAAAGGGAAGTTCCACGGCATCACCGCCAGCACGACCCCGACTGGATTGAAGGCGACGAACGCCTCGGTGCCGCCGATCTCGACCGGCTGCCGCGCCAGATAGCTTTCCGCCTGCTCCGCGAACCAGTCGCAGTGGAAGGCGCATTTCTCAATTTCTGCGCGGCCCTCGGCCAGCGGCTTGCCCATTTCCTCGGTCATCAGCCGCGCGAACTCATCCTCGCGCTCGCACAGGATTGCGGCCGCACGACGCAGCCGCTCGGCGCGCACGGCGAACGGCGTCCGCCGCCATGCCAGGAACGCCGCACGGGCCGCGGCGGCGGCCGAATGGGCTTCGGCGAGCGTATGGGCCTGGTACGAACGGCCGGCCTCGCCGGTGGCCGGATTGATGGTCTGAATCTTAGGGCGGTCTGATGTATCGGTTGCAGGCCGGACGTCTTCGAGCTGGTCGCTCATCGCAAATGCTCCTTGGCGGGCCCGCCATAAGGGGAACCAGCCGGCGGCGCTGCTGTTCCGGCGATTGGCGGAAATCCACTTTAGGTCAACGACTCTGGCCCGATGATCTGGATCAACTCAATCTGGCCGGCCGCGACTAGGGTCTCAGATCCGGAGACCTTCGTGACCCAAGCTGAGTCCACTGACCGCTACAGCATTGCATCGATCATTTTGCATTGGCTGATGCTGCTGCTGCTCGTCGCCGTCTATGCGGCCATCGAGTTTCGCGAACTCTTCCCGAAGGGCAGCGAACCGCGAGAAGCCCTGAAGATGTGGCACTTCATGCTCGGCTTGTCCGTGCTCGGCCTTGTCTGGCTCCGGGTCGCGGCAAGGCTCCTGTGGGCGACGCCGCAAGCATCAACTGACGAGCCGGCGTGGCGGCAGGTTATGGCCGGAACCACGCACCTCGCGCTTTACGTCTTCATGATCGGAATGCCGATCGCTGGCTGGCTGATCCTGAGCGCCGAGGGCGAGGCCATCCCGTTCTTTGGCTTCGAGCTTCCCGCCCTCGTCGGCGAGAACGAACAGCTCGCGGAGCGGACCGAGGCGATTCACGAACTCGGCGGCACCATCGGCTACTGGCTGATCGGCATCCATGCCGCCGCATCGTTATTCCACCACTACGTCTTGCGGGATCGCGTCCTTGCGCGAATGATGCCCGTCCG
>JAKFFL010000171.1:0-7683 GCA_036675225.1 Sphingomonas sp. | reverse complement strand
CCTCCCCGCAACGCGTCGCCAACCGCTTCCGCGAGCCGGGCCACCGGTCGCGGCCGGAGGCGATTCCACTAGGCTTTACCGTGACTTGGCACGGCAGGCCGGTGATCCCCAAGCGGGCCTATAATTAAGCGCGAATGGCTTAACAAGCACTGACCGGAGGGCGGTGAACATTTCATGGGCATAGTTGCCCAATAAGCGCAGCACCCCCGTCACGATTGCCGCCTCCGCCAATTTTCGCCCATAGCGGCAGCCATGCGCATCCTTATCACCAACGACGACGGCATCGATGCCCGCGGCCTGGCGCTGCTCGAGTCGGTCGCCCGCCGCCTGTCCGAAGACGTATGGGTGGTGGCGCCGAGCGAGGAGCAGTCCGGCACCGGTCATTCGCTGACCCTGACCCAGCCGGTGCGCCTGCGCCGCCACAACGACAAGCGCTTCTCGGTCAGCGGCACGCCGACCGACGCGGTGATGATGGCGCTGGCGCACATCATGAAGGACACGCCGCCCGACCTCATATTGTCGGGCATCAACCGCGGCGCCAATCTAGCCGAGGACGTCACCTATTCGGGCACGGTCTCGGCGGCGATGGAAGGGGCGCTGGCCGGCGTCCCCTCGATCGCATTGAGCCAGGCCTATGCCCGCCAGGGGCTTGGCGCCGGCGTCCCCTTCTCCGCCGCCGAGGCCTGGGCCGAGCGCGTCCTGCGGCCGCTGACCGAGCAAAGGATGGCGCCGCGCACCCTGGTCAACGTCAACTTCCCGGCGCTCGACCCGGACGCGGTCAAGGGCGTGCGCGTCTGCCGGCAGGGCCTGCGTGACTATGGACGCCTGAAGATCATCGAGCGCAGCGACCCGCGCGGCTTTCCCTATTTCTGGTTCGGGCTGGGGCCGGCGCTGGAAACACCGGGCCATTCGACCGACCTCGAGACCATCGCCGACGGCTATATTTCCGTCACTCCATTGCACCTCGATTTGACGTATGAGCCGTCGATGGCCAGCCTCGAGGCGCTGTTTGGCTGAGGCGGCGCCGCGGACCAGGGAGCCGGGCTTCGCGCAATCGCTGCGGACGATCCTCGGCGCGCTGGCCCCAAAGCGAACGCGGCAGTTATGGCTGGTGACCCTGCTCACTTTGGCCAATGCCGCCGCCGACCTGCTGCTGGTCGCCTCGGCAATGCTGTTCCTGGCGGCGCTCGCCGGCACTGCGAGCATCCCGGAGCCGCTCAGCAACTGGCTCGGAACGAACGCGGACACGCGCCGGGTCGCCCTTGCCGCGACGGCCTTCGCGATCAGCGCGATAATCGCCAATGGCGTTCGCTTGCTCTTCCTGTGGCGAAGCGAAGCCTTTGTCGCCGGGGTCGCGCACGAGCTGAATGTGGAGGTCCAGCGGCGGATCTTCGCCCAGCCCTATGCCTGGCACGCCGCCCAGCACAGCAGCACACACGTCGCCTCGCTGGAAAAGGTCCAGCTGCTCACCTTCAACATCTTCCATCAATGGTTCGAGGGCGTCGCCGCCGTCGCCACTGGCGGCGCCATCCTCGCCCTGCTGGTCATGGCCGACCCATTGGCGGCGCTAGCGGCGCTGGCGGGCTTCCTTGTCTTATACCTGGTGATTGCCCGGCTGTCGGCGCGCAGACTGGCGGCCAATTCGTTGCGCCTGGGCCGCGCCTATGACGAGCGCGTGCGGACCATCCAGGACAGCCTGGGCGCCATCCGGGACCTCATCATCGATCATTCCCGGCAGGCCCAGCTCGACGAATTCCGCAGGGCCGACGCGCGGCTGGCATCGGCCCAGGCCAGCACCGGCTTCATCGCCGCCGCGCCGCGCTATGCGATCGAGGCGGCGGCGGCGCTGCTACTCGCCATGCTGGCAGCGGCGCTGGCCCCGCGCGGTAGCGCCTTGGTGCTGATCGGCGGCATCGCGCTCGGCGCCATGCGCGTCCTACCGCTGCTGCAATCGGCCTATCGCAGCTGGGCGACGATGGCGGCGAACCGGACCATCGCCGGCGATGTCCTGGAGCTGCTGGGCCTGCCCCTGCCCGACGATGACGAGGTGCCCCCCGCCCCGCTGCCATTCCGCCAGTCGATCAAACTGGATGCCGTGACATTCGGCTATCCGGCGCGGCCCCGCCCGGCGCTGAGCGAAGTCACTGCGAACATCACATGCGGGCAGCGAGTAGCGCTGGTCGGCGAAACCGGGTCGGGCAAGAGCACGCTCGCCGATCTGGTGATGGGCCTGCTGCAGCCCGACCATGGCCGCATCCTGGTCGACGGCACACCGATCGGCCCGTCCAACCTGCGTGCATGGCAACGCAACCTCGCCCATGTCTCGCAAAGCCTCTTCCTCGCCGACGCCAGCATCGCCCGCAACATCGCCTTCAGCCTTCCCGACGCACCGCCCGACATGGACCGCGTTCGGCGTGCAGCCGAGCAAGCCGGCATCGCCGGGTTCATCGAGTCGCTGGCCGACGGCTACGACACCACAGTCGGCGAGCGCGGCGCGCGGCTGTCGGGCGGCCAGCGGCAGCGCATCGCCATCGCCCGGGCGCTGTACAAGGACGCGCCGCTCTTGATCCTCGACGAGGCAACCAACGCGCTGGACGAGGAGACCGAGGCGCACGTGCTGGCCAATGTCTTCGCCGACCAAAACCGCACCATCCTGATCATCGCCCATCGGCCGTCGGCGATCCGCCATTGCGACCAGGTGATCCGCCTTGCCGGCGGCCGGATCGTCGAGGCCTAGGCCGCCAGCGAGACCGATCCGCGCTGCCCGGCGAGCCAGGCCTGGAACATCAGCACCGCCCACAAGGCCTGGGTCGAGTCGCGCCGACCGTTCAAGTGATCGGACCAGCGGCGGCGGACCATGCCGGCGTCGAACCAGCCTTCGGCCGCCATCCGCGCCGGATCGAGCAATTCCTCCGCCCAGCCGCGCAGGGGTCCGCGGATCCATTCGCCGACCGGGACGCCGAAGCCGGCCTTGGGCCTGTCGAACAAAGGCTCGGGCACGTGGCGGCCCAGCAGCTGCCGCAATATATATTTGCCGGTCGGGCCGCGGACCTTCATCGCCAGGGGGATACGGGCCGCGACCTCGGCGACGCGATGGTCGAGGAACGGCACCCTGGTTTCGAGGCTGACCGCCATCGAGGCGCGGTCGACCTTGCATAAAATGTCGTCGGGCAGATAGCCGACGGCGTCGCAATACATGATGCGCAAGGCGTCGGGCGCGCCCTGGCCAAGGTCGAGGTCCAGGCCTTCCGGCTGGCGGCCGAGGCCGATCACCGGCGACGGCTCGCCGCTCCATTCATCGAGGAAGGCAGCATAGATGTCGTCGAAGCTTTGGGCGCTGCTGGCCAGCCGCAGCGCCTTATTGGCCTTGCCGCCGAGATGCCGGTGACGGGCCGGCAGCATCGCCGCGGCCTGCTGCCACAGCCGCTGCGGGACCAGGCCGAGCGAGGCGGCCGCGGCCTGGCGAAGCGGGCGCGGCACGCGCCGCAGCCGCCGCCACAAGCGCGGTGCCTGGAAGTGGCGGTTGTAGCCGGCGAACAATTCGTCGCCGCCATCGCCGGTCAGCGCCACCTTGACCTGCGCGCGGGCGAAACGGCTGACGAGGAAAGTGGGGATCTGCGAGGAATCGGCAAACGGCTCGTCATAGATGGCCGGCAAGAGCGGGATCACCTCGCGCGCCTCGCGCACCGTCACCAGATGCTCGCTATGGGCGGTACCGAGATGCGCCGCCACCTCGCGCGCATGGTCGGCCTCGTTGAAGGCGGCCTCATCGAAAGCGATCGAGAAGGTCCGGATCTTGTTGCTCGAATGGCGCTGGTAGAGCGCGCAGATGGTCGAGCTGTCGATGCCGCCCGACAGGAACGCGCCGACCGGGACGTCGGCGAGCGATTGCCCCCGCACCGCCAGCGACAGCGCCCCGTCGAGCGCCGCCAGCGCCTCCTGCTCTCCGGCGATCGGATCGGCCAGGCCGCGCGCCACGACTTCGCGGTACGACCAGTAGCGGGCGAGCCGGACCCCGTCCCGCTCGCCCTCGACCGGGGGCTCGGCGAGCGGGCGGCCGGCCGCGTCCAAGGTCAGGGTGAGGATCGACGCCGGCCCCAGCTTGAACAGGCCCTTGTAGATCGACCAGGGGGAGGGAATGTAGGTCCGCGCGGCATAAAGGCCGAGCGCCCGGCGATCGATCGCCCCGTCGAAGTCGGGGTGCAGGCGAAGCGACTTCAGTTCGGAACCGAAGACGAAATCGCGCCCCGCCCAGCCGTAATAGAGCGGCTTTTCGCCGAAGCGGTCACGGACCAAATGGAGCAGGCGCTGCTGGCGGTCCCACAAGGCGAAGGCGAACATGCCGACCGCCTTGCCGACCGCAACCTCAAGCCCCCAGGCGGCGATCGCCTGCACCAAAGTCTCGGTGTCGCTGTGCCCGCGCCAGCCGCCGTCGGGGACCTGGCCGCGCGACTCCAGCTCGCGGCGCAGCTCGGCGTGATTGTAGATTTCGCCATTATAGTTGAGCACGAAGCGGCCATCGGCCGAGTGCATCGGCTGGTGGCCCGAGGGCGACAAATCGACGATCGACAGGCGGCGATGGGCGAGGCCGACGCCGGCATCCGCATCGATCCATGTCCCCGCATCGTCCGGCCCGCGGTGAGCGATGACCTCGGCCATGCGCGCCAGGAGCGCCGGATCGACCCGCTTCGCACTGACCAGGCCCGCAATCCCGCACATCGCCTGGCGGCTTAGCCCCGACGGCGAGCCGCCGAAAGCCACAAAAGCCGAGGGCGCGCTGCTCAGACCGTCGCGACCGTGTCCTGGTGCATGGCGATGGCCTCCATGGCCGGCGCCAGCGGCCCCATCGCCGCGAAGTCGACCATCCCGGCGCCCCAGGCGGCGAGATGGAGCGGGCCTGCGTCCATCGCCGCCGGCGCCTCGCCGGCCAGCGGCAAGGCGTCGAGCAGCGTCGCCAGGTCGTGGCCTGGCCCGCCCAGTGCCTCGGCGAGGATCACCGCGACTTCGCCTTCCCCCGCTAAGACGGATTGCGCAGCGATCGGCGTAGCGACTGTCGTGGCGACTGTCGTGGCGAAGCCCCGACCGTGGTCGGCGAAGGCGGGCAATTCCGTCCCGATTGCAAGCGCCGACAGCATCGTCATTTGCGTCGAATCGAGCGCCGGTCCTTCCGCCGTCATCCCGTCGCCAGCGCCCGGCCGGGCGGCGGCCACTGCATCGACGGCGAAAACCTGTGTGCCGAGCCTTGCGCCGGCCCAACCGCCGAACTCCGTGCCCGCGCCGTCGAGTGGCTGGGCGGTAACGCCGGCGGCGGCGAAGGCATACGTGCCACCGTGGAACGCACCGCCTCCGTCCCCGCCGGGCCCGCCGTCAGCCATAAGCGATTCCATGCCCGCCGCCGCGACGGCGCCCGCGACCGCCATCGTCGTCGTCGAGGCTGTGACCCGCGACAAGGAGGCGCTGGCCGTCGCCCCGCCCGAGACATAGCGGATGGTGACCGCGCCGCCGTTGTTGATCGTTCCCAGGGTCACCCACCCATCGCCACCGCCGTCGGCATCGACCTGGACCAGGCCGGACGTCGTCACCCGGGCGAAGCCTCCACTGGCGACATTGGTGCCGGCGGCGACGCTCAGCATTTGGCTCAGATCGACGACATCGCCATGGCCATAGTCCTTGATGGCGTCGATGCCGCCGGTGCCGAGCACGAACACGTCCTTGCCGGCGCCGCCAGTCAGCGTATCGGCGCCGCCCCTGCCGTTGAGGATGTTGGCGCCGGCATTGCCGGTGATCGCCTGGTCGAACTCGTTGCCGATGAGGTTGATCGCGGTCTTGCCCTTGGCGTTGCTGGTCGTCAGCACCTCGATCTCGCTGCCGATGGCAAGCGTGTAGCTGGTGCTGGCCTTGACCGTATCGACCCCAACCCCACCCGCGCCTTCGAGGACGATGGCGGCGGCGCTGCTGACGGCATAGCTGTTGCCCGCCTGCATCGCGGCGCCGCCAATGACGGCCGCCTGCAGGACGTAGCTGCCGGTGAGGGCGCCGGTGCCCGACAGCTCGGCGGTGTAATTGCCGCTGGTCGGGGCGGTGAAGGTCAGCGTCGCGTCGAAGCCGGCGCCGCTGTCGGCATCGCCGCCGATGACGCCGCCGCTCGGCCCGGTCAGGCGCAGCGCCGGATCGGCGAGGCTGCCGGCGGTGCCGAGCGCGCTGATGCCGAGCAGGTCAAGCCGGTAGTCGGTGCCGGCAACCGTGGCGATGACCAGTTTGTCGACCTCGCCGGCAACGGCGATATTGGCGGTCAGCGAGTAATCAACGTCGGCGCCAGTAAGCGGCAGCGTCTCGACCCATTCGGTGCCAGTCAGCAGCGCCTGGGCGTAGGAGCCGAACAGGGCGTGGACCTGCGCTGTCGGATGGACGTCGTCGAAGAACACCAGCTCCGAATGGGCCAGCAGATCGGTGGTCAGGGTCCCCGGATCGAGCCCATGCAGCGCTTCGAGCGTCGGCAGCACGGCGTTGAGGCCGCCGGTGACAGTCGCCGCGCCGTCCTGGTAATCCATCATCGGCACATAGGTGACGGTGGCGCCCATCGCCTCAAGCGCCGGCACAACCTCGGTGCGGATCAGCAAGTCGAGATATTGCGAATAAGCGGTCGCGGCCAGCGATCCGGCCAGCTCGATCGGATCGAACATGCCGTCATCGCCGGCATATTTGGGGATGAGGCCGACGTCGGGCACGCCGGTGATGAGGAAATTGCGGGCGCCGTCGTCGATCAGCTGGCCAAGCTCGTGGATCAGCTGCTGGGCGACACTGTCGAGGGCGTCGTGCGCGTCCTCCTCCGGCGCCGGCAAGCTGCCCGCCTTGGCCAGGCTGCGGACGTCGTTGCCGCCCATGGTGACGATATACAGGGCGCCCGGCGGGGCATCGCCGTCGACGGCGTTGCGGAAGGTGTCGGTCTGGCTGTCGAGGTCCTGGACGACCTCGTCACCCTGACGGACCTGGGCGCCGCCATACGCGAAATTCAAACTGCTTCCGCCGGGATCGCCGGCGAAGGGCGCGATCGGAAGGCCGATCCACGGGTCCTCGAAGCCATATGGAAAGACCGGCCTCGTGACGCTTCCGACCGCCTTGTTCGAAAGCAAGTCCGCGAAGGTATGGCCGTCGGTGAAACGGCCGCCGACGTAGCCGAGATCGGCCGTTGGCGCGCCGTCAGGCAGGTCGCTGAAGGTCAGGTCGCTGTACCATTGCGCCAATTTCAGCGCATTACCCGCATCGACCAGGCTGTCACCAAACACGTAAACGCCGCTGTACGCCATGACGCAACTCCTACCCGGGCAGTCCGGCGGCAGCGTCCGTCCGCCATGGCGGATCGCATTCGCTGCCTTGCCCTGAAGTCCGCCGCCCACCAGGGCGACTCGCCCTGCCCCTGTTGTTTGTGTGCTCAGCGTCCGTCAAAAAAGTCCGGAGAACAATAGGATAAATGGTTAACGCCAGCGATCGCCAGGGCGCGGGGCCAGCGGCCTGACCAGCCGAATCCGTCGGCACACTTACATTCCGAGCCAAACCGGACTACATAGGCCGCGGCTACTAGTCGCAAACTGACGGTCTACAGGCGCTTTGCGGCTCCTCATTCCTTCTCTTCGCTACTCCTGGCCCCGGTGGACCGGCAGTCGGCCCACCAGAACAGAAGGA
>JAKFFL010000158.1:0-8060 GCA_036675225.1 Sphingomonas sp. | reverse complement strand
TCGACGCCCTCGACGATCACCTGCAGATCGAGCTCGCGGGCCAAGCTGATCATGGCGCGGACGACAATCCGGTCGCGCTTGCCGGCAACCAGGTCAACGACAAGGCCGCGGTCGATCTTGAGCGCGTCGAGGGGCAGGCTGGTCAAATAGGCGAGGCTGGCATAGCCGGTGCCGAAATCGTCGACGGCGACGCGCACCCCGGCCTCGCGCAGCCGCCCGAGGCGCTCAGCCGCGCCAGCCTGGTCGGCGAGCAGGCTGCTTTCGGTGATTTCCACCGTCACCCGGTCGGGGCTTAGGCCGGCGGCGGCGATTTCGCCGAGCAGCCAACCGTCATAGCCATTGCGCGCCAGATCCTCGGCCAGCAAATTGATCGACAACCGCAAGTCGGACAAGGGCGGCGCCCATGCCCCGGCGATGCGCAGCGCCTTGCGCTGGGCGAAGCGCGACAAACGCTCCTCGAGGCCGCCGCGCGCCGCCCGCTCGAACAAATGCGCGGCGCAATCCTCGCCATCGAGGCGGGCCAGCGCCTCGACGGCGACGATGCGACCGCTGGCTGGCTCGATCTGCGGCTGGAAGTGGATGGCGATGCGATCGTCGGCGATCGCGTCTTCCAGCGCGCGGTCGCGGCGACGCACGACCAGCGAGCGGAGCCGGTCGGATGCGCGCTGGTCGTTCGATGGCCGGCGCTGGTTCATGCGAACCGGACTAGGCGTCGCCGACTGTGCCCTCCAGCGCCGCATCGGCCAAGCCCCACAACGGGACAGTGGCGCTTCAAGCGGAAATCCCTATGTTCGCGGCCGTGACCGCCGACGCCCCACGGCCTTTAGCAGGCGACCGCGACCTTGCCGCGGCGGGCATCGGCCTGCTCGCCTCCCCGACCGAGGCCGCCCAGGCCGCCGCCAAGATGCTCCGCCACCGCTACGCCTGGGCCGAAACCGACCAGGCCAGCTCGCTGGTGGCATTGGGTGGCGACGGTTTCATGCTGCAGACCCTGCACGCGATGCTCGAAGGCGGCGTGGCCAAGCCGGTGTTCGGCATGAACCGGGGCACCGTCGGCTTCCTGATGAACGAGTGGCGGCTTGACGCCCTGCCCGATCGCATCGCGGCGGCCAAGGCGGTCCGCGTCGCCCCGCTCGACATGGAGGCGACCACCGTCGGCGGCCAAGTCCACCGCCACGCCGCCATCAACGAAGTCTCCCTGCTCCGCGAAACCCGGCAGACGGCCAAGATCGAGCTCAGCGTCAACGGCCGGGTGGTAATGCCGGAACTGGTCTGCGACGGCGTACTGGTGGCGACGCCGGCGGGTTCGACCGCCTATAATTTCTCGGCGCGCGGGCCAATCCTGCCGCTGGCGTCGAAGGTGCTGGCGCTGACCCCGATCGCCGCCTTCCGCCCGCGGCGCTGGACCGGGGCCATCTTGCCCGACGATGTCGCGGTCCGATTCCGGGTGCTGGAGGCCGACAACCGCCCGGTTTCCGCCGTCGCCGACCAGTTCGAGGTCCGCGAGGTCTGCACGGTCGATGTGCGGCTCGACAAGGAGCGTTCGTTGACTTTGCTGTTCGACCCCGAGCATGCCCTCGACGAGCGCATCGCCATGGAGCAGTTCGCGACCTGATTGTGCTCCTGCGAAGGCAGGAGCCCAGTCCAAGCGCGCAGCGCGAGTTCTTGCCGCGAGAAGCGCTTCGCGCGACTGGGCCCCTGCCTTCGCAGGGGCACGGAAGCCCTTGCCTTTGGGGGCTTGTTCGCTATTTAGCCGCTTCGCCAGCCAAGACGGCCAATCCCCGGTAGCTCAGCGGTAGAGCGTTCGACTGTTAATCGAATGGTCGCCTGTTCGAATCAGGCCCGGGGAGCCATCTTTTTCGCCCGCATCAGCGTCACGCTGTCACCTGAGGGGGCGCAAATCGGGGATCGTGAACTTCATCACCTTCGTCACCATCGATGGGACGGTGCCCCTGTGGCAGCGCCGTGCCGAGGGTGACAAACGACCCCACCGCGAGGGTGACATCGAGGGTGACAAACCCACGGCTAACGCCTTTGCCGACAATCAGAAAAAGCCTCGTCCGGACGACTCCGGACGATTGGAGCCTGGCACGAATGGATGCCTGTAGGACAGGAAAAATCGGTCGCTAGCCCTCCAGCGCCGCCATCAGGCTCGCATTCCCCCCCGCCGCCGTCGTGTCGATGCAGGTGACGCGCTCGGTCGCGAAGCGGGGGACGTAGTGGGGGCCGCCGGCCTTGGGGCCGGTGCCGGACAGCCCTTCCCCACCGAACGGCTGGCTTTCGACGACGGCGCCGATCTGGTTGCGGTTGACGTAGATGTTGCCGACCCGGGCGTGCCGTTCGACATAGTCGCGGACGGTGTCGATGCGGCTCTGCAAACCGAGGGTCAGGCCGTAGCCGCTGGAATTGATCTGGGCGATGACCTTGTCGAGCTCGCCCGCCTGCCAGCGGACGACGTGCAGGACCGGGCCGAAATTCTCCTGGGTCAGCTGGTCGAGGCTGGCGATCTCGTAGAGTGCCGGCGGCACGAAGAAGCCGTGGGCGTCGAGCGCGTCGGGCACCTCGGCGCGCATGATTTTGGTGGCGTGCAGGTCGAGCCAGTCGAGGTGACGGCGCAGCGCCTGGCGGGCGGCGGCGTCGATCACCGGGCCGACGTCGGTCGCCAGATCCCTGGGGTCGCCGATGGTCAGCGCGTCCATCGCCCCGGCGACCATCCGGATCATGGCGTCGGCGACGTCGTCCTGGATGAACAGGACGCGCAGCGCCGAGCAGCGCTGGCCGGCGCTCTGGAAGCTGGACGCGACGACATCGCGTGTCACCTGCTCGGGCAAGGCCGATGAGTCGACGATCATCGCATTCTGGCCGCCGGTCTCGGCGATGAACGGGATAATCGGGCCGTCGGGGCGCTCGGCGAGGCCACGGGCAATCAGGCGGGCGGTGTCGGTCGAGCCGGTGAAGGCAACCCCGGCGGTCAACGGATGCACGGTCAGCGCCGCCCCGACGCGCCCATCGCCCGGCACCAGCTGGACAATGGCGCGGGGAAAGCCGGCCTGGTGCATCAGCTCAATGGCGAAGGCGCCGATCAAGGGCGTCTGCTCGGCCGGCTTGGCCATCACCGCATTGCCGGCGGCCAGAGCCGCGGCGACCGGGCCGGTGAAGATGGCCAGCGGGAAGTTCCACGGGCTGATGCAGGTCCACACGCCGCGGCCGTGGAGGCGCAGCTCATTGGTCTCGCCGGTCGGGCCCGGAAGCAAGGTCGGGCGAGTGAACTTGGCGCGCGCCTCGGCCGCATAATAACGCAGGAAATCGACCGCCTCGCGCACTTCGAGCACCGCGTCGGGCAAGGTCTTGCCGGCTTCGCGGATGCAGAGCGAGAACAGGATTTCGCGGTTGGCCTCGAACAGGTCCGCGGTCTTATCGAGCAGCGCGGCGCGCGCCTCACCGCCAAGCGCGTCCCAGGCCGGCTGGGCCGCCGCCGCCGCGCGCATTGCCCGGTCGATCGCGCCGTCGGTCGCTTCGTGCGCGATCCCGACCTCGATCCGGTCGTCGTGCGGCGAGGTGATGCGGCGGACCGGCTGCTCGCCCCGCGAGCGCTCGGTCGGGAAGGCTTCCCACTGGCGCGCGTCGAGCGCCCGGAGCCGTTCCAGCAGCGGCTCGCGCACAAGGGGATCGCTCAAATCGACGCCGGCGCTGTTCTTCCGCCCATGGCCGAAAATGGCGTTGGGCAGCGGGATCGCCGGGTTGCGCCTTGGTTCGAGCGCCGCGAGGTCGGCAATCGGGTCGCGGACCAGTTGCTCGATCGGGATTTCATCATCGGCGATGCGGTTGACGAAGCTCGAGTTGGCGCCATTCTCGAGCAGGCGGCGGACGAGATAGGCGAGCAAATCCTTGTGGCTGCCGACCGGGGCGTAGATGCGCACGGGCGTCGGCGCCTCACCAATCCCCGCTTCGAGTTTCGCCAGCTCCTCGTACAGACCCTCGCCCATGCCGTGCAGCCGCTGGAACTCGAACTTCGTATCGCCGGCGAGCGCCTTGACCGCGCCGATGGTATTGGCGTTGTGGGTGGCGAAGGCGGGATAGAGGACGTCGCCCGCCGCCAGCAGGCGCCGAGCGCAGGCGATGTAGGAGACGTCGGTCGCCAGCTTGCGGGTGAAGACCGGATAATCCTCCAGCCCCGCGACCTGCGCCGCCTTGATCTCCGTATCCCAATAGGCGCCCTTGACCAGCCGGACCATGAAGCGGCGCTTGTGCTTGCGGGCGACAGCGGCGACCCAGTCGCACAAGGGCACGCCGCGCTTCTGATAAGCCTGGATGGCAAGGCCGAAGCCGCCCCAGGAACTTCCGTCTGCTCTTGGGGCGAACAATTCATCGTCGGCGGCGAGCGCCTCGAAGATGTCGAGCGACGGTTCCAGCCGGTCGGCTTCCTCGGCGTCGATGGTGAAATGGACGTCGGCCAGGCTGGCCTTGAGCGCCAGCGCGCGCAACACCGGCAGCATCGCCGCCTTGGCTTCGTCGGCATGGCTCCATTCGTAGCGCGGGTGCAGCGCCGACAGTTTGACCGAAATGCCGGGCGAGGAGCGGAAGCCGCCTTCCGCTTCCCTGGCGATGCGGTCGAGCGCGGATGCATAAGCCTCGGCATAGCGGGCGGCGTCGGCATGGGTGCGCGCCGCTTCGCCGAGCATGTCGAAGCTGTGGGTCAGGCCCTGCCGGCGCTCGGGCGCGGCGCGCTTCATCGCCTCGTCGATGGTCCGGCCGAAGACGAACTGGCGCCCGAGGATCTTCATCGCCTGGCTGACGGCGGCGCGGATCACCGGCTCGCCGAGGCGGCCGACGGCGCGGCCGAGGGCAGCGCTCCAGCCGTTGGTGCTGTCATGCGCGCTGTCGAGCACCTTGCCGGTCAGCAGCAGCGAGAAGGTGGCGGCATTGACGAACGGCGAGGAGGATTCGCCGAGGCGCTCGGCCCAGTCGGGCCCGGACAATTTGTCGGCGATCAGATCGTCGGCGGTCTCGGCATCGGGGATGCGCAGCAAAGCCTCGGCCAGGCACATGAGGGCGATGCCCTCGTCGCTGCCAAGGTCGTAGGCGGCCATGAAGGCGTCGATTCCGGCCGGCTTGTGGGCGCGGACCGCCTTCGACAGCGATAAAGCGATGGCCGCGGCTTCGGCCGATTGCGCGGCGGACAGCGCCGCTTCCGCCAGGCGTTCCGTGACGACCGCATCTTCCTCTGGCCGATAGGCGCGGCGGAGCGCGGTGCGGTCCAGCATCGGCGCGGCTAGGCCAGCGCGCCGTGGCAATGCTTGAACTTGCGGCCCGATCCGCACGGGCACAAAGCGTTGCGGCTTTCGGGCGGACTCGCGCCCTCCGGCAAGGGTGGCAAGGGCGCCGCGCGCGGTGCCGCGCCGATCCCCGCGGGGTCGAAGTCCATCGTGTCGTCCTCGCCCAGCAGCGGGTCGAAATGGGTGGTGATGAAGTCGGGCAGCGGCGGCGGCGCCGGGTCCTGGATCTGGATCTGGGCGCGCATCAGCGTCCGGCTGACCTCCTCGCGGATGGCGACCAGCAGCCGCTCGAACAGCAGGAAAGCCTCCTGCTTATATTCGTCGATCGGCTTCTTCTGGGCGAAGCTGCGCAAGTGGATGACCTGGCGCAGCGCGTCCAGGGTCGACAAATGCTCCTTCCAGAAATGGTCGAGGGTCTGGAGCAGCAGGCTCTTCTCGATCTCGATCCAGCGGTCCTTGTCGGCGCCCTGGACTTTCTCGGCCATGGCCTGGTCGGCCAATTCCTGCAGACGCTCGATAATGACCTCGGGCTCGACCGCTTCTTCCTGCATCCAGTCGTCGACGGGGGGCGCGAGGCCAAGCACGGCGTCGACGCTCTCCTTGAGGCCATCGACATCCCATTGTTCGGGGTAGGTGCCGGGCGGGCAATGGACGGCGACCAAAGAGGCAATGGTCTCGGCGCGCATGTCGGTAATGACGTCGCTGACATGCTCCGAATCCATGATCTCGGCGCGCTGCTCGTAGATGACCTTGCGCTGGTCGTTCATGACGTCGTCGAATTCGACGACCTGCTTGCGGATGTCGTAGTTGCGCGCCTCGACCTTCTTCTGCGCGGTCTCGATCGCCTTGGAAATCCACGGGGAAACGATCGCCTCGCCGTCCTCCAGATTCTTGTTCATCAGCCGGGCGAAAGCGGTCTGCGGCCCGAAGATGCGCAACAAATCGTCGTCGAGACTCAAGTAGAAGCGCGACAAACCGGGGTCGCCCTGGCGGCCCGAGCGGCCGCGCAGCTGGTTGTCGATCCGCCGGCTTTCGTGGCGCTCGGTGCCGAGCACGAACAGGCCGCCGGCATCGAGCACCTGCTGCCGTTCCTCGACGATCTCGACGCGGACCTTTTCGGCCTGGGCCTCATATTCGGGCGTGCCCTGGACCAGGTCGGGATGCTCGTCGAGCATCCGGAAATCCAGATTGCCGCCAAGCTGGATGTCGGTGCCGCGGCCGGCCATGTTGGTGGCGATGGTGACCGCGCCGATGCGCCCGGCCTGGGCGACGATATGCGCTTCGCTTTCGTGGAAGCGGGCGTTCAGCACCGAATGGCGGATTTTCTCCTTGTCTAGAAATTCGGAGAGCATCTCCGACTTCTCGATCGAGACGGTGCCGACCAGGACGGGCTGGCCCATGTCCTGGCGCTTGCGGATTTCCTTGGCGATGGCGCCGAACTTGTCGGTGATGTTCTTGTAGAATTCGTCCTCGTCGTCGATGCGCAGGACCGGCACGTTGGTCGGGATCGACACGACGTTCATCTTGTAGATGTCGAAGAATTCCGGCGCCTCGGTCAGCGCCGTGCCGGTCATGCCGGCGAGCTTCGGGTACATGCGGAAATAGTTCTGAAAGGTGATCGAGGCGAGCGTCTGGTTCTCCGGCTCGATGCGCACGCCTTCCTTGGCCTCGACCGCCTGGTGCAGGCCATCCGACCAGCGCCGTCCCTCCATCATGCGGCCGGTGAACTCGTCGATGATGATGACCTTGTCGTCCTTGACGATATAATCGATGTCCCGCCGGAACATCTTGTTCGCCTTCAGCGCCTGGTTCAGGTGGTGGACGGTTTGGGTGTTGGCGAGGTCGTAAAGGTTGGCGCCCTCGATCAGGCCGGCGGCCTCGAGCATGCGCTCGGCCTTTTCGGTGCCTTCCTCGGTGAGGACGATCGACTTCTGCTTTTCGTCCTTCTCATAGTCGGCCTCGACGAATTGCTTCACGATGGCATCGACGCCGGCGTAGAGATCGGCCTTGTCGTCGGTCGGGCCGGAAATGATCAGGGGCGTGCGCGCTTCGTCGATCAGGATCGAGTCGACCTCGTCGACGATGGCATAGCTGAAAGGCCGCTGGACCATCTGGTCACGCGTGTATTTCATATTGTCGCGCAGATAGTCGAAGCCGAGCTCGTTGTTGGTCGCGTAAGTGATGTCGGCGGCATAGGCGTCGCGCCGTTCCTGGTCGGACAGGTTGGGAATGACGATCCCGACGGAAAGGCCGAGGAAGCGATAGATCTGCCCCATCCACTCGGCATCGCGCTTGGCAAGATAATCGTTGACGGTGACGACGTGCACGCCCTTGCCGGGAAGCGCGTTGAGATAAACCGCCAGCGTCGCCACCAGGGTCTTGCCCTCGCCCGTCTTCATCTCGGCGATCTCGCCGCGATGAAGGGCGATGCCGCCGATCAGCTGGACGTCGTAATGGCGCTGGCCGAGCGTCCGTTTGGCGGCCTCGCGCACGGTCGCGAAGGCCTCGGGCAGCAGATCGTCGAGCTTGGTGCCGTTCGCCAGACGCTCGCGGAACAGATCGGTCTGGCCGCGCAACTCCTCGTCGGTCAGCGCGGTAATTGTCGGCTCGAAGGCGTTGGTCGCCTCGACGATCTTGCCCATCGACCGCACATAGCGGTCATTAGCCGATCCGAAGATGGTCTTGGCCAGTGCGGCGATCATGCAATTTCCCAGTCAATCGAAGGAGCCCTCGCCTCCGATCGGCGGAGTTGGCCCTCTATGGCGAACGTCGCGGGCGATGTAG
>JAKFFL010000169.1:0-8183 GCA_036675225.1 Sphingomonas sp. | reverse complement strand
GCCGGCCAGCCTGACCTATGACGGCAGCGACAGCCTGCTCGACCCGACCACCGGATTCCGCCTCGGCGGGCGGGTCAGCCCGGAGCTGAGCCTTCACGCCGGCACGTTCGGCTATACCCGCGCCCAGCTCGACGCCAGTGCCTACCACCCGGTCTCGGACAGCGTCGTCGCCGCCGGCCGCATCCGCCTCGGCACGATCATTGGCGCCGACCGCGATGCCATCGCCCCGTCGCGGCGATTTTACGCCGGCGGCGGCGGCTCGGTGCGCGGCTACGGCTACCAGCGCCTGGGTCCGCGCGATGTCGACGGCGACCCGATCGGCGGCCGCAGTCTGGCCGAGTTCGCCCTGGAAGCGCGCATCAGGCTGAAAGCCTTCGGCGGCAATTTCGGCATCGTGCCCTTCATCGACGGCGGCACCTTGTCGACGCAGTCCATGCCCGATTTCGGTGACTGGCAATTCGGCGCCGGCATCGGCGTGCGTTATTATTCGAGCTTCGGGCCGATCCGGGTCGATGTCGGCACGCCGCTCAACCCGCAGTCGGATGACGGCCCGGTCGCCGTCGTCGTCTCATTGGGTCAGGCCTTCTGATGGCCGAGGTCGCCATCGACCACGGCCCGGCGCCGGCGCCGCTTCGCATCCGGCCACACTGGTCGCGGCGGCTGGCGGGCGAGCTTGCGACGCTGGTCGTGGCGCTGCTGATCCTGCTTAGCATCGGGCTGGTCTTGCTCGACACCGCGCCCGGACACCGCTGGCTGGTCGACCGCATCGGCCAGATCGAAACTTCCACCGGGCTGCGCTTCAAGATCGGCCGCATCGAAGGCTCGATCTTCGGCGAGAGCCGGCTGCGCAACGTCCAGGTGCTCGACCCCCAAGGCGTGTTCCTGACCTCGCCGTCGGTTACGCTCGACTGGTCGCCCGCCGCCTGGCTGACCAATAATCTCAAGATCGACCGGCTGGAAGCCGACCGGGTGCGGCTGGAGCGCCTGCCCAAGCTCAAGGCTACCGGCCGTCGCGGCCCGGTGCTGCCCGATTTCGATATCCGCATCGGCAGGCTGGAGATCCGGCGGCTGGAGCTGGCGCCGGCGGTCACCGGCAAGGCGCAGGTCGGCCGACTGTCGGGCAGCGCCGATATCCGCTCCGGCCGGGCCATGGTCAGGCTCGACGGTGCGCTGCAGGGCGGCGACCGGCTGCTGGTCAAGCTCGATGCCGAACCCGACGGCGACCGCTTCGACCTCGACGTGCGCGCAACCGCGCCGGCCGGCGGGCTGCTGCCGGCCTTGTTCGGATCGAAGCGGCCGTTGCAGCTGGCGATCGCAGGTGATGGCAGCTGGGCGACCTGGCGCGGTCAGGCGGCGATGGACCTGTCGGGCCGGCCGACGGCGCGGCTGTCGCTGGCCGCCGACAACGGCCGCTATCGCCTGACCGGCAAGCTGGCGCCAGCGCCGTTCCTCAAAGGCAAATTGCAGCGGCTGACGACGCCGGTGATCGATGTGCGCGGCTCGGCGACCTTTGCCGGCCGCCAACTCGACGGCGAGTTGCGCCTGGCCTCGCCGGCGCTGCGCGCGGTCGGGCGCGGGCGAATCGACCTGGCGGCGGGTGCCTATCGCGACCTTCGCCTCGGCGTCGATCTGCTGCGCCCCCCGGCCTTGTTCAAGAATATGACCGGCCAGAAGGTGCGGCTGGTGTGGACGCTCGACGGCGCCTTCGGCCGCGCCGATTATGCCTATCGGCTGACCTCACCGGGCGTGAAATTCGACAATATTGGCTTCGTCGACGTCCGCGCAGAGGGGCGTGGCCGCGGCACGCCTTGGCCGATGCGGGTGCCGCTGCGGCTGCAGGCGCGCAGCGTGACGGGGGTCGGCGATATCGCCGGCGCGATCCTCGCCAATGTCCGGCTGGAAGGCATGCTGGCGGTGACCCCGCGTCTTGTGCGCGGCGATAATCTGGCGCTGACGAGCGACAAATTGCGCGGCAAGGTGTCGCTGCTGATCGACCTTCGGACCGGCAAGTTCGACATCGTCATTTCCGGTGGCATGACTCGCTACCTGATCCCTGGCCTTGGCGTGGTCGACGTCAAGACCGACCTTCGCGTCGTCCCCGGCTCGGTTGGAAAGGCACGGGTGCGGGGCAAGGCCGAGGCCTGGGTCCGGCGGCTCGACAACAGCTTCTTCCGCGAACTGACCGGCAGCTTGCCGCGCCTCACCACCGACCTCGAGCGCACCGAGGACGGCGTCATGCATTTTTCGAACCTGCAGCTCTATTCGCGCGACCTGCGTCTGTCGGGCTCCGGCATTCGCCGCCGCGACGGCACCTTCCATATCGAGGCGCGCGGCCGCCAGGCAGAGTATGGGCCGCTGCGACTTGTCCTTGACGGGCGGATCGAGCGGCCCAAGCTCGACATCTTTCTCGACCGGCCAAATGACGCCCTCGGCATTCGCGCCATGCGGCTGCAGCTTGATCCGACCGCCGCGGGCTTCGACTTTCGCGCCGCCGGCGGCTCGCGGCTGGGACCCTTCACGTCCAACGGCCGGATCCTGCTCCCCAGGGGTGGCCGGACGGTGATTTCAATCGCGGCGCTGAATGTCGCCGGCACCACCGGGCGGGGCGACCTGCGCTCCGATCCGGGTGGCTTCACCGGCACGCTGGCGCTGGCCGGGGGCGGCATCGACGGCACGCTCGCCTTTGCTCCGGTCGATGGCGCGCAACGGATCGAGGCGCATCTGACGGCGCGCAATGCCAGCATCCCTGGCGGCACCAGAATGGCGATCCGGTCGGGCAAGCTCGACGGAATCATCCTGCTCGAAGAGGGCCGCACCTCGCTCGATGGGACCCTGGTCGCGCGCGGGTTGGCCTATGGCGCCATCGACCTCGCCCGGCTGACCGCCAGCGGCCGGCTGGTCAACGGCAGTGGCCAGGTCCGGGCGGCGCTGGCCGGCCGGCGTGGCCAGGCGTTCGAGTTGGTGACGCTGGCCGACATTACGCCGGATCGAATCCGCCTGACCGGCCGTGGCGAGGTGGCGCGGCGGCCGCTGGTCCTTGACAGCGCGATGGTGCTGACTCGCGACGGCGACGGCTGGCGGGTCGATCCGACGCGGGTGCGCTTCGGCGGCGGCCGCGCCACGCTCTCGGGACGCACCGGGTCGAACGCGGAAGTTCATGCCGATCTGCAGGCCATGCCGCTGCAGTTGCTGGATATCGGCTGGCCCAACCTGGGGCTCAGCGGCAGCGCCACCGGTCGGCTCGACTATCGCTGGCGGGGCGATAATGGGTCACCGAGCGGCCGCGCCAACTTGCGTGTCCGCGGGCTCAGCCGGGCCGGGCTGGTGCTGTCGTCCAAGCCGATCGACGTCGGGCTGGCGGCGGTGCTGACCGGCGGCAAGGCGGCGATGCGCGCGGTCGCGGTCAGCGACGGCAAGACCATCGGCCGCGCCCAGGCCCGCTTCGCGCCGCTGGGGTCCGGGCCGATCGTCGCCGCGCTCGCCAATGCGCCGATGGTCCTGCAATTGCGCTACGCCGGGCCCGCCGACACGTTGTGGCGCCTGTCGGGGGTGGAAGTATTCGACTTGTCGGGGCCGGTGGCGATCGGCGCCGACATCGGCGGGCGGCTGGTCGACCCGGTGATCCGCGGCTCATTGAAGGCGGAGAATGCGCGCATCGAAAGCGCCGTCACCGGCATGATCGTCCAGGGCCTGAACGTCCGCGGCCGGTTCGGCGGCTCGCGGCTGGTGCTGGACTCGATCGCCGGCCGGACACCGGCTGGCGGCACCATCGCCGGCTCCGGCTCCGTCAATTTCGCCGGCGGCAGCTCCGCCTTCGACCTCGATTTCAACGTCGCCAATGCCCAGCTCCTCGACCGTGACGATCTGGAGGCGACCGTCAGCGGGCCAATCTCGATTCGCTCGAGCGGGCGCGGCGGGCGCATCTCGGGGCAGCTCAGGCTCGAAAAAGGGCGCTTCACCCTGGGCGAGGCGAGCGCCGCCGCCGCCGTGCCGCAGCTCCAGGTCCGTCACGTCGGGCGCGACGAAGAGGAGTTGATCGAGATCGAGCAACTCGCCCCGTGGGAGCTCGACCTCAAGGTGGCCGGCGACGACCTGACCGTACGCGGGCTTGGCATCGACAGCCTGTGGCGCGCCGACCTGGCGATCAGCGGCAATGTCGCGTCGCCGCGCATCACCGGCCGGGCCGATCTCGACCGCGGCAATTACGAGTTCGCCGGGCGCAGCTTCCGCCTGGAGCACGGTGTCATCCGCTTCCGCGGCGAAAGCCCTGTCAATCCTTTGCTCGACATCCGCGCCGAGGCGCGGGTTCAGGGCCTCGATGCCAGCGTCAACGTGCGTGGCACCGGCCTGACGCCCGAGATCACTTTCGCCAGCGTCCCCCAATTGCCGCAGGACGAGCTGCTTTCGCGAATCCTGTTCGGCACCTCGATCACCAATCTGTCGGCGCCCGAGGCGGTGCAACTGGCCTCGGCCGTCGCCGCGCTCCAGTCGGGCAACGGCAGCCTCGATCCGATCAACGCGGTCCGCCGTGCCGTCGGCCTCGACCGCCTGCGGGTCGTTCCCGCCGACATCGCCACCGGCCAGAAGACCGCGATTTCGGCCGGCAAATATGTCGGCCGAAAATTGTTCGTCGAGGTGATTACCGACGGCCAGGGCTATTCGGCGACGCGCGTCGAATATCAGGTCACCCGCTGGCTCTCGATCCTGTCGAGCATTTCCACCATCGGCCGGACCAGCGCCAACGTGCGGATCAGCAAGGACTATTAGCAATTCGTCATTGCGAGCGCACGCGAAGCAATCCAGTGTGACGGTCGGGATTGCTTCGTGACTGCGTTCCTCGCGGTGACGGGTGGGGGAGCATCAAACATGGTTGAAGAGCAGATTCCCAGCATCACGCCGTCGAAGACGTCGGGCTGGCGGACTCGCAAGGTCATCGTCGCGCGCGAGGATATGCCGGCGCATCACCGGCTGACCCAATCTTTGTCCTGGCCGCACCTGATCGCCTTGGGTGTCGGCGCCATCGTCGGCACCGGCATCCTCACCCTGACCGGCGTCGGCGCCGCCAAGGCCGGTCCGGCGGTCATCCTCTCTTTCGCCATCGCAGGCGTCATCTGCGCCTGCGCCGCCCTCGCCTATGCCGAGATGGCGACCATGATCCCAGCCTCGGGATCGGCCTACACCTACACCTATGTGGTGATGGGCGAGTTGCTCGCCTGGGTCGTCGGCTGGAGCCTGATCCTCGAATATTCGCTGGTCGTCAGCGCGGTCGCGGTCGGCTGGGCCGGCTACGCCTCGCCGCTGCTCCAGGAAGCGATCAACTTTCCCGCCTGGCTGACCCATGGGCCGGTCCTCGAAGGGACGCTGCGGAACGGCACGCTCGGCGTCGCCGAGCTTGGCATCAACGTGCCGGCGGTTTTCATCGTCGCCGTCATCGCCGGCCTCTTGATCTACGGGGTGCGCGAAAGCGCCAACCTCAACGCTGGACTGGTGGTCGTGAAGATCCTCGCGCTCATCGTCTTCGTCATCGTCACCTTACCCTATTTCGACTCGGCGAATTTTGAGCCGTTCAGCCCTTACGGTTTCGGCAAGCACACGGTCTTCGGCCCAGACGGCGCGCCGGTCGAGGTCGGGGTGATGGCCGCCGCCGCGATCATCTTCTTCGCTTTCTACGGGTTCGACGCCATCGCCACCGCCGCCGAGGAAACCAAGAAGCCGGAACGCGACCTGTCGATCGGCATCGTCGGGTCGATGGTGCTTTGTGTCATCATCTACATGGCGGTGGCCGGGGCAGCGATCGGCGCGCTCGCCTACACGCGCTTCGCCAACAGCCCGGAGCCCTTGGCCCTGATCCTGCGCGAGCTCGGCCAGCCCTGGGTAGCGCGCTATTTGGCGATCTCGGCGGTCATCGCGCTGCCGACGGTGATCCTCGCCTTTTTCTACGGGCAGAGCCGCATCTTTTTCGTCATGGCCCGCGACGGCTTGCTGCCCGCGGCGCTGGCGCGGGTGTCGGGCCGCGGCTCGCCGGTGCGCATCACTCTGTTCACGGCGGTGATTGTCGGGCTGCTGGCGGGTATCATCCCGCTCGAGGACCTCGCCGCCTTGGCCAACGCCGGCACGCTGACGGCCTTCGCCTTTGTCGCTGCCTGCATGCTGGTCATGCGCCGGCGCGCGCCAGACACGCCGCGCAAGTTCACGACGCCGATGCCCTGGCTGATCGGCCTGGTCGCGATCTTCGGCTGCGCATACCTGTTCTACAGCCTGCCCCGGACTACCCAGATCTATTTCCTGGTGGCGCACATGATCGGCCTGTTGGTCTATGTCTTCTACGGCAGGTCGCGCGCGGAGCGGGCGCGATCGAATGCGTGACAGCCGCCGGCTGACCAACATCATCGGCGGCTCGGCGGGCAATCTCGTCGAATGGTTCGACTGGTACGTCTACGCCGCCTTCGCGCTCTACTTCGCGCCGAGCTTTTTCCCGCAAGGCGACCAGACGGCGCAGCTGCTGCAGACCGCGGCCATCTTCGCCGTCGGTTTCGTCGTCCGCCCGATCGGCGCCTGGCTGATGGGCATTTATGCCGACCACAAGGGCCGCAAGGCGGGGCTGACCCTGTCGGTGTCGATCATGTGCGCGGCCTCGCTGCTAATCGCGGTGGCGCCGACCCATGCCCAGGCTGGCATCATCTCGCCGGCCATCCTGCTGATCGCCCGGCTGCTGCAGGGCATCAGCCTTGGCGGCGAATATGGCGCCAGCGCCACCTATCTGTCGGAGATCGCCGACCGCGACCGGCGCGGCTTCTGGTCGAGCTTCCAATATGTGACGATCATCGGCGGCCAGCTGACGGCGCTGGCCCTGCTGGTGACGCTGCAGGCATTGCTCGGCGAGCAGGCGATGCAGGACTGGGGCTGGCGGCTAGGCTTCGCCGCCGGCGCGGTACTGGCGGTGGTGGTATTCATCATCCGCCGCCGCTTGGATGAAACGCTGAGCTTCGAGAATGTCGCGGGCCGCGTCGACCGCCCGAAGTCGACCGCCCGCAATTTGTTCAAGGAGCATCCGCGCGCCGCCTTGCTGGTGATCGCGCTGACCGCCGGCGGCACCGCCGCATTCTATGCCTATACGATCTATCTTCAGAAGTTCCTGGTGAACACCAGCGGCTTCGACCGCGCCACCGCCTCGCAGATCATGACCGTCGCCTTGGGGCTGATGCTGCTCATCCAGCCGCTCGCCGGGCGCCTGTCCGACCGCATTGGCCGCAAGCCGATGATGATCTTCTTCGGCGTAAGCGCGATGCTGTTCACCTACCCGATCTTCACCACGCTGGAGACGGTCCGCAGCGTCCCCGCCGCCTTCGCCCTGGTCATGGCCTGCCTGCTGATGGTCACCGGCTATTCGTCGATCAACGCCATCATCAAGGCGGAAATGTTTCCGGCCCACATCCGCGCATTGGGTGTCGCTTTGCCCTATGCCATCGCCAATGCCATCTTCGGCGGCACCGCCGAATATGTCGCGCTCTACCTCAAGGGCGCCGGCCACGAACGCTGGTTCTACATCTACATTTCGGCGCTCGCCGGTGTGTCGCTGATCGCCTACGTCCGCATGCGTGAAACCAAGACGAACAGCCTGATCGAGGAAGATTGATCAGCGCTTGAGATAGCCTTCGAGCTCGCTGCGCATTTCGGCGAGGGAGCTGCGGCTCCAATTCTCGTTCCAGGGCGAATCGCCGTCGGCACTGTCGTCGAGGAAGCCCGGCGCGCGCCAGTTGGTTGGCATCAGCTGCGGCCGGGCCATGGCCAGGCAGGCGATGTCGAACGGCTCCTTGAAGCGAAGCCCGGCCTGGTCGCCGCACGTCCAGGCGATGGTGGCGAAGAACTGCCCGGCTTCGGCCAGGTCGAGCATGACCTCGGCGCCGGTCGGATAGTCGGCGGCGATATCGATCAGCGCGCCGCCCTCGGACACGTTGCGCAGCCGCGCCGGAAGGCTGTCGTGCGCATAGTGAATCTCGCCGACCCAGATCAAGGGATGCCGCCGGTCGTCGCGCTTGCCGGGGTCGGTCGCGGCGCCGCCTTCGAAACGCGGGCCATAGTCTTCGTCGGGGTCGAACTGGATGTCCTGGTCGTCGAAGCTGCGGCGGATGACTTCAAGCAGCAAGGCCGCGCGTTCTTGCGGATCGCACTGGATGCGGGTT
>JAKFFL010000015.1:0-8204 GCA_036675225.1 Sphingomonas sp. | reverse complement strand
GCCCTGCGTGCCCGGCACGTCGACCCACAGATTGACCGAGCCGCGCCGGCCGATCTTGACCGTGTCGCCAAGCCGATTGACCGAGGTCGGCTCGCCGATCAGGATCATGTCGGGGCGGATGCTTCGCTCGTTCAGCCAGTCGATGATGCGCGGCGTGCCGAAGGTCGCATAGCCTTCCTCGTCGCCGGTGATGAGCAGCGACAGCGTGCCCTTTTCCTGCTGTTCGGGAATCGCCGCGATGAAGGCGGCGATGGCGCTCTTCATGTCGTTGGCGCCGCGCCCGATCAGCCGGCCGTCCTCGACCACCGCGTCGAACGGATCGGTCGCCCAGCCGTCGCCCGGCGGGACGACGTCGAGATGGCCGGCGAAGCCGAAATGCGGCGAGCCGGACCCGCGCATAGCCACCATATTCTCGGTCGGACCGTCCGGGGCCTCGCCCATCACCCAGCGATGGACCTCGAAGCCCAAGTGCCGCAGCGCCGCTTCGAGCAAGTCGAACACGGCGCCGCTGGCCGGCGTGACGCTCGGGCAGTTGATTAGCGACTTGGCAAGCGCGATGGGTTCGACCGACATGATCACGGCCTAGCAAAGGAACCGGCGATGCCCAAGGTGGACCTGGATGCAATCGCGCCTTCGAACGCGACCGGCTATCCCGACCCGTTTCACCAGCAGGTCCAGGGCCGCTGGTGGCGGCGAATCGCTCCGGCCGCCGGTCTGACCGAAATGGGCGCGAGCCATGTCACGCTCGATCCGGGCGCATGGTCGAGCCAGCGGCACTGGCACGACGACGAAGACGAGCTGGTCGTCATGCTGTCGGGCCATGCGGTGCTGGTCGAGGATGATGGCGACCGCGAACTCGGGCCCGGTGACGTCGCCGCCTGGCCCAAGGGCGGCAGCAACGGCCATCATCTGATCAATCGGTCCGGCGAGCCCTGCAGCTTCATCGCCATCAGCGCCGGCAAGCACGGCAGCGGTGGTTATTCCGACATCGACATGATCTGGACCGAAGACGGCCAATACCGCCACCGCGACGGGACGGAATATCCGATGCGCGCCTGAGGCCTAGTCGGCCTCCGCCGGCTCCTTGTCCGGCTCATATTGCTCGATGACCCATGGCTCGTCCTGGGCGAGCTCGATCCATTCGACGACATGCTCGTGGGAGAGCACGGCCTCCATGTAGGCGGCGGCGAAGGGCGGCACCGGCACGCGGTAGGTGACGAACCGGGTGACCACCGGCGCGAACATGATGTCGACCGCGCACCAGTCGCCGAACAGGAAGTCGCCGGTGCCGCCAAAACGGGCGCGGGCCTGGGCCCAGAGCTGCATCATCCGGTCAATTTCCTCAACCACTTCGCGCGACAGCGGGCCGCGCTCGATGATCCGGCGGACGTTCATCGGCAGGTCGCGGCGGACATTGGCGAAGCCGGAGTGCATTTCCGCCGCCATCGACCGGGCCATGCCGCGCGCGCTCTCGTCCGCCGGCCAGTACAGATCACGCCCGACTCGGTCGGCGAGGAAGTCGATGATCGCCAAACTGTCCCAGACGACGCACTCGCCGTCCCACAGGATCGGCACCTTGCCCAGTGACGGCGCGAACTCGTCGCCCTCGCGCCGTTTCTCCCAGGCCTCGTCGAACATGGGCACGACCAGCTCCTCGAACTCGAGGCCCGACTGCTTGAGCGCCAACCAACCGCGCATCGACCAGCTGGAGTAAGCGCGGTTGCCGATGATCAATTTCATGAAAGTGCCGCCTCCAGGACTGCTGTCCTTAACTCGGCGATGCCCAAACCGGTTTCGCCGGACGTGGCGAACAAGGCGGGGTGGGCCGCCGGATGGCGGGCGGCTTCCACTTTGGTTGCGGTCAAGGTCTCGGCCAGCGCCGTCGGCTTGACTTTGTCGGCCTTGGTCAGGACCAGATGATAGCCGACCGCGGCGGCATCGAGCATGGCCATCACGTCGCGATCGACATCCTTGAGGCCGTGGCGGCTGTCGACCAGGACCAAAGCGCGCTTCAGCGTCGGTCGGCCGCGCAGATAGTCGTTAACCAGGAAGCGCCACTTGCGGACGAGATCCTTGGGTGCGTCGGCGAAACCGTAGCCGGGCATGTCAACCAGGCGCAGCTGCAGCGGCCGGCCGACATCGAACAGGTTCAATTCCTGGGTTCGGCCCGGCGTGTTGGAGGTCCGCGCCAGCGCCTTGCGGCCGGTCAGCGCATTGAGCAGCGAAGACTTGCCGACGTTTGAACGCCCGGCAAAGGCGATCTCCGGCACATTGGGATCGGGCAGGAATTGCAGCCCCGGCGCCGACTTCAAAAAGTCGATCGGCCCGGCAAACAATTTGCGGGCGCGCTCGGCAAGGACCTCATCCATGGGGGGCGATCGTCATTGCTTGGCCACCGCCGGCTCGGCCTTTTCCAAATCGTAGCGGTGGTATAGCCATTTCTGCTGGGCGATGGTCAGGATGTTGGACACCACCCAGTAGAGCTGCAGCCCGGCCGCGAACGGCGCCATGACGAACATCAGTACCCAGGGCATGATCGAGAACACCTGTTGCTGGACCGGGTCGAGCTGCTGCGGATTGAGCCGGAACTGCATCCACATGGTGACCCCGAGCAGGATCGGCAGGACGCCGATGGCAAGCAGGCTCGGCGGCTGGAAATCGAGCACCCCGAATAGATTGACCGGGGTCATCGGGTCCGGAGCCGACAAATCCTTGATCCACAGAGCGAACGGCTGGTGGCGCATTTCGACGGCGACCAGCAGCACCTTGTACAAGGCGTAGAAGATCGGGATCTGCAGCAGGACCGGCAGGCAGCCGGCGACCGGGTTGATCTTCTCCTGCTGGTACAGCTTGAGCATTTCCTGCTGCAGCTTGGCCTTGTCGTCCTTGTGGCGCTCCTGGATCGCCTTCAGCTTGGGCTGCACCCGGCGCATGCCCGCCATCGACCGGAACTGTTTGTCGGCGATCGGGAACATCAGCAGCCGGACGATGAACGTCAGGCAAATGATGGCGACGCCGAAATTGCCGGTGACGCGGTTGAGCCAGTTGAGCAGGTCGAAAATCGGCCGCATGAACCATTCGAACCAGCCCCAGTCGATCGACTTGGAAATCTTGTCGATGCCGGCGGCTTCATAGCGGTCGAGCCACAGCTTCTCCTTGGCGCCCGCGAACAGGCGCGATTCGGTGCTCACGGCCTGGCCGGGCGCGAGGATCATCGGCTGGCCGATATAGTCGGCCTGGTAGGCGCCACGCGGGCTCCGCTTGAAGCTGGCGGAGACGGCCGAGCCGTCGGCCGGGACCAAGGCGGTCAGCCAATATTTGTCGGTAAAGCCGAGCCAGCCGCCGCGGCTGTCGAATTGCTCGCCGCCAGCGCCGGCTTCGTCCAGCGTGTCCCAGTCGATGTCGTAATTGGCCTCCTCGTTGAAGAAGCCCATCGGTCCGATGTGCATGGTCCACATGCTCTCGTCGACCGCCTTATTGGCCCGGCTGGCCAGCCCGTAGGCGCGCAGCACGACGGCGCCGGGGCCGCGATTCTCGACCCGCTGGCGGACGGTGAACAAATAGCCCTCGTCGACCGAGACGATCTGCTCGAAGCGCTGGCCGGCGGGATTGGTCCAGCTCAGGGTCACCGGCTTGCCGGGCGCCAGCAGCGAAGCGCTGGGGGTCCAGACGCTGTTGGCATCGGGCGTGGCGATCCCCTGGCCAACCCAGCCGAAGCCGGCGAAATAGGCATCCCTGGTGCCGCCCGGCGACAGCAGCCGCACCGGCGGCGAGCTGGGATCGATGGTCAGCCGGTGGCGAACCAGCTCGAGATCGTCGAACCGCGCCCCTTTCAGATTGATCGAGCCCTGGACGCTCGGCGTGCGAATCTGGAGGCGTGGGCTTTCGGCCAGCACGACACCGCGGGCGCGGATGGTTGCCGGCGTGTCGGCCTGGGGCGCGTCCTTCGGGCGCGGCGCCGGCTCGACCTTGCCGTTGTCGACCTGCTGGGTCTGCGGCGCGGCGGCGGGGAACCAGCGGTCGGCCAGCATGCTCCAGCCGACCAGCACCAAGGCGCTGAGCACGACCGCGAGGATCATGTTGCGATTATCGTTCAAGTCTCGATCCTCATGTCAGGGAACCGGGTCGTGGCCCTGGCCACCCCAGGGATGGCAGCGAAAAATGCGTTTAAGGGCAAGCCAGCCGCCCCGCGCGGCGCCATAGCGCGACAAGGCGGTAATCGCATAGGCCGAACAGCTCGGCTGGTAGCGGCATGACGGCGGCAGCACCCGTGACGGCCCGATCTGCCAGCCGCGAGCGACGAGGATGAGCAGCCGGGCAATCACTTGCGCGCCTTGTCGAGCGCCCTGGACAATTCCTGGCGCAGCAGGCCGAAATCGCGCTCGATCCCGCCGTCGCGGCCGATCAGGACATGGTCGGCGCCGCGCAGACCGCCTTCGGGAAGCAATTCACGGGCCAGCGCCCGCAGGCGCCGCTTCATGCGGTTGCGGACGACCGCGCCGCCGATTTTTTTTGTCACGGTGAAGCCGACGCGCATGGTCTCGTCACCGTCGCCGCGCGGACGGACCAGCAGGACGAAGCCGGGCATGGGGAAGCGCTTGCCGCGGTTGGCGGCAAGGAAATCGGAACGCTTGGTAAGCGTGATTAAGCGCTGAGCTTCTTGCGGCCGCGCGCGCGGCGCGCGTTCAGGATCTTGCGACCGCCGACCGTCGCGCTGCGATGACGGAAGCCGTGCCGCCGCTTGCGGACCAGGTTGCTCGGCTGGAAAGTGCGCTTCATCGCTCATGCCTCGAATAGAAGAAAAAACAGCCGCCAAGGGGCGGCCATTGTTGGGCGCGCCGATAGAGCGCGAGGCGGCCAAAGTCAATCGCCACAGCCTTTCGTATGGACCTCGACGCGGGGATCGACCGGCGGCTCGGGAAGCTCGGCCTCGACGGCGCTTTGGTGGCGCTCGTCGGCCGGCAGCGGGCAGCCCATTGCCTTGCGTTCCTTGCGCAGCGCCTCGCGCCGCCGGGCGCTCCGGCGGCGAAGGCCCCAGTCGGCCCAGCGGCCGACCTTGGGCTGCCAGCGCTTGAACTTCACATAATGGCGCTTGGCCCACATGCTGGTCTTGAGCACCATCGCCAGACCGAGCGCGAAGACGAACAGCCCGCCTGGTCCCGGCAAGGCGCCGAGCGGGATGGCGGCGAGCATCAACAGGACACCGACCGCGAAGATCGTCCATTCGACGACCGGATGGTCGATGAACCAACGCCATTGCTTGCGGCTGATCATCGCGCAGATGTGGGCGACGCCCTTCGCCTCGGCAAGTCCTTGGCGTTCCGGCGCGGGGGCGCTAGCATCGCCCGGCCGAGCCAGGGGGAAGTTTGCCGCCGTCCAAAATTGCGTACCGTGCGCGGGCCTAGATGGTCGCGATCGTTTCCACCGTCGCTTATCTCGGGCTCGATGCGCGCAGCGTCGAAGTGCAGGTGCAGCTCGCCTCCGGAGTCCCGCATTTCGTCATCGTCGGACTGCCCGACAAAGCGGTCGCCGAGAGCCGCGAGCGGGTCCGCGCCGCGCTCGCCTCGATCGGGCTGGCGCTGCCGCCCAAGCGCATCACGGTCAACCTGTCGCCGGCCGACTTGCCCAAGGAAGGCTCGCATTTCGATTTGCCGATCGCGCTCGGCCTGCTGGCCGCCATCGGCGCCACCGACGCCGAAAGCCTGGCGCATTATGTCGCGGTCGGCGAGCTCGGCCTCGACGGGCGGATCGCCACCTCGCCCGGCGTGCTGCTGGCGGCGCTGCATGCGTCGGGCGAGGGCAAGGGCCTGATCTGCCCGGCCGGGCAGGGGGCGGAAGCGGCATGGGCCGGCGACGTCGAGGTGCTGGCCGCGCCCGATTTGCTGGCGCTGCTGGCGCATCTGAAAGGCACCACCCTGCTGCCCGCGCCGCGGCCAGGCGAGGCCGAGCCGTTGGTCGGCGGCCCCGATTTGAAGCAGGTCAAGGGCCAGGAAACCGCCAAGCGCGCGCTCGAAATCGCGGCGGCCGGCGGCCACAATCTGTTGATGAGCGGCCCGCCCGGTGCTGGCAAGTCGCTGCTCGCCGCCTGTTTGCCGAGCATCCTGCCGCCGCTCGAAGCCGCCGAAGCCCTGGAAGTGTCGATGGTCGCCTCGGTCGCCGGCGAACTGAACGGCGGCCGGATGCTGCGCCGTCGCCCGTTCCGGGCGCCGCACCATTCGGCATCGATGCCGGCGTTGGTCGGCGGCGGGCTCAAGGTCCGTCCGGGCGAGATCAGCCTGGCGCACCTCGGCGTGCTGTTCCTCGACGAATTGCCCGAGTTCCAGCGCGCCGTGCTCGATTCGCTGCGCCAGCCGCTGGAGACTGGCAATGTCAGCGTCGCGCGCGCCAACACCCACGTCACCTTCCCGGCGAGGGTGCAGCTGATCGCCGCCATGAACCCGTGCCGCTGCGGCCATTTGAGCGACCCGGCGCTGGCTTGTAGCCGAGCGCCGCGCTGCGCCGCCGATTACCAGGCGAAAGTGTCCGGGCCTTTGCTCGACCGCATCGATTTGCACGTCGACGTGCAGGGGGTCAGCGCCGCCGATTTGACCCTGCCGCCGCCGGCCGAAGGCAGCGCCCAGGTCGCGGAGCGAGTGGCGCGGGCGCGGGCGGTGCAGTCGGCGCGCTTCAATGGCCATGGCGTGCGGACCAATGCCGAAGCCGACGGCGAGCTGCTCGACAAGGTCGCGACGCCCGACGAGCCGGGCAAGAAATTGCTCGCCGACGCCGCCCACGCCATGCGCCTGTCGGCCCGCGGCTTCCACCGCGTCCTGCGCGTCGCCCGGACGATCGCCGACCTCGCCGGCGCCGACCAGGTCGGCCGAATCCACATCGCCGAGGCGCTGAGCTACCGCCACCAGGCGCCGCGCAATTGAACTCAACGTTAGAATTTTGTTAGCCGGTCCGACCTATCGCTTCTGGCTGAGCGCGAGGAGCACCGAGAACGCATATGGCAAACGAACAAACACCAATTGCGTGGGCTCTGCTTCCCCTTAAAAGATATGTCCAGTTATCAGGTCGCTCCTCCCGAGCGGAGTATTGGTGGTTCACGCTGGCATATGTTGTCGCGGGATTTGTGGTTGACGCCGTCGATCTGGCTGCCGGCAGCGAAATCGGTATTTTGGGGCTGATATTTACTCTGGTACTGATCATCCCAACCATTACGGTCACCGTGCGTCGCCTGCATGATATTGGCCTATCTGGTTGGTGGCTTCTCGCAGTTATTGCGCCAGCCGCCGTCTTTGGCTTCCAGTCAACCTACGCCGCCCTCGAGAGCACATTCAACGAGGTGGAGCCGACTGGTTCGTCGCTGGTTTCGATTTCCGCGTTTGTAATCGCTTGTCTTGTCCTGATGATCTGCATGATCCTACCAGGCAACAAGGGGAGCAATCGTCATGGTTCCGACCCTTACGGTAGCAGTGGCGGGAACGCATTCGCCTAAGGTCACTGGCAGGCAATTGATTGTCTCAAGCAACGCCCCTAGCTAAAGGCGTCGCCCGGGGCCCCTGTGGCGGAATGGTAGACGCGCTCGACTCAAAATCGAGTTCTGCAAGGAGTGTCGGTTCGAGTCCGACCGGGGGCACCATCGTCGCCCGCAGGCTGTCCGGGGGACCGCCGAGGACGACGATCTAAAATGCCGATAGCGGCCCGCGAAATGCGCGGATATGCTGCGCTTCATGGACAAGCGCAGCCCCAAGCTTTCTGAAGCCGCGGAGATGGATCACGCCGTCGAGCAGATCGCCGCCCGGCGCGACCGGCTGCTCGCCTCGCTGGCCCTGATCGCCGGCATCGGCGTCATCATCGGCCTGCCCTTCGCCCTGCGCGCCGGGGCCGAATTCTTCCTGCCCGTCACCGCCGCTCTGGTCGTCGCCATCGCCTTGGTGCCGATGCTCGAATGGTTCGAGCGGCGCGGCGTGCCGTCGCAGCTGTCGGCGGGCCTGTGCCTGGTCATTTTCCTGATGATCATGGCCTTCGCCATCGGTTCGATCGTCATCCCCGCCATTGACTGGGTGGCGCAGGTCCCGGAGCGGATCGGCCGGGTCCAGCAGGCGCTGGCGCCGGTGCTCGACCTCTACAACAGCCTCGACAAATATCTCGACCGCATCTTCTCGCAGATCGCGATGTCCAGCGAGAACGTCAGCCAGGTCCGCATCGAGACGCCCAAT
>JAKFFL010000191.1:0-8243 GCA_036675225.1 Sphingomonas sp. | reverse complement strand
GTGCTTCGCACTGCCACCTTCCCGAGACAAGCTCGGGGAGGAATTGAAAGAAACGCATGATCATCTCTCTCCTCATCGTCGCCCAGGTTTCGTCGGGACAACTCCCGCCGGCCCAGCCGATCCCGCCGCCGGATTTCGAAACCGCCAACGTGCTGGCGCCGATCCAGATATTGTTCGCGGCGTTCGCGGCGGGGGATTCGGCGGCGATGCTGCGCATCGTCCATCCCGACGGCCGGGTGACCGCGACCGGCGAGCGCGCCAGCGGCAGCGGCCTGCGGGGGGAAAGCTGGACCGAGTTCGCCGCGCGGGTAACCCCCGCCACCGCATTCCACGAGACGATCAGCGACCCGGCGGCCGAGGTCGACGGCGACGTCGCCCTGGTCTGGGCGCCGTTCGTCGTCCGGGTGAACGGCAAGGTCGCCAATTGCGGCTTCGACCATTTCGACCTGGTCCGCGACCAGGGCGCGTGGAAGGTGATGAACCTGACCTTCTCCTCGCGCACCACCGGCTGCCCGGCCGAGTGATTGCCTCCCTCCTCATTGCCAACCGGGGGGAAATTGCCTGCCGCGTCATCCGCACCGCGCGGCGGCTGGGGGTGCGGACGGTGGCGGTTTATTCGGACGCGGACGCCAAGGCGCTGCATGTCCGCATGGCCGACGAGGCGGTGCATATCGGGCCGTCACCGGCGGCCGAAAGCTATCTGCGCGGCGACAATATCATCGCGGCGGCGAAGGCGACGGGCGCGGAAGGCATCCACCCCGGCTACGGCTTTCTCAGCGAGAACGCCGACTTCGCGCAGGCGGTGATCGACGCCGGGCTGATCTGGGTCGGGCCGAAGCCGGACAGCATCCGCGCCATGGGCCTCAAGGACGCCGCCAAGACATTGATGGCCGAGGCCGGCGTGCCGGTGACGCCGGGCTATCTCGGCGCCGACCAGGACCCAAAGCGGCTCAAGGAGGAAGCCGACGCGATCGGCTATCCGGTGCTGATCAAGGCGGTCGCCGGCGGCGGGGGCAAGGGCATGCGCAAGGTCGACGCGGCGAAGGACTTTGCGGACGCGCTCGAAAGCTGCAAGCGCGAGGCGGCCTCGTCGTTCGGCAATGACGTCGTCCTGCTCGAAAAATGGATTCACAGCCCGCGCCACATCGAGGTGCAGCTGTTCGGCGATGCCCACGGCAATGTCGTCCATCTGTTCGAGCGCGACTGCTCGCTGCAGCGCCGCCACCAAAAGGTGATCGAGGAAGCGCCCGCCCCGGGCATGGACGAGGCGACACGCGAGGCGGTGTGCGGCGCGGCGGTGCGCGCGGCGCAGGCGGTGAACTACGAAGGCGCGGGCACGGTCGAGTTCATCGCCGACGCGTCGAAGGGCCTGCGTGCCGACCGCATCTGGTTCATGGAAATGAACACGCGCCTTCAGGTCGAGCATCCGGTGACCGAGGAAATCACCGGCCAGGACCTGGTCGAATGGCAGCTGCGGGTGGCGTCAGGCGAGAAGCTGCCGAAACGCCAAAAGGAGCTATCGATCAACGGCTGGGCGATCGAAGCGCGGCTCTATGCCGAGGACCCGGTCAGGGAATTCCTGCCTAGCGTCGGTCGGCTCGAACATTTCGATCTCGGCGAGGACGGCCGCATCGAAACCGGGGTCGAGGAAGGCGACGCCATCTCGCCATTCTACGACCCGATGATTGCCAAGCTGATCGCCATCGGTGCCGATCGCGCCGAAGCCATCGCCGAGCTCGCCGCCATCCTCGACGAGGTCGAGGTCTGGCCCGTGAAGACCAACGCCGGCTTCTTGTTCAACGCCATCCTCGATGAGGATTTCGGCGCCGGCCGCATCGACACCGGGTTCATTGCCCGCAAGCTCGACGAGCTGGTTCCCGATCCCGAGCCGGACGAGACCATCTGGCGCGCCGCCGCTGCCGTCGCGACGGCCGAGGAAGAGGAACCGCTCGCCGACCTCGCCGGCTTCCGGCTGAACGCGCCGGACAATGCCGCCGTCGCCTTGGGCCGCGGCGGCGCGTTCCGTACCGTCCGGCTCGATGACGACCAGCCGATGGCCGCCGCTTCCGGCTTCCGCGACGAGGAGCGTGTGGTCGTCTTCTACGAAGGCCAGGCCTATGGCTTCGGGTTGACCGCGCGCGGCAGCGTCGGCGCCGCGGCCGGCGACGGCGCCATCGTCGCGCCGATGCCGGGCAAGATCGCCAGCGTCGAGGTTTCACAGGGCGAAAAAATTGCCAAGGGGCAACGCTTGCTGACCCTGGAAGCGATGAAAATGGAGCATGGGTTGATCGCGCCATTCGATGGCGTCGTCGCGGAGTTGAATGCCAAGGCCGGATCGCAAGTCAGCGAAGGGACGGTGCTGGCGAGGATTGAGAAGAAGGATAGCGAATGAACATCAACGGAAACTCGGCTGTCGTCACCGGCGCCGCATCGGGGCTCGGCGAGGCAACCGCGCGGGCATTGGCCGCCAAGGGCGCGAAGGTCGCCGTCTTCGACCGCGACATCGAGCGCGGCGAGACGGTCGCGGGTGAGATCGGCGGCATCTTCTGCGAGGTCGACGTCACTTCCGACGACAAGGTTGCCGCCGCCTTCGCGAAAGCCCGCGAGGCGCACGGCCAGGAGCGGGTGCTGGTCAATTGCGCCGGCGTCGCCAACGCCGCCAAGACCGTCGCCCGCGACAAGGAAACCAAGGCGCCGAGAATGTATCCGATGTCGCAGTTCGAGCTGGTCATCGGCATCAATCTGATCGGGACCTTCCGCTGCATTGCCCACAGCGCCTACGGCATGGTCGGCCTCGACCCGCTCGACGACGGCGAGCGCGGCTGCATCGTCAACACCGCCAGCGTCGCGGCCGAGGACGGCCAGATCGGCCAGGCGGCTTATTCGGCGTCCAAGGGCGGGGTGCTGGCGATGGCGCTGCCGATCGCCCGTGACCTCATGAACGACGGGGTCAGGGTCAACACCATCCTGCCGGGCGTGTTCAAGACGCCGATGGTGGCGATGATGCCGCCCAACGTCCAGGACGCGCTGGCCGCGCAGGTGCCCTTCCCGAAGCGCCTCGGCCAGCCGGAGGAATACGCCCGCTTGGCCTGCTTCATGGTCGAGAACAATTATTTGAATGCAGAGAGCATCCGTCTGGACGGCGGGATCAGGATGGCGCCGCGCTAGGCGCGCCACGGTTGGCTGGGATGGGCGCGCCAAACAAAGACTCGATGGACGAAGAGGCCCTCCTCGACGCCATGGCCGAGGCCGCGCGGGAAGCGGGGGCGGCCATCCTCGACATCGTCGCCCGCGGCTTTGCGGTCGAGCGGAAGGGCGATTCCTCGCCGGTCACCGAGGCCGATCACGCCGCCGAGCTGATCGTCCTCGCCGCGCTGGCGAAAGCGGCGCCGGGCGTGCCCGTCATCGCCGAGGAAGAAGTCGCCGCCGGCCGCATCCCGGCGCATGCCGACACCTTCTTCTTGGTCGATCCGCTCGACGGCACCAGGGAGTTCGTCCGCGGCGGCGACGATTATACCGTCAACATCGCCTTGGTGGTCGATGGACGCCCGCGTCTCGGTGTCGTCTTCGCCCCGGCGACCGGGCGCCTGCACGGCGGTATCGCCGGTCGCCATGCCTGGCTGGATGACGGGCAGGACCGGGTGGCCATCGCCTGCCGTGCCTGCGCAGAACCACCGGTGGTCGTCGCCTCCAAATCGCATTTCACCCAAACCACGTCCGATTATCTGGCACAGGCGGCGCCGGGCTGCGGCTATGAGGCGATCGGCTCGTCCCTGAAATTCTGCATCGTCGCCGAAGGCCGGGCCGACCTCTACCCGCGCCTCGGCCCGACCGCCGAATGGGACACGGCGGCCGGCCATGCGGTGCTGCTCGGCGCCGGCGGGCGGGTCGACGGGCCCGACGGTGCGCCGCTGCGCTACGGCAAGCCGGCCTTCCTCAACCGGGCCTTCATCGCCACCGGCGGCTGGCAGGCGCCGCACTGCCATCCCTTCCTCGACGATTTCGCCGGCGGGGGAGACTTGCCGCTGGGCGTCTAGCGGACCGGGGCCTGCCAGACGGAATATTCCAACCATTCCGGTTGGAAGTCGCGCCGCCGGTACCCGGCGCGCTCACGCCGCAGCCGCTCGATTTCGCTGCGCAGGCCCATGATCTGGGCCTGCAGGGCGGCCAGGGTCAGATCGTGGCGTGCTCCCGCAAGCGCCAGCAGCCCGGTCAGTCGTTCGGCCTCGGCGAGAGCGTGGGAGGCTTCGGCGAGCCACTGTTCAAAGTTCGATGTCCGTGAATTCACAGCCGACAAGCCTCCCAAGGGGCGGAGCCGATAGTGCCACGAAATTGAGAAACCGTGGCGGTTAAATCCGAACTGGACGCAATTAAAGCTGCCATGGCGCCGGTTTGATGGATATTAAGCACCTGCTCGGTTCTTTTTACGACGTCACTTCTTGGGAAGGCGCGTGATGAGTGAACTTGAGCAACTGCGTGCGGCTTCGGCTGTCGATTATCATTCAGCAAGGCCAGCGCTGGTCTTCGCCAGCAGCGCGCGTCGCCGGGCCCGGGCCGATCTCGCTTTGACCGCGTCCGGCGCCCGCCTGGTTGATTCACTGTCGCTCGCCGACGCGCCGGACCGCCTCGACGAGCAAGTCTCGCTCGGCCTCGCCTGGCTGGAGCTAGGCGAGGAGGACGCCAATTCCGCGCTCGAGCAATTGCTGGCGCGCCTGAACGATCTGGCCGCATCCCGCGGCACCATCGTCATCGCCTCCGCCCCGCTGCCGCTGGTCGACATGGTTGCGGCCAGTCTGACCGCCCGCACGACCGAGATCCTGGTCAATCCCGACGACGCCCAGCGCGCCGCCACGCTTGCCGTCGCGCTGTCCGGGTCGCTCACCGAGGCCGGCGTGCGCGACGTCGGCAAGGACAATGCCGCTCGGCTGCGCCAATTGTCCGATGAGATGGGCCGCATCGCCGCGACTTTGGCGCGGCTCTCGACCGGTCCGGGCAGCCCAGCCGTCAAGCCGGGCGAAGGCAAGGCGCCGGCGCCGCCGGTCGATGCCGACACCGTCCGCGCCGTCATTCGCGCCCGCCGGCTGCGCGCGCGCTTCTTTTCCGAGGAATTGTTCGCCGATCCCGCCTGGGACATGTTGCTCGATTTGCTCCAGGCCGAGATCGCGCAATTGCGGGTTCCCGTCTCCTCTTTGTGCATCGCCGCCGCGGTGCCAGCGACGACGGCGCTCAGGTGGATCAAGACGATGACGGAGCAGGGCCTGTTCGTCCGCCGCGCCGACCCGCACGACGGCCGCCGCGTGTTCGTCGAGCTGGCGCCGGCGGCGAGCGATGCCATGCGCCGTTATTTCGCGGAGGTCGGCAAGCCGGCGGTGGTGTGAGGGCGGCCGGCGCTTCGCGCCGATCGTTGCTCGGATCAATGTCCCCCCGGACAATGTTTTCGCAGCGATGGTGGGCGGTGACGGGATCGAACCGCCGACCCTCTCGGTGTAAACGAGACGCTCTACCGCTGAGCTAACCGCCCGTCGCCTGGCACTGCCGCCCGGCCGATTGGCCGTCAAGGGAGGCTACAGCCGCACCCAGCCTAGCAGCACGAGCAACAGGAAGGTACCGATCGCCGTGATCAGCACCGATCCCACGCAGTCGGCACGGTTGGACAAGAAAAGGAAAATGCTGCCCGCTGCAATGGCCGCAAGCCCTACAGGCTCCGTACCAGCTTGACCGCCACGCCCAGCCAGGGCGGGCTGGGGATGACTTGCTGGCGGCCGCCGGTTTCGAGCGGGAGCAACTGCAACTTTGCCTCGTCGCGGTTTATGAGGCGCCCGAACAGGAAGCGGCCGGCGGGGCGCGGAATCAGCACGTCGCGGTTGAGCGCCGCAGCGTAATCGCCTGGGCCCAGCCGGTCGCACCAGATTTCGTCACCGGCGCGATAGTCGCCGATGCTCGCCGCGACGGTGATTGCCACCTGGCCCGGCGCATTGCACGGCGGCACGACCAAGCCAGCGCGCTTCGGCGCGTGGGCGCCGCCCGATCCCAGCACGGCAACGACCTCGAGTTCGGTGCGCTGGGGATGATCGACCAGGTCGGCGGCATCGACGCCAAGCGCGGCCGCGATCCGATTGAGCCAGCCAACCGAGACGGTGCGCGTCCCGGTCTCCAGCCGGCCGATGGTCTGGGCGGTCGTCGGCGGATCGCAGGCCCGCGCGACGTCGTCCAGCCTCAGTCCTTTCGCCTTGCGCACTTCACGGATGCGGGTGATCAAGTGCAACCTCGATTTGTAACCGATTCGGTTTTTTGACTGTCCTACAGATTTGCCGATGTGGCAAGGCCTGCGTTCGCGATTCGATTCAGGAGGCGAACCTTTGGCCCAAGCTAAGAGACTGCTTCGGGAATGCGTGATCGAGGGCGAAGTCGTCGCCGCGCCGAGGCGAGCCTCGCCGGCCGGGCGCGCGCGCCGGTCGGTGACGGTCAATCTGGCCGAATCCCCACTGGGCTGGCTGTTCGCGCGCGGCCATATCGTCCAGCGCCAGTTCGACGCAGGCGAGACACTACGGGCCGATTGGGAGCGCGGGCAGCTGCCGGCGCGCATCACTATGGCCTGGGATGCGGCGCCCGTGCGGCGGGGCCGGGGCGGGCGCGGGCCGGCCGCCGATCTCAGCGCTTCGCAGCTCGACGCCCGCGACCGCTTCCAGGCCGCGATCGCCGCCGCCGGGCCTGGCCTGACCGACATCCTGTGGCGCATCGTCTGTTCGGGCGAGGGCATGCGCGAAGCGGAAAGCGCATTGGGCTGGCCGGCGCGGGCCGGCAAGGTCGTGCTGGTGATCGCGCTCGACCGGATCGCCGATTTCTACCGGCTGCCCGGGGGCTAGCGGGCGCCGCCGCCGCGATTGTTGGGGCTGGTCGTCCGCTTGTTGCCGCTCTTGTCCTTGCCTTTGAGCACCGCCTGTCCGCTGCGCCCTTTGGCCGCCTCATGCTCCTTCATCGTCGGGTCGAGGAGGCCGGTGTGGCTGTCGCCCTTGCCGCTGTTCTCACGCATTGCCTGTCTCCGCAAAACTGCTAGCGGATGAACGACCGAGGCCGCGCAAATGTCCGCGCGCCGCTCGCCAAAGGGGAACTGCCATGATCCTCTACGGATCCACATTGTCGCCCTTCGTCCGCAAGGTGATGGCCTTCGCCGGCGAGAAGGGGATCGCGATCGAACTGCAGCCGACCGGCTTTCCCGATCCAACGCCGGAGTTCTGCGCGGCCAGCCCGTTCAGAAAGATGCCGGCGTTGAGGGACGGCGACTTCGGCCTGTGCGACTCGTCGGCCATCATCCATTATATCGAAGCGAAACATCCAGAGCCGGCGCTGATCCCGGCGGAACCGCGCGATCGCGGACGGACGATCTGGTTCGAGGAGTTCGCCGATACCATCCTGTTCGCTTGCGGAGGGAAAATCTTCTTCAACCGCATCGTCTCGCCCTTCTTCCTCAAGCGGCCGGGGGATGAGGCGGTCGCCGCGGCGGCGCAGCGCGACGAATTGCCGCCGATCCTGGATTATCTGGAAACAGTGGTGCCCGACGCTGGCGGTTATCTGGTCGGCGACGCGCTGACGCTGGCCGATATCGCCGTCGCCGGGCCGTTCGCCAATTTCCGCCATCTGGGCATCGATATCGGCGGTCACCCGCGCACCGCGGCCTATGTCGATCGCATCCTGGCTCGGCCGAGCTTCAACGGGTGGATCGAGCGCGAGGCGGCGCTGCTGGCCAAGGTCGCCGAAGCCGCCGCCTGACTCAAAAAGCGCCGCGCTCCCGGGGATGGAAGCGCGGCGCGATTGGTGACGATTACTTGCCGGTCGGCGTCGTGTCGTCGGAATCGTTCTTCGGCTGGCCGGTTTCGATGTCCGATTTGCCGGCGTCGGTGTCCTGGGCGCCCTGGCCTTCGGGGGCAAAGTCCTGGTCTTGCTCACCCTTGGTCAGATAATCGCTCGACTTGTCGCCGCTGGCGCCGACGAAGCTGCTGCCGCCCTGGCCGCCCTGCTGGCCGAAGGCGGCGGTGCCGGTCGCGCTCTGGTCGGACTGGCCGGACGAGCCCATGCCGGTCGATGCCTGGCCGCCGGTTTCACTGGTGCGGGGGGAAAGTGTGGTGTCGCCGCCGGCCGACTGGCCCTGCTGGCCGAAAGCGGAGCTGCCGCGGTCCTGGTCGCTGGGCGACTGGCCGCTCTGGTCGGTCTTGGGCTGGCCGGACTGCTGGCCGGTCTCATTC
>JAKFFL010000094.1:0-8278 GCA_036675225.1 Sphingomonas sp. | reverse complement strand
CCCGTCCCGCGCGAAATAGTTAACGCTATTCGCCAATCCCCAAGTCAAGGCATCCCGAGCCGAGGATACGCGCGCCTAGCGGCGGCCACATTTCGGCCCGAATAGTGAATCGTTTGCTAACCATATTCATTAGGGTTAATATCCCCCCGTGCCGATGCGATTCGCACGAAGGAAAAGGGGGAATATCCCATGAAAAAGCGTCCGCCCGTGAAGGGCTTCTGGAGCTGGCTCTTCGGCAGTGGCTGGAGCAACGCCGGCAGCAGCGGATAATTCCGCTAAGCCATTCTGGTTTTTAGATTAAGACCGGCACGGGGAAACCTGGCCGGTCTTTTTCTTTGCGCCTGGCGGCGGCGTTTAGCCCCAGCTTCCCGACCGGTTAGCCGGCGGTTTCCAGCGCACGCGCGACTCGCAGCGCCTTGACGATCTCGTCGTCGTCGGGAAGCACCGGCTTGCCAGCGTCCTTGTCCCAAAAAGCACTAAGGAAGTTAAACAGGTTGCGGGCGAACAAGGCCGAGGAATCGGCGGCCAGGGTCCGCGCCAACTGCACCGCGCCGATGATGGTGACGCCGTGGCGGACAGTCGCCTCGCCGGCCACCACACCTTCGACATTGCCCCCGGCCTCGGCCGCCAGATCGACGACGATGCTACCGGCGCGCATCGAGGCGAGCTGGGCGTCGCTGATCAGCCGTGGCGCCGGCCGGCCGGGGATCAAGGCGGTGGTGATGACAATGTCCTGCCTGGCAATGTGGGCCGAGACGAGCGTGGCCTGTGCCGCCTGATATTCGGGCGAGGTCTCACCGGCATAGCCGCCGGCGCCCTCCCCTTCGATGCCGGCGACATTTTCGACGAAGATCGGCTTGGCGCCGAGGGACTGGATCTGCTCTTTGGTCGCCGAGCGGACGTCGGTGGCGCTGACCTGGGCGCCGAGGCGCCGGGCGGTGGCGATCGCCTGCAGCCCGGCGACGCCGACCCCCATGACGAACACGCGCGCGGGGCTGATCGTGCCGGCGGCGGTCATCATCATCGGGAAGGCGCGGCCATAGTGGCTGGCGGCGTCGACCACCGCCTTGTAGCCGGCCAGGTTCGATTGCGAGGACAAGATGTCCATCGACTGGGCGCGGGTGATGCGCGGCATCTTCTCCATCGCCAGCGGCTCAAGCCCGGCGGCGGCATAAGCGGCGCTGTCCTCTGCCCGGCGGTCGGGATCGAGCGCCCCGACCAGCAACGCACCCTTTTCGGCGCCCTTGAGCGCCTTCGGGTCGGGTCCGGCGATGCACAGGATGACGCCCGCGCCCTCGATCACGGCGGCACGGCCGGAGACGGTCGCGCCGGCCTCGGTGAAATCGGAATCCGTGACGCCGGCCGCCTCGCCGGCGCCGGATTCGACCGCGACGTCGGCGCCCAGAGCGATGAACTTCTTCACTGTCTCGGGGATGGCGGCGACCCGGGTCTCGCCGGCCGCTTCGTGGAGGACGGCGATCTTCATGGGCGCCGGGTCAGTTGGAAATGACGTAGAGCACGATCGCGGTGATGATCGCGGCCGAGATGAGGCTCCACTTCAGCATGGCCATGAAACCCCTGTAATCGCGCACGTGCACCGGGAAATTGGAATCGTGCGAGCCTTCCGCGTCAGGCACATTGACCATGATTGTCCTCTTCAAACTGGCGATCCGGCGCGGTCTTACCAATGCCCGCGCCGAGGCCCAAGCGGTTTTCGGCGCGAGCGGGCGGCGGCGATCACTCTTTAAGCGCCCCTTTACCCTTGCGCGGCTACACTAAGCCACGCCTCGAAAGGGTCAAAGCCGATGCGGGAAGAAGTGCTGCGCTCATTGCTGCTGGTCGATGCCGACCCCGCCGAGCGGCGGATGGTCTCGGCGACGGCATCGCGCGCCGGCTGGAGCGTGGTCAGCGCCGCCTGCCCCGAAACCGCCGCCGGCCTGCTGCAAGGCCCGCACGGGCGCGAAGTGCGCGCTTCCCTGCTGTCAAGCTGGGATGCCGCCTCCGGGCCGGAACTGATCGCCGCCATGCGCGCCGTCCGGCCGGACCTGCCGGTGATCGTACTTGCCGACGGCGGGTCGATCGACCAGGCGGTCGACGCCATGCGCGCCGGCGCCAGCGATTTCCTCGCCAAACCGGTGCTTGCCGAACGCCTGCTAGACGCGCTGAGCGCCCACCGCGACCGGCGGCGCGCGTCCGGCGAGCTGGCGCCGCTGTCGGAGAAACTGGCGCCCGAGCTGCCGCTCGAGGAGCTGGTCGGCGCCGCCCCCGATTTCCGCGCCGCGCTGGCGGTGGCGGCCAAGGCCGCGCGCAACCGGCTGCCAATCCTGATCGTCGGCGAGCCCGGGACCGGCAAGGAAACCTTCGCCCGCGCCATCCATGCCGCCTCGCTGCGCGCCCGCGGCCCGATCATCCCGGTCGACTGCAAGGCGGTCGCCGCCAACATCGTCGATTCGACCCTGTTCGGCCATGTCGCCGGCGCCTTCCCCGGTGCCTTCTCCGAAAAGGCCGGAAGCATCGTCCAGGCCGACGGCGGCACGCTGCTGCTCGACGAGATCGGCGAATTGCCGGTCGAGACGCAGGCGACGCTCGACCGCGTGCTGGCCACCGGCGAGGTCAGGCCGGTCGGCTGCAACGGCTCCAATTCGGTCGACGTCCGGCTGATCGCGACCTCGAGCAAGGCCCTGCCGGAGGGCTTCGACCCGCGGCTCGCCGAGCGGATTTCGGCGACCAGCGTCACCATCCCGCCGCTGCGCGACCGCGCCAGCGACATTCCGCCACTCGCCCGCCATCTGCTCGCCCGGATCGCCGAGCATCGCGGGCTGAGGCCCTTGTCGATCGGCAATGACGCGCTGGCGGTGCTGATGCGCTACGGGTGGCCGGGCAACGTCCGCCAGTTGGCCGGCGTCCTGTTCCGCGCCGCCTTGCAATGCGACGGCACCTCGCTGACCGCCGAGCATTTCCCGCACATCGCCATCCAGTCGCGCTTCAGCGGACGCAAGGGCGATCATTTCCCCGACATCAGCAAGACCAGCGCCGACGCCGCCATGGGCGGGCCGCAGCTGACCCTCTATCGCCCCGACGGGCATCTGCGCTCGATGGAAGAGCTGGAGGCGGACATCATCCGTCTGGCCATCGGTCATTACCGCGGGCGCATGACCGAGGTCGCGCGCCGGCTGGGGATCGGCCGCTCGACGCTCTACCGCAAGCTTAGCGAGCTGGGAATCGATACCGCCGCCTAGGCTGCCGCGGCCTCGCAGGCCGCGACATGATAAGCGAGGAGTTGGGCCAACCGCTCCCGCATCAGCCCGCGCCGGACCGGCCTCTGCATGATGTCGAAGTCGGGCGCGCCATTCGCTTCGACTAGCACCGGGCCGTTGGCGGTCAGGGCAATGTCCCAGCCGACCAGGACGCGGTCCGCAAAGCCGCCGTGGGCATGCTCCGCGAATGGTCGCAATTGGTCCCAGCAAGGCAAGCGAAATCCCCTGATCCGCGCACCGGAATCAGGATGCCGCTCAATCCAGCCGAGCCGGGCATCGGCGCCGAGGTTGCTAGCCGGCCCTAGCTCCCCGGTGGTCAGGTCGATGCCAGCGGCAATGCCCCCGGCGTGCAGATTGTCGACCACATGATTGTCGCCAACCGCCATCCGCATCACCGCCCCAATGAGTTCGGGCCGACCCCGCTCGTCGAGGCAGGTCAGCGCCCGCACGGTTGCCAGCGCGCCATTGGCGAGCTGGCCGAGCTTCGGGTGATTGGCGATCCGCGGCTGGATGAAGCGCGGCACGGCCCTGGATTCGGCGGCAAAACGGGCGATGATGTCGTTGAACTCCACCAGCTCTCCCGATTGGCCGCGATAAAGGCCGGCGCCGGCATGATCCCAACGCTCGATGTTCCTGCCGCCCTTGCCGTCGATCGGTTTAACGAACCAGTCGACCAGCGCCTGGCCGGGATCGACCTTCCAGTCGAACCGGCCATCGCGGGCTACGGCCAGGACCGGGATGGTGCGAATCCCGAACCAGCGGCATTGCTCTTCAAAGGCGACCTTGTCGCTGACGATCGAGAATGGCGGGCGTGCCTCCTTGAGCAGCGCCAGCACGCCGGTCTTGCTTTCGCAGCGGTAGATAAAGCTGCGCGCGTCACGGTTGAGCCGCCGCTCGTACAGTTCGTAAATATAGTACCAGGGCGGCAGCACGCCGGCCGCGAAATAGAGCCGTAGCTGATCGAGGAACTGACGGTGCAACGGCAGGTGCGCCCGCTCGGCGATCAGGCTGCCGTTGCGCCACAGGAACCAGAAGGCGAGCGCCAGCAGTGCCACCGGCCACAGGGCCAGCGCCAAGCCGACATCGAGCCATTCACCGGGGTGCTGCATCCGCCAGAAGCGGCGGGCATAGGCCTGTCTCAACCTGCCTCCCGGCGTTGCGTGCCTCTTGCGCAAGGCCCGAACGGTGATCGGCAAGCCCGCGATGCGATTGAAAATCCGCGTCAGGCGCCGCCTGGCGCGCTTGCGCATGGCCCTGGCCGGAGATCGAAGTCGCGGAAGTAATCCGCGAAGGGCAACGGACAGCGGATGGGTCCGAGTCGCCATGGAGTCGAAATCGAGGCCCGCGAAGCGGCGAGATTAAGGCGCGATTGCGGCTTGTTCTGGCACTCCGGCCAACTTCAAAGGCGCGGCGTCAGGGCCTGGTCGCGCAGGCCGCGCCAGATTTTCAGCGCCTGCACCGTTTCCGGAACATCGTGGACCCGGACCAGCTGCGCGCCCTGTTCAACGGCCTTAAGCGCGAAGGCGATGCTGCCGCCGAGGCGCTCATTGGCCGGCGCCTCGTTCGACAAGGCGCCGATGGTCCGCTTGCGGCTGGCGCCGACGACCAGGGGGCAGCCAAGCGAGTGCAACATAGCGAGGCCGTTCATCAGCTCGAGATTGTGGGCGACGGTCTTGCCGAAGCCGAAGCCGGGATCGATCAGGATGTTGGCGCGCTCGATGCCGGCGGCTTCGGCGGCGGCGATACGCTCCTCCAGCCAATCATAGACTTCGACCAGCACGTCGTCGTAGCGCGGATTGTCCTGCATGGTCTGCGGGTCGCCCTGGTGGTGCATGAGGATGACCGGCGCGCCGGACGCGGCGATCACGCCTGCCGCGCGCGGATCGCATGTCAGCGCCGAGACGTCATTGACCAGCCTCGCACCGGCGGCGAGCGCGGCTTCCATCACCGCCGCCTTGCGCGTGTCGATCGACACCGCCGCGCCGCCGCCGGCCAGCTGGCGGATGACCGGCACGACGCGGTCGGCCTCGTCCTGTTCCCACACCGCCGCGGCGCCGGGGCGGGTCGATTCGCCGCCAACATCGACGATCGCCGCACCCTGCGCCGCCATGGTCGCGCCGGCTTCGGCGGCGGCGGCGGCATCGGCGAAGCGGCCGCCGTCGGAGAAGCTGTCGGGGGTGGCGTTGACGATCCCCATCACCTGCGGCTGGTCGAGGCGAACCGTCCGCTCACCAAGCCGCAGCGGCGGCCGGGGCGCGGTTAGCGCCGCCCATTGCCCCGCGAGGCCGTCATCGAAGCGAGCTTCGATCCCATCGACCGGAAGCAGTGCGGCGGCGACACGCTTGCCGCCTTCGATGGTCAGCAATTCGACGTTGGCGAACCAGCCGAGGCCGCCGGCGAGGCGGGCGACCTTGCCGTCATGGCCGAAGGGCGAGTCGACGAAGCCGGTCGGGCGAAGCAGCGTGCGCATGAGTCTTACTCCGCCAATTCAGAGGGCGGTCGGCCGACGGGCGCGACCGGCACGGCGCCGGCCCGGGCATCCAGCGCCGCCAGCCAGGGCCCGGTTTCGCCGCCGACGCTGATTTGCGGGTTGGACGGCTCGATGGCCAATTGCTGCTCCCAGCGAATGATCGCAACGACGGCGCGCCGGAACTGGCGCAGGAAGGTGTCCGTACCGCGCATCGCCTGATTGATCAGCGCATGACCGAAGAAGGTCCAGTCATTACCCGGCGAGCAGCCGAACGAGGGGTTCATGGACGAGGCAGCGGTCGCCACGACGGTGCGCGGCCCGGCCAGTGCCGGGATGAACTGACCCGAAAAGCAGGCCTGGAGGATGATCAGGCGGTTCTGGACGCCCCGCACGCCGAGCATGGCGGCAAGCTGGGCCGGCGTGATGACCTCGGCGCCATATCGCGCATGCTCGTAATTCAGTCCCGCACGGGGAGTCCCGTGGCTGGTCGTATAGAGGACCAGGACGTCCTCACCCCCGTCCATCAGCGCGGAAGCGCGGGCCAGGGACCGTTTGAGGTTGGCCGGTGTACCGGCTGCGTCGGCGCGGTAATCGCCCTCGTCATCGGCGAGAACGACGGTTTTCCGTTCCGCCCCGAAGCGCCTGGCGAGCACGCGCCCCGCCTCCCGCGCCTCGCGCCCGAACACCGGGTCGGAGTCCAATGCGGCGACGATCACGTAGGCGTCGACGACGCCGGGCCGTTGCGGCTCCAGCCCGGCAAGCGCGGCGGCGATGCGGCTTTCATCAGGAGCTGGCGCCTGCGCGGACGCTGGGCCAAGCGCGAAAAGCGCGGCAACAAGGCAGGCGAGACGGCGCATCACGCCGGCATTCTGACCACGCCGAAGCGGCCCGGCGCAAGGCTTAACCGAGCGCCGACAGATGCTTTTGCCGCAACGTGTCGATCGGGGTGCCGTCGCTCATATGCCAGAAAGTCCAGCCATTGCACGACGGCGCCCCCTGCAGCGCCGCCCCGACCTTGTGGATCGAGCCCGCATGGCCGTCGCAGACGACCGAGCCGTCGGCGCCGACCAAAGCACTCCACCGGCGCCTGGCGTCGGTCAGGCGCGTGCCGGGCGCAATCATGCCACTTTCGACCAGCAGCCCGAACGCGACGCGCGGCTGGCTGCGCTTTTCGGCCATCACGCCCATCGCGCTTTCGTCGAGCGGCAGGGTCGAGGCGATGCGGGCCCGCGCGACCTTCACATAGGCCGGCTCGCGCTCGATGCCGATCCATTTGCGGCCCAGCCGCCGCGCCACCGCGCCGGTCGTACCGGTGCCAAAGAAGGGGTCGAGGACGACGTCGCCCGGCTTGGTGCAGGCGAGCAGGATGCGATAGAGCAAGGCCTCGGGCTTTTGCGTCGGGTGGGCCTTGTCGCCGGCTTGCGTCTTGACCCGCTCGCCGCCGCTGCAGATCGGCAGCACCCAGTCCGAGCGCATCTGCAGATCGTCGTTCAGGGCCTTCATCGCCCGGTAATTGAAGGTGTAGCGGGCTTTTTCGTCCTTGGCGCACCAGATCAAGGTCTCATGGGCGTTGGTGAAACGGGTGCCGCGAAAGTTGGGCATCGGGTTCGACTTGCGCCAGACGATGTCGTTCAAGATCCAGAATTCCGCGTCCTGGAGCAACGCCCCCACCCGGAAGATGTTATGGTAGCTGCCGATCACCCAGATGGTGCCGTCGTCCTTGAGGATTCGGCGCGCTTCGTGCAGCCAGTCGCGGGTGAAGTCGTCATAGACCGTCAGGCTGTCGAACTTGTCCCAATCGTCGTCGACCGCATCGACCCGGCCGCCTTCGGGCCGGAACAGGTCGCCGCCGAGCTGCAAATTATAGGGCGGGTCGGCGAAGATCATGTCGACCGACTTGTCGGGCAGGCGCGCCATTTCGGCGATGCAATCGCCCTGCAAAATCACGTCGACCGGCAGCTCACGTTTCGCCGGACTGGTGCCGGGCCGCAAACGGCCCCGATGCTCCTGGATGGGCAAAATGACGTTCATTTGGCGCAAGCCCCCCTGTTGGACGAGCAGGGTGAGTCAGAGGGGAGTCGCGGTCAAGAAGGCAGAGGTTAACGCCACTTTCGGCTGGCGAAGAACGAAAGGAGTCCGCTGGGGCGAAACCACAAGATGTTGAGGGCGCCCGAGGTCGGCGGACTCAAGCGGTAGCGGTGTGACTCGAAAGACTCGGCCCCGGCATTTCCAGCGGCAGCGCCACCATTCGCTCGGTATGCTCGCGCACTTTCGAGAAGGTACGGCGGTGCAAGGGGGTCAGGCCGAGCGCGTTGATCGCCCGGATATGCTCGGGCGTCGGATAGCCGCGATTGTGCTCCCAGCCATAGCCGGGATAGTCGCGGGCATGTTCGGCCATGATGCGGTCGCGGGTGACCTTGGCGATGATTGAGGCGGCGGCGATCGAGCGGCATTTGGCGTCGCCAGCGACGATCGCCTGCGACGGCCGGTCCCAGCGCGGGCAGGCATTGCCGTCGACCAGCACCCAGGCCGGCTCGCGCGGCAGAGCGGC
>JAKFFL010000078.1:0-39223 GCA_036675225.1 Sphingomonas sp. | reverse complement strand
CCACGGCACCTATCCGTTCGTCACCTCGTCCAACACCGTCGCCGGCACCACCGGCCCGGGCAGCGGCACCGGCCCGTCCTCGGCCGGCTTCGTGCTCGGCATCGTCAAGGCCTACACCACCCGCGTCGGCTCCGGCCCCTTCCCGACCGAGCTCGACGACGCCATCGGCCAGCGCCTCGGCGAGCGCGGCCGTGAGTTCGGCACCGTCACCGGCCGCCAGCGCCGCTGCGGCTGGTTCGATTCGGTGCTGGTCCGCCAGGCGGTGTCGGTTAGCGGCGTCACCGGCATGGCGCTGACCAAGATCGACGTGCTCGACGGGCTCGATACGGTGCGCATCTGCAAGGGCTACAGGATCGGCGACCGCGCTTTCGACTATTTGCCGCCGCACACGCTCGACCAGGCCAAGGTCGAGCCGGTCTATGAGGAGATGGCGGGATGGCAGGGGACGACGGCCGGCGCGCGCAGCTGGGCGGACTTGCCGGCGCAGGCCGTCAAATATGTCCGCCGCGTCGAGGAGCTGACCCGCTGCCCGGTGGCTTTGGTGTCCACTTCCCCGGAGCGGGACGACACGATTTTGGTAAGGGATCCCTTCTCAGGCTAGGTGCTACTGCGAAGGCAGGAGCCTAGTCCGCTGCCGGTAGGCAGCGCCTGCGGCGCTGGTCTGGGCCCCTGCCTTCGCAGGGGCACTAATGCTTCACCGAAAATCCGCTGACGTCTTCGGGATCGACGACGTCGACCGTCACATCTTCGACGCGAGCCTGGGAGGGTCCCTGGTGCATCGTCGCGATCATTCGGGCGACGGCTTCCTCATCGCCTGTGACATGCGCCTCAACCGTGCCGTCCGGGCAGTTGCGGACCCAGCCTGAAATGCCCAATGCCCGCGCCTGGTTGACCGCCCATTGGCGGAAGAACACGCCCTGCACCCGGCCGAATATGCGAACCTTGCGCGCGATCGCATCTGCCACGGGCTTCAGACCGTCGAAATGTCGGGAGCGTCTTCGGCTTTCATCCCGACCACATTGTAACCGGCATCGACGTGGTGGATTTCACCGGTGACACCCGAGGCCAGGTCGCTGAGCAGGTACAGCCCGGCGCCGCCGACGTCCTCGATGGTGACGTTGCGGCGCAGCGGACTATTATATTCGTTCCACTTCATGATGTAGCGGAAGTCGCCGATGCCGCTGGCCGCCAGCGTCTTGATCGGGCCGGCGCTGATGGCATTGACGCGGACGCCCTCGGGGCCAAGGTCCATCGCCAGATATTTGACGCTGCTTTCCAGCGCCGCCTTGGCGACGCCCATGACGTTGTAATGCGGGATGACCTTTTCGGCGCCATAATAGCTCAAGGTCAGCAGCGAGCCGCCCGGCTTCATCATCGTCCGCGCCCGCGCCGCCACCGCGCAGAAGCTGTAGACCGAGATGTTCATGGTCATCAGGAAATTGTCCAGGCTGGTGTCGACATAGCCACCGCGCAGCTCGTTCTTGTCGGAAAAGCCAATGGCGTGGACAACGAAATCGAGCCCGTCCCAGCGTTTCTTCAATGCGTCGAAAGCGCCGTCGAGCGCCACCATGTCGCTGACGTCGCAATCGATGAGGAGATCGCTGCCAAGCTGCTCGGCGAGCGGCCCGACGCGCTTCCTTATGGCTTCGCCCTGGTAGCTGAACGCGAGGTCGGCGCCATGTTCGCCCAACTTCTGCGCGATGCCCCACGCCAGTGAGCGGTCGTTGGCGAGGCCCATGATCAGGCCCCGTTTGCCTGCCATCAACTTGGTCATGCCCTGATCCCCTGAACTTCCGGCGCCACGTCCTCGCCCGGCTCGGGCTCGTCAACCTCGAGCTCGTCGGCGAACGGGCCCGAATAATATTCGCCCTTTAGCGCGTAGCCTTCGGAATCGGCCAGTGCGGCGTTGAGCTCGGCGCCGGTGACCACGCCCAGGCCGATGACGAAAAAGAAAATCAGCGCGATCATCACGCCCGCCAGGCTGCCGTAGGTCAGGCTGTAGCCACCAAGCAGGGTCAGCGCGCTCGGCAGCAGCTCGACCGTGATAATCCACCAGGCGGTGATCAGCAGCGCGCCGGGCCACTTGCGGCATTCCTTGCCGCGGTAGCGCGCCGGGGTCAGCACCAGGAAGGTGAAATAGAAAGTGACGAACAGAGCGATAGCCGGCGCGATGCGATAGAAGCCGAGCCAGGATGCGATCCCGCGCGAGGCCGGGATTTCCTGGATGATGACATAATGGATCGAACTGATCGCGACGCTGGCGCCGAATGCCGCCATCAGCAGCAGGACGGCGGCGATGATCAACCCGATCGAGCCCAATCGGTACGTCCAGAACGGCGCGCAATATTTGATCCCGTAGGCTCGGCGCAGGATGTCACGGATGGTCTCGATGAAGCTGGCGGCGGTCCACAGCCCGACAATGGCGCCCAGCCACAGCAACGGCCCGGTCCGCGCTGTCAGCACTTCCCGGACCGGGGCGCTCAACACGACGGCGACCTCGGGCGGCAATTTACTGAGGACGGTGGCGACCGTCTTCTGCCCGTCCTCCGACTGGCCGAGTAGCTTGGCAATGGCGGCGGCCGAGATGAAGAACGGAAACAAAGCCAGCAAGGCGAGAAAGGCGAGGTTGCCGGCGTGAATGAAGCCGTCGTTGTAGACGCCGATGGCGATCCGCTTGACAATTTCCCAGGGGGTCGCCGGCTTGTGGATCTTCTCGGCGACGTCGTGGCCGAACGCCGCCGTTTCGGCCGCCAGCTTCTTGCGCCGGTCTTCGGGCGACAGCGGATGCTGCTCCTGCATCAGACGCCCATGCCGGCGCGCGGGTTGCCGGCGCCGTCCCAGTCGGTGGCAAAGGCCTCCAGCGCCGGATCGGCAGCCGGCAAATCGACCATCAAGGTCACCAATTGGTCGCCGCGCTTGCCGGCCTTGTCGGTAAAGCCGCGGCCCTTGAGCCGCAGCACCTTGCCCGACGACGCACCCTTGGGAACGGTCAGCATCACGGGCCCTTCCGGCGTCGGCGCCTTGATCCGGGCGCCAAGCACCGCCTCCTTGAGGCTGATCGGCAGGGTCAGGCGGATGTGCTTGCCGTCGCGGGTGAAGAAGGGATGCGGCGCGACTTCGATGGTGACGATGGCATCGCCATTGCCTGCCGGCCCCGGCTGGCCCTGGCCGGCAAGCCGGATCCTGGTGCCATTGTCGACCCCGTTGGGCAGCTTCACATCGATGGTCTTGCTGCCCGCCAGTGTCACCCGCTGGGCTTTGAGTGTCGCCGCGTCGAGGAAGGGCACCTTCAGCCGATAGGCGACGTCCGCGCCTTTCTGCGGCGGGGCCTGGCGGCGGCGGCCGAAGCCCTCGAAGCCGCCGCTTGTCCCGCCGCGCCGACCGCCGCCCATGGCTCCGCCGAACAGGCCTTCGAACAAATCGGACAGATCGGCCGTGCTGGCGGGATCGAATCCTTCGAACCCGGCGCCGCCCGCGCCCCCGCCCTGCCGATGACTGGCTCCAGCGCCGGCGCCGCCGAAGCCGGCCCCGAACGGCATGCGCGGATTGCCCTCCTCGTCGATCTCGCCGCGATCGTACCGTGCCCGCCGGTCCTTGTCGGACAAGATGTCATAGGCCTGCGTCACTTTGGCGAAGCGATCGGCCGCCTTGGGATTGTCCTTGTTGCGGTCGGGATGAAGCTGCTTGGCGAGGCTGCGATAGGCCTTCTTGACCTCCGCCTCGCTTGCCCCGCGCTTGACGCCCAGTTGTTGGTACAGGTCCATCGCCCCCCCTGTGCATCAGGCGTGCCTTGCAGGGCAAGCGCGCCACGCACTAGAGCATGGCCATGGCCGATGATCCACTCGCCCTGTTCGACGCCTGGTTCGCAGACGCGAAGGAGGCCGAGCCCAACGACGCCGAGGCGATGGCGCTGGCGACGGCAACGGCGAGCGGCCGGCCCTCGGTGCGCATGGTGCTGATGAAGGGCCACGGAACCCAGGGCGTCGATTTCTATACCAACCTAGATAGCCGCAAGGGCGAGGAGTTGATCTCGAACGCTCACGCCGCCCTCCTCTTCCACTGGAAGTCGCTGCGCCGTCAGGTGCGCTTCGAAGGGCCGGTATCCCGCCTGCCCGACGCCGAGGCCGACGCCTATTTCGCCAGCCGCGCCCGCGATTCGCAGATCGGCGCCTGGGCATCCGACCAGTCGCGCCCGCTCGCCAGCCGCGAAGCATTCGAGGCGCGTTGCGAGGAAGTGCGCGAGCGCTACGAGGGCGCCGACGTGCCTCGGCCCGAACGCTGGGGCGGCTTTCGCCTCGTCCCCGAGCGGATCGAGTTCTGGCAGGACCGGCCGCACCGCCTGCACGAGCGGCGGCTGTTCACGCGGGCTCCGGTCGGCTGGGCCGAAAGCCTGCTCTACCCATGAGCCCCGGCCACGCCCACGCGCACCATCATCCGGGCCGTGCCCACGGCGCCGAGCGCGGCGATTTGACCAAGCGCGCCGCCATGGCCAGCGTCACCATGGCCTTGTTCCTGGTCGCGCTGAAGGTCTGGGCGAGCTGGGAGACCGGCTCTGTGGCGATGCTCGGCAGCCTCGCCGACACCATCCTCGACGTCGTCGCCAGCGTCATCACCTTTCTCGGCGTGCGCTGGGCGGCGATGCCGGCCGACGCCGAGCACCGCTTCGGCCATGGCAAGGCCGAGGCGCTGGCCGCGCTCATCCAGGTCATCCTGATCACTTTTTCCGCTTTGCTCATCGCCTGGCGCGCGATCGACCGCATGGGCAGCGGCGCTCGCACCGAGGGCCTCGAGCTCGGCGTCGGCGTCTCGATCATCGCCATGGCCGCGACCTTCGCTCTGCTCGCCTACCAGCGTTACGTCATCCGCCGCACCGCCTCGGTTGCCATCCACACCGACCATGTCCATTACCAGTCGGATCTGCTGCTCAATTTGGCCGTCATCGCCGCCTTGGTGCTCGACCAGATGCTTGACTGGACGCTGGCCGACCCGGTCTTCGGCCTCGCGATCGCCGTCTGGCTGCTCTACAATGCCTGGAGCGCCGCCAGCCAGTCGGTCGACCAGTTGATGGACCGCGAATGGCCCGAGGCCGAGCGCGACGCCTTCCTGGCCGCGACCAGGGAATATCCCGAGCTCGCCGGCCTCCACGATCTGCGCACGCGCCATTCGGGCACCCACCGCTTCGTCCAGTTCCATGTCTGGGTGCCGGGCGGCTGGACGGTTAAGCAGGCCCATGATTCGCTCGAACGGGTCGAGCATGCCTTGTGCGACCGCTTCCCGGCGACCGAGATCATCATCCATCTCGATCCCGAGGGCCACAAGGACCGCGAAACCCTGCTTTCCTCCGACCTGACGGAGACCGCGCGATGACCACGCCCCTTCCCTTCTTCCAGGTCGATGCGTTCGCCGACCCCGCGCGCACTTTCACCGGCAATCCGGCGGCGGTGATGCCGCTGACCGAATGGCTGCCGGACGCGATGATGCAGGCCATCGCCGCCGAGAATAATCTCTCCGAGACGGCTTTCACCGTCCCGAGCGAGAATGGCGACGCCGATTACGACCTGCGCTGGTTTACCCCGACCGTCGAGGTCGACTTGTGCGGCCACGCCAGCCTCGCCGCCGGCCATGTCCTGATCCCGGGCGACAAGGTCCGCTTTTCGACCCGCTCGGGCGTGCTGACCGTCACGCGCAAGGACGATCTGCTGTGGCTCGACCTGCCGGCGGCGCCGCTGGAAGAGACGCTCGAGCCGGAGCTTTGCCTCGCTTTGGGCCTGCCGGACTCGCCGGTCTGGCTGGCCACCGCCTGCAACGACGCCGCCATCGTCGAGGTCGCCGACGAAGCGGCGGTGCGGGCCGTCGCGCCCGATTTCTCGGCCCTGAAGACCATCCAACGCATGGCAATCGTCACCGCGCCCGGAGTCGAGCACGACGTCGCCAGCCGCGTCTTCGTCTCTTACTGCGGTATCGACGAGGACCCGGTGACCGGCTCGGCCCATGCGGCGCTAACGCCCTTCTGGGCCGAGCGCCTCGGCCGCACCCACTTCACTGCGCTGCAAGCGAGCAAGCGCAGCGGCATCCTCCATTGCGAGCTGAGAGGGGACCGGGTGATCCTCGGCGGCCATTGCGTGACCGTCATCGAAGGGCATTTCCAGATTTAGAGGCTTCCTGCGACCAAGGCTGCCGTCAGGCTCAATGCAGGTCTGCGGGCTCAAGCGGATTAGAATGCGTCGGGGGCCGCCGATACCGACGGTCGTTCATCGCGAGGGCGCATGTTTCGGCGAAAACGTCAGCGATTTTCAGATCGTCCCGGCTCAGACCCGTCTTGGGCGGGTAGGCTACGACGAAAGTGCCGACCGCCTCCTTGCCATTGCGCAGGATGGGAATCGAGACCAGCGCCTCAAGGCCGTGCTCAGCACTAAGGTTCTTCCAAGCTGCCGCAAACCTCGTATCGGCGGCGACGTTGGTGCTCACGACCGTCCTGCCTTCGTACACCGCAACAGCGCACGAGCCCGGCCTGTCCGCTACGGCAATCCCCTTCAGCGCCTCGGCATAGGCTGGCGAAAGCGACGGAAAAATCGCACTTTCGAATGTCCGCAATGTTCGATCGAGGATGGTTATTCCGGCCTTCGTGCCGGGATGGTTCGATTCGAACGCAAGGCAAAGCTGTTCAAGGATTTCACTGACCGGCATGCCTTGGTCAAGCTGCCGAAGAACCTCGGTCCTGGCCGAGTCGATGAATGTGGACATGCTCGAGCCTGCGCTTTGGTAGGCGGGAGCACTAAGTCTCTCGGTCGTCCGCGGGCCGGCAAAGTGCGGACGATTGCGGATTCCTACCATGGACTCCCCGGGACGCCAATCGCATGCTGTCGATCGGCAGCCTCAAGGGCTCGTGACGATCAAGCCGCGGCCGCGATTTCAGCACTCACCGCTTCCGTCCCGACAATCGTCCCGCCGCCGAGCAGTCGCTCGCCGTCATAGAACACCGCCGACTGGCCGGGGGCGACGCCATATTCGGGCGTGACGAAGGTCAATCGCTGGCCGTCCCATGCGCCACGAACCGGCCGCGCTAGCGAGCGCACCTTCGCTTCGACCGCGACCTGGTCCTCACCGAGCCAGTTGACGTCCTCGACCCGCGCCGCCCCAACTGCCAGCGCGGTACGTGGGCCGACTACCAGCTTGCGCTCTTCCGGGTCGATGCGCACGACGTAGAGCGGCTCGGGCTGACCGCCGACCTCGATCCCGCGCCTTTGACCAATCGTGAAATGGACGACGCCCTCGTGGGTCCCGATCACCCGCCCGTCGACATGGACGATCTCGCCTGGCGCCGCCGTTTCCGGGCGAAGCTTCTTGACCAGCGAGGCATAGTCGCCGTCGGGGACGAAGCAGATGTCCTGGCTGTCGGGCTTGTCGGCGACGATCAGCCCTTCTTCCGCCGCTAGGGCGCGCACCTCGCTCTTCGGCAAATCGCCGAGCGGGAATCGCAAGTAACCGAGCTGGTCGGCCGTCGTGCCGTAGAGGAAATAACTCTGGTCGCGAGCAGGGTCGCGGCCCTTCCACAGTTCGACGCGCCCTTCCCGCTCGACACGGCGGACATAATGGCCGGTCGCCAGGCAATCGGCGCCCAAATCCCGCGCGAAGGCGATCAGATCGACGAACTTCACCCCCTGGTTGCACAAGGAGCACGGCACCGGCGTCCGCCCAGCCGCATACTCGTCGGCGAACTTGTCGATCACGCCGGTGCGAAACCGACTTTCATAGTCGAGCACGTAATGGGCGATGCCGAGCCGGTCGCAGACGGTCTTGGCATCGTAGATGTCCTGGCCGGCGCAGCACGAGCCGCTGCGCTTCACTGCTTCGCCATGGTCGTAGAGCTGCAGCGTGACGCCGATTACCTCGGCGCCGGTGCGCGCGGCGAGCACGGCGACGACGCTGCTGTCGACGCCGCCGGACATGGCGACGACGATGCGGGCGTCCCGCGAGGGGCGGCTCAGGGCGAAGTCGATTGGCATTGAGGGCCGCTCTTTACCCGAAATTCACCCTGTCTCGCTAGACCGCCTCAACCAATAACGGAAACAAGGGCTGGGGGCTTGGCGAGGCACGAGGGGGATTTTCAGGCTGCGGCCGAAACCTCGCTGGAGATGGAGGAGCTGCTTCGCGCGCTTGAAAACGCCGAATCGGCCGCGGACCGGGACCGGCAGGCGGCGATCGCCTGTCTGCTCTCGGCCAGCGAGGGCTGGCGCGACGCCGTCGGACGCCTTGGCGGAGCGTTTGCGGAAGGGCCAACGAAGACAGGGTTAACGGACGGTAAGGACAAATGAGGCTTAAGTTTACCAGCGCGTTTCAGAATATCTTCAATGCCGCGCCGTTAAACAGGGCCCATCGACACTTCACTTATCGGTTTTGAGGACGGCAATGCTCGAGAATCAGAAGTTCAGGCCAGCCCAGGTCATCGGCCCTCTCGGGGAGCCACTGACCATCGACTCGCTGCCACCGCCGGCCACCACCCGCTGGGTCGTGCGCCGCAAGGCCGAGGTCGTCGCCGCCGTCGCCGGCGGGTTGCTCAGTGTCGACGAGGCCTGCGCCCGCTACTCGCTCAGCCTCGAGGAATTCACCAGCTGGCAGCGCGCGGTCGACCGCAGCGGCATGCCCGGCCTGCGCGTCACCCGCATCAAGCATTACCGCGAGCAGTACGAGCGCCAGCAGCGCTATTGAGCAATACCCTCTCCCTTGAGGAACGGCGAAGGGCCGCGGGAAACCCCGCGGCCCTTTCGTTTCGCATGCGGTCTGGACAGGAGGTTCATTATCCGGAACAAGAGTCCAGCATCACGCGTCTTGATGCCGGAAGGCCGCCAGGCGTCTGACCTGTCGGCCACGAACAGGAGGGAACGCTATGGGTTTCATCGTTTGGCTCATCGTCGGCGGTGTCGTTGGTTGGCTTGCCAGCCTCGTCATGCGCACGGACGCCCAGCAAGGTGTACTGATGAACATCGTCGTCGGCATTGTCGGCGCATTCATCGCCGGTCTGATCTTCGGCGGCGGCAACATCAACTCGTCGGAACCGCTCGACATCACCAACATCCTGGTGTCGTTGGTCGGCGCGGTGATCCTGCTCGCCATCGTCAACCTCGTTCGCCGCGGATCCGTCCGCTAGACGCGAATTTTTTCGCAAAAAAGGAAGGCCGCGCGGCAACGCCCCGCGCGGCCTTTTCTTATGTAGTTCCTCCCCGGCAGTTGCCGGGGAGGGGAACCGCCAAAGGCGGTGGAGGGGTTCTGTCCTTCAACCACTAGGGCCGTCACGGGAGTAAATCCCGTGACGTCAGCCGGGCTCGGCTTCGCCTCCCCGCTGGCCGGCCTGCGCCAGCTCTTCGCGCAGCTCCGGCGACGCTTCGCGTCGGCATCGCCATGCTCGGCGGCTACGGCTGCAATTCAAAGCTCATCGCGACGGTGACCGACAGCTTCTGCTCGCCCGGGTCGATCTTGGTCGACGCATCGGCCGACATCGCTTCGGCTCGCGCGTACATTGGCATCGGCGGCGGCATGCTGTGGCCGCCCGTCTCGCTGACCGACAGCAGCTTCACCACCCGCATGCCCAGCGCGCGGGCATACAAATCGGCGCGCGCCCGGCCGTTGGCGATGGCCTTCATCCGCGCCTCGTCCAGGGCCGCTTCCGGCTTGTCGATGGTCAGGCTCGGCCCGTTGATCTGGTTGGCGCCCTCGGCGACCAGGGCATCGAGAATACGGCCGGTGTCGCCGATGTCGCGGAACCGGACCGACACCTGGTTCGACGCCGTATAGCCGGTCAGCACTGGCGGCTTGTTCTGCTGGTAATGATATTCCGGGTTGAGATTGATCGAGCTGGTCTGGATATCCTTGTCCTCGACCCCGGCCCGCTTCAGCGCGGCCCGGACTCGCTCCATCCGCGTCGCGTTCTGCTGGATGGCCGCGGTCGCGCTCGCCGCCCTTGTCACCACCCCGGTCGAAATGATGGCGATGTCGGGCACGCGGGTAACTTCGCCGGTCGCCGAGACGTCCAGCCGGGTGCCACTGATCGGCTGGACCTGGATGGCCGACTGCGCGGCCGCCCCCCCCGGCATGGCCACGGCCACCGCCGCCAGCAGCGGCAGGAAGATATTTCTCATCGATTTTCACTCCTCAGGACACCAAAAGCCCGCGAGCAGGCTGCCCGCGGGCGAATGGCTGGCCGCTGAACGGCGTAGGCCCTAGCGCCGCTTGAGGATCATCCGATAGATGAGGAGGATGAGGAAGGCACCGACGATGGCGCCGATGAACCCGGCCCCGTTCATGGCGCTGTCGAGGCCCATCGCCTGGCCGATAAAGCCGGCAAGCAGCGCGCCCGCGATGCCGAGCAGGACGGTGACAATGCAGCCGCCCGGGTCCTTGCCGGGCATCAGCAGCTTGGCGACCGCCCCGGCCAGCCCGCCGATGATGATCCAGGCGATCCATCCATGCGATTCGAGAAGTTCCATGGCATTCTTTTCCTTCGCTCCCGCGGCCGCGAATCACCCGGCGCGCTCGTTTCGCTTGGACAACAACGCCGCTTGCCGTGGCAAGTGCCCCCGTTGGTCGAAATTCACTTGGATTTCGTCTATGCGCCCGCTTCCTGTTGCAGCTGGTGACTTATTCGCGTAATACAGTAGCTGCAGCGGTGGCTGCTTGAATCGCGAACAGGGCGAAAGAATGTTGCGCATGAACCGGGAAACTCGTTTGCAGGGCTCCGATACTCTGATCGTCGTCGATCGCTCCAGGCGTCGGCGGAACATCATTATTGCGGCGGTCATCGGCGTTCTCGCCATCTTGCTCGTCCTGTGGATGTTCGCGGGGGGCGACAAGCCGCCGGCGGCCGAGCAGGCCGCGGCCGGCGGCCCTGGTGGCGGCCAGATCCCGACTGTGACGGTGGTGGTGCCCGGGCGCCAGTCGGTCGCCCGCACGATCGCGGCGACCGGCAACCTGGCGGCGCGCATCGACATGCCGGTCGGCATCGCGGGCGAAGGCGGGATGGTCGCCGCAGTCCGGGTCCAGCCCGGGCAATGGGTCGGCGCCGGCCAGACTCTGGCGGTGATCGAACGCTCGGTCCAGTCGCAGCAGGCCCGGCAGCTTGCCGCTCAGGTCGAGGTCGCGCGTGCCGACGCCGCTTTGGCTCAGAACGAATATGAGAGGAGCGCGGCGCTCGTCGGCCGCGGCTTCGTTTCCAAGGCTGACATGGACCGCAAGCGCGCGGCCCGCGACGCCGCCAATGCGCGCGTGCGCGTCGCCCAGGCCAGCCTGGCGGAGACTCGCGCCCGCATCGGTCGTCTCGACGTCCGCTCGCCGGCCGCCGGCCTGGTGCTCGAACGCAATGTCGAGCCCGGCCAGGTAGTCAGCGCCGGATCGGGTGCGCTGTTCCGGGTTGCCCGCGGCGGCCAGATGGAGCTTCGCGCCCAGCTCAGCGAATCCGATCTCGTCCAGCTGGCGGTCGGCGCCCCGGCGACCGTGACGCCGGTCGGCTCGCAGCGCAGCTTCGCCGGCTCGGTCTGGCAGATTTCGCCGATCGTCAACCAGCAGAACCGGCAGGGAATCGCGCGGGTCGCGCTCGCCTATGATCCGTCGCTGCGGCCGGGCGGCTTCGCCTCGGTCGAAATCACCGCCGGATCGCAGGAAGCGCCGATCCTGCCGGAATCGGCCATCCTCAGCGATGACAAGGGCAATTTCGTCTATGTCGTCGACAAGGCCAACCGGGCCCAGCGCCAGGCTGTCAAGACCGGCACCGTCACGCCGGCGGGGATCGCCGTGATCGAAGGCCTGCGGGGCAATGAAAAGGTCGTCCTGCGCGCCGGCGGCTTCCTCAATCCCGGCGACAAGGTGCGGCCGCAGCTCCAGAAGCGATAAGCCAGCCGAATTGGGAAGAATGGTATGAATTTCCGTAATATCTCGGCCTGGTCGATCCGGAACCCGGTTCCGCCGATCGTGTTGTTCATCGGCCTGACCATCGCCGGCCTGATCGCCTTCATGCAAATGGACGTGCAGGACAATCCGGACATCGAGTTTCCGGTGGTCATCGCGTCGATCAGCCAGCCCGGCGCCGCGCCGACCGAGATCGAGAACCAGATCACGCAGCTGGTGGAGGCGTCGGTTCGGACCCTGCCCGGCGTGCGCAGCATCAGCTCGAACGCCAACGAGGGCTCCTCGACCACCGTCGTCGAGTTCGAGATCGGCACCGACGTCAATCAGTCGGTGAACGAGGTGAAGAACGCCATCGACCAGATCCGTGGCGAGCTGCCCGACGGCATTCTCGAGCCGTTCGTCGAGAAGGAAACCACGTCGAGCAACCCGATCGCTTATTTCGCGGTGGCGGCGCCGGACATGACGATCGAGCAATTGAGCTGGTTCGTCGACGATGTCGTCTCCAAGCGGCTGCTCGCCGTCGAAGGCATGGCGGCGGTCGAGCGCAACGGCGGCGTCGACCGCGAGATCAGGGTTATCCTCGATCCGGCGCGGATGCAGTCGCTCGGGGTGACGGCCTCGCAGGTCAACGCGGCCCTGCGGCAGCTCAACATCAACGCCGCCGGCGGCCGGGCCGAGATCGCCGGTTCACGCCAGTCGGTTCGCGTCCTCGGCAACGCCGTTGACGCTTTTCAACTGTCGCAGACCCAGATTCAACTGAGCGGCGGCCGCACGGTCCAGCTGGCCGACATCGCCAGCGTCAGCGACAGCTATGGCGAGCAGCGGCGCATCGGCAAGATCCGCGGCGCCCAGGTCGTCAACTTCTCGGTCGCGCGCGCCAAGGGCGCTTCCGACGTCACGGTCTATGACGAGGCCATGCGCCAGCTCGACGAAATCGAGAAGGCCAACCCCGGTGTCGAGTTCACCCAATTGTTCACCAGCGTCGACTATACCAAGCAGCAATATTCCAGCTCGATGCTGGCGATGATCGAAGGCGCGGTCCTCGCCGTCCTGGTCGTTTTCCTGTTCCTGCGCGATATCCGCGCCACGCTGATCTCCGCGGTGGCCATCCCGCTGTCGGCGATTCCGGCCTTCTGGTTCATGGATCTGATGGGGATCACGCTCAATTCGCTGTCGCTGCTCGCCTTGGGGCTGGTCGCCGGCGTGCTGGTCGACGACGCCATCGTCGAGATCGAGAACATCGTTCGGCACATGCGCATGGGCAAGTCGGCCTGGCAGGCGTCAATCGACGCCGCCGACGAGATCGGCCTGGCCGTTCTCGCAACCACCATGTCGATCGTCGCCGTCTTCCTGCCGGTGGCGATGATGCCCGGCATTTCCGGCCAGTTCTTCAAGAATTTCGGGTACACGGTCGTGCTTGCGGTACTGATGAGCCTGTTCGTCGCGCGCATGATCACGCCGATGATCGCGGCCTATTTCCTCAAGGCCCACGGCCATCAGTCCCACGGCGAGGGCTGGATGATGGACCGCTACATGGGCATCCTGCGCTGGTCGCTCGACTCGAACAAGGCCAAGGAAATGCGCGCCCGGCTCGAGCGCGTCCGCCTGCGGCCGGGCTATTGGTTCGCCGAATTCATCTTCGTCCTGCTGGTGCTGGCGGCCTTCGCCATGACGATTGCGACCGTGCCCGGCCTGATGGCGCCGCTCGAGCTGCCGGCGATCATTCCTTTGTTCGTCGGCTTCGTCCTGGCGCTGGTCGCCGGCTATGGCGCCGTCAAGCTGCTCGGCATGGGTATCCGCCTGACCAATGGCGGCGTCGCCCGCTACCACGATTGGTTCGCGGGCCGGTGGAAGGCGCGCTTCCGCGACCACCGCATGTGGATCATCGGCATCGGCTTCCTGTCGTTCGTGGCGACGATCGGTATGTTCATGTCGCTGCCCAGCCAGTTCTTCCCGACGACCAATTCGGACTTCAGCCGGATCCGCATCGAAATGCTGCCGGGAACGACGATCACGCAGACCGAGGCGGTTGCCGACGAGGTGGCGGGGATCATCAACAAGCAGCCCGAGACGCTGCATGCGCTGGAGAGCATTCGCGAAGGCAATGCCTTCATCTTCATCACCCTCGACAAGGACCGCGAGCGGACCAGCATCGAATTCGAGCGTGACCTGACTCCGCAACTCGCCCAGGTCGCCGACGCCCGGGTCAGCTTCCTGTCGCAAAGCGGCGGCGGCGGCACCGGCCGCGACATTTCGATCATGCTGTCGGGCTCCGACCCGGTCCTGCTCAACAACACCGCCAGCAAGCTGGTCGACGAGATGAGCGCGCTGAAGGAAGTCCGCGCGCCGCGGGTCAACGCCGACCTGCGCCGTCCGGAGTTGCTGATCAAGCCGAACCTGAACCTCGCGGCGCAATTGGGGGTGACGACCACGGCGCTCAGCCAGACCATCCGCATCGCCACCATGGGCGACATCGACCAGAACAGCGCCAAGTTCTCGCTCGCCGACCGCCAGGTGCCGATCCGCGTGATGCTTCCGGAATCGTCGCGCCGCGACCTTGAAACCATCCGCAGCCTGCCGGTGCCGACGACTTCGGGCGGCAGCGTGCCGTTGAGCCGGGTGGCCGACATTAGCTTCGGATCGGGTCCGACGACGATCCAGCGCTACAACCAGAACCGCCGCATCTTCGTCGGCGCCGATCTGGCCCCGGACGTCGTCAAGAGCGACGCGATGGCGAAGATCAACGCGCTTCCAACCATGAAGGACCTGCCTTTGGGCGTGTCCAACGCTCCCTTCGGCGACGAGGAGTGGCAGGCGGAAATGATGCAGAGCTTCATGGTCGCCTTGGGCTCGGGCGTGCTGCTGGTCTTCGCCGTGCTGGTGCTCCTCTACCGGCGCTTCATGTCGCCATTGGTCAACATGGGATCGCTGCTGCTGGCGCCGTTGGGCGGGCTGATCGCGCTCGCCATCCTCGGCCAGCCACTATCGCTGCCCGTCTTCATCGGCGTGCTGATGCTGTTCGGCATCGTCGCCAAGAACTCGATCCTGCTGGTCGACTTCGCGGTGGAGATGATGGACCACGGTATGCCGAAGCACGAGGCGCTGATGGAGGCCGGCCACAAGCGTGCCCAGCCGATCGTGATGACGACCGTGGCGATGGTCGCGGGCATGATCCCGACCGCCATTTCCCTGTCGGGCGACGCGGCATGGCGGGCGCCGATGGGCACGGTGGTGATCGGCGGCCTGATCATGTCGACCTTGCTGACCCTGTTGATCGTGCCGGCCGGCTTCAGCCTCGCCGACGGGCTCGAGAAGCGAGTCGGGCCATGGCTGCGCGACAAATTGCTGACCTACGAGCCGAGCCACTCGACGCCAGATTCCGCGGCGCCTTTGCCGGCGGAGTGACATCGGGGTCGGTGCGGTTAGAGTGGCGGCGATGACCTCGCTGCCCGCGACTCCCGCACTGGCTCGCTTCAACACCGCCCAGCCCGGGGCGGCGGGCATGAAGATCGCCGCCACCGGCCTGCTGCTGGTCATGGCCGCCATCTTCGTCGCCGCGCGCGCCTACGAACCGGTCTGGCCGGGCCTCGGCTACGTCAAGGCCTTCGCCGAGGCGGCGATGGTCGGCGGCCTCGCCGACTGGTTTGCGGTCACGGCATTGTTCCGCCACCCGCTCGGCCTGCCGATCCCGCACACCGCCATCATCCCGCGCAACAAGGACCGCATCGGCGCGGCGCTGGCGAATTTCCTCAAGGAGAATTTCCTGATTGCTCCGGTCGTCGCCCGCCGGATGCGCAACATCGACGTCGCCGGCGCGGTCGGCCGCTTCCTGCAGGCGCCCGAGGGCCAGGAAACCCGAATCCGTCAGGGCGCGTCGCGGCTGATCGCCGATTTGTTCGAAAGCCTCGACGACGAGCGACTGGGCGGGCTGGTCAAGGCGGCGGTATCGACCCGCCTGAAGAAAATGGAGGTGTCGCCCTTGCTCGGCCATGCCCTGGCCTCGGCGATCAACGAGGACCGCCATGTGCCGATGTTGGAGGCGGCGATTCGCTGGATGGCGCGCGCGCTCGACGCCAACGAAGGCCTGATCCGCGACATGGTCCACAAGCGCGCCAGCTGGGTACTCAAGATCGCCGGGCTCGACGCCAGGCTGGCCGACGCCATCGTCGAAGGTCTGCGCAAGCTGACCGTGGAAATGAGCACCGACCCCGCCCATCCGGTCCGCCAGAAAGTCGAGCAGGCGCTCGCCGACCTCGCCAACGATCTGCAGACCAACGCCGAAACCCGCGCCCGGGTCGAGGCGATGAAGGACGAATTGCTCGCCAACCGCTCGGTCGGCCTGTGGATCGACGCATTGTGGCAGCGGGGCCGCGAGGCGATGATCCGCGCCGCCCGCAACCCGGATGCGGCGCTGGCCGGCAAATTGGGCGAGGTCCTGCGCTCGATGGGCCAAAGCCTGGAGAAGGACGCGCGCATCCATTCGGCGATCAACCAGTTTGCGCGTCGCGCCGTCGCCGGCATGGCGGCCAGCTACGGCAGCCAGATCGTCACTTTGGTCAGCGAGACGGTGCGCGGCTGGGACGCGCGGACGGTCACCGAGCGGCTGGAGAGCGCGGTCGGCCGCGACCTCCAGTATATCCGTATCAACGGCACATTGGTCGGCGGCCTGGTCGGTCTCGCGCTCCACGCCCTCGACGCATGGTGATGCGGTTTGACTTCCGCCTCCGCACACCCCATTTCATGACCATGACCATGCGGCACCAGTTCGAGCGATTCACCGTCCACGCGGGACAGCTCGCGGCGCGAGCCTAGCCCGAGTCCGCATTTGTCGCGGGCTCGGGGAGCCCAGGCGACATCCATTTTTCCAATTTTGAAAGGCAAGACATGGGCAAGCAGCCCGTGGGCGCCAAGCGCCCGCCAATTCACTTGCTCGCCGCCGAATCCGACATGGTGGCGAGCCTCGCTTTGCAGGTCGAGGACCGGTTTCCGGTCATCGCCTCGATGCTGCTCGACGAAATCGAGCGTGCCGAGTTGCACGACGAATCGACCCTGCCCGAGGCGGCTGTGACGCTTGGCTCGGAGGTCGAGTTCGTCGACGAGCGGTCAGGCCAGATCCGCACCGTCAGCCTGGTGCTGCCGGCTGAGGCCAATATCGCATTGGGCCGGATTTCGATCCTGACGCCGATGGGCGCGGCCCTTTATGGGCTGACCTCCGGCCAGTCGATCGACTGGCCGGACCTCGACGGCAATTCCCGCCGGATCGCCATCCGGACGGTGCGTCAGCCGCCGCGGCAGTAAGGCTGCTTCAGCCGGTGCTGCGGCGTTCGATGTTCGCCCCGACCGCGCTCAATTTTTCTTCGAGCCGCTCATAGCCGCGATCGAGGTGATAGACGCGCAGCACTTCCGTATCCCCCTCGGCGGCAAGGCCGGCGAGGACCAGGCTCATTGACGCGCGCAGGTCGGTCGCCATGACCTGCGCGCCCGACAATTGCCCGACGCCATGGACCAGGGCCGAGCGGCCGCGCACGTCGATATTGGCCCCCATCCGCCGCAGTTCCGGCACATGCATGTAGCGGTTCTCGAAGATGGTCTCCTCAAGGTAGCTCTCGCCCTCGGCCAGCGCCAGCATGGCCATGAACTGCGCCTGCATGTCGGTCGGGAAGGCCGGGAACGGCGCCGTCGACAGTGCCAGCGGCTTCAGCGGCCCGTCGGCGGTCACCCGCATGCCCTCGTCGTGGAACTCGATCATCAGACCCGACGCCGCCAGCGCGTTGGTGATCGCCAGCATGTCGTCGGGGCGCGCGCCGATCAGGTCGAGCGTGCCGCCGGTGATGCCCGCGGCGCAAGCATAGCTGCCGGCTTCGATACGATCGGGCATGACCCGGTGGGTGGCGCCGTGCAGTGCCGAAACGCCGTCAATCGTCAGATGCGAGGAGCCAATGCCGTCGATGCTGGCGCCCATCGCCACCAGCAGCCGGCAAAGATCGACGATTTCGGGCTCGCGCGCGGCGTTGAACAATTGGCTCTGGCCCGCCGCCAGCACCGCCGCCATCACCACATTTTCCGTCGCCCCGACCGAGACGACTGGAAAGCTGTAGTCGCCGCCGGGCAAGCGGCCATTCGGCGCGGTCGCCTTCACATAGCCCGCGGTCAGCTCGATTTCCGCGCCGATCGCTTCCAGCGCCTGTAAATGCAGGTCGATCGGGCGGTCGCCAATGGCGCAGCCGCCGGGCAGCGACACCGTCGATTCGCCAGCCCGTGCCAGCATCGGCCCAAGCACCAGGATCGAGGCGCGCATCCGCCGGACCATGTCGTAGGGCGCGACGGTCGAGGCGATGTCCTTGGCCTGCAGCGTCATGCAGCGGCCGAACGCGCCTTTTTTCACACCGGCGACCGAAGTCGAGACGCCGAGCTGGTTGAGCAAATGCGCGAAATTGTCGACGTCGGCGAGGCGCGGCAAATTCTCCAGCGTCACCGTCTCATCGGTCAGCAAAGCGCAGGGCATCAGCGCCAGCGCCGCATTCTTCGCCCCCGAGATCGGGATCTTGCCCTTGAGCGGCTTGCCGCCGGTAATGTGGATGGAGTCCATGGCCGCGCTTTAGCGGGTGACAGCGAGCGCGCAACCACACGTCATCCCGGCGAAGGCCGGGATCCCAGCGAAAATAGCACCGCTGCTTTCGCTCGCGCGCCTTGCTGATAGGATCGGCGAATGGGTGGCTGGGTCTACATTGTCACAAACAAACCGCACGGTGTGCTTTATACCGGCGTTACTGCGGACTTGCCCGCGCGAACTCATCAGCACCGGACTGGCACCGGCTCGAAGTTCGCAAAGCGCTATAATTGCACGATGCTGGTCTACGCCGAACAGCATGATCGCATCGAGGACGCGATCGCACGCGAAAAAGCGATCAAGGAGTGGCCTCGGTTGTGGAAATTGCGGATGATCCAGGAATCCAATCCGCTGTGGGAGGAACTGGCCCCATGGGATCCCGGCCTTCGCCGGGATGACGGCTTCGCCTAAGCCTTCTCCAGCGTGCATTGCAGGGGGTGCTGATTCTCGCGGGCGAAATCGATCACCTGGGCGACCTTGGTTTCGGCGACTTCGTAGGTGAACACGCCGCAGACGGCGACGCCCTGCTGGTGGACCTGCAGCATCACCCGGGTCGCATCCTCGATGTCCATCGAGAAATAGCGCTGGAGGACGAGCACGACAAACTCCATTGGAGTATAATCGTCGTTGAGCATCAGCACCTTGTAATTGCTCGGCTTCTTGGTGCGCGGCCGGGTGCGAGTGACGACGCCGGTGTCGGGCCCGTCCTCAAGGCCGTCATCATTGCGGCCGGGCGTGTCGCCCATCATCCTCATACAGTCGCTCATGCGCTCCTAAAATATGGCAAGCTGCGAACGCTTGCCAAGGCTTCGCGGTTCTTGAGGCCAGATAAAAATGCGGCCGCCCCATGATGGGACGGCCGCAAACTGCCTGAGGAGAGGAGGGAGTTCAGGCAGCGATCTCGTTGATCCGCTCGGCATTGATGCTAGCGCGAGTCGACAGCGGCTGCACCGCCTCGCCGGCCAGCTTGACGAGCTGCTCGGTCAGCTTCGAGCCTTCGGCGACCGCGCGGTCGAACGAGGCGCGGGCCAGCTCGCTCTGCAGCTGGAAGAACTCGGTCGGCGACTTGACGTCGGCCAGGCTCTTCACGGCGGCCGAAGCCTGCTCGATGCTGGACCGGCCACTGGCCAGGGCGTCCTGGCCGATGGCGCGGGCGCCGGTGGTGGCGATACGACCGGCTTCGGTCAGCGCCTCGACATTGGCCTTGGCGATCTCGGCCAGCTCTTCGGCGGCCTTCTGCGACTTGCGGACGAGGTCCTGGCCGCGCTCGCCGGCGTCGGCGAACAGGGTCTGGAACTTGTCGGCGCCCGGCAGGGTGCCGAGGTTGGCGAACCAGTTGGTGGCGTCGTAATTCATGGTCGTGGTCCTTTCAAAACGGGGGGCGGCGGCCTTGCGGCCGGTCGGGCGCCGGGCCTTGTTGACGCGGCGGGCCTTGGTGGTCTTGGTCTTGGCGACGATCTTGGCCGCGGGCTTGCGCCCCTTGGCCTTCTTCGCCGTCGTGGCGGGCCTGGCGGCCTTGGCCGGAGCCGACTTCGGCTCAGCCGCGGCCTTGGGCGCCGCTGTGACGGCCGGCGGGGTCGTCGCCTCGATGGCGGTCACCGCTTCCGGCTGGGTCTTGGCTTCGCTGTCCATTGTATTCCCTTTCATGTTGCAGTGCACAAATAAGGTGCATTGCGGTACATTTCAAGCGTTTTTTGTGCAGTGCAGCATACGCGTCTTGACGGCGGCGGGTGCAACAAGGCAATTGCCCCCATGGACCTGTCGTCAATCGACGCCCCCGGCCTCGGCCGCCGCGGCCTGCTGATCGTGCTTTCATCCCCGTCCGGCGCCGGCAAATCGACCATTTCGCGCATGCTGCTCGCCGCCGACCGGGAGGTCGAGTTGTCGGTGAGCGCGACCACTCGCCCGAAGCGACCCGGCGAGCGCGACAATGTCGATTATCATTTCGTCGACGATGCCGAGTTCGACCGGATGATCGCCGCCGGCGAATTCGTCGAATGGGCGCCGGTGTTCGGCTATCGCTACGGCACGCCGAAGGCGCCGGTGAAGGCCGCGCTCAAGGCCGGCCGCGACATTTTGTTCGACATCGACTGGCAGGGAACCCAGCAATTGCAGGCGGCGATGGGCGAGGATCTGGTGCGAATCTTCATCTTGCCGCCGTCGATGGCCGAGCTGGAACGCCGGCTGCACACGCGCGGCACGGACAGCGACTCGGTCATCGCCGACCGCATGGCGCGCGCGGCGGGCGAGATCAGCCACTGGCCCGAATATGATTATGTGCTGGTCAACCGCGACACCGCCGAATGCCTGGGCGAGGTCCGCGCCATCGTTGCCGCCGAGCGCCTCCGGCGCGGCCGACAGGTCGGCATGGTGCCGTTCGTCCGCGACCTCGTCGCCGGCCCCTAGCCGAGCAATTCCACGAACCGCGCGGCATCGAGGAAACTCCGCCGCCGGTTGGCCAGCGCCGTTTCGGCCTCGACATCCGCGCCCCATTTCTCGAGCTGCCAGCGTTCGTCGAGGCTGACCGCCTGCCACGCATCCTCAGGGGCGACGGCGCCCTCGACCACCGCCAGCGCCGCCACCAGCGAGCCGCCGATCGTCACCAGCGGCGACAGCGCCGCCAGCCGGAAGGGATCGAGGGCGGCAACCGCATGGCCAAGCCGGTCGAGCGTCGCCTGCGGCTGGGCGACGTGGATGATGCTCGCAGTGACGCGGAAGTCGACATCGAACCGCCGCCGGGCCCAGGCCAGGACCGGGTCCCAATCAGTGGCTTGGCGATCGGCCAGCGCCGCTGGGGCCTCGGCGCGGTAGCAGAACAGATCGCTCTCGCCATATTTGGCCAGCCCCGCCGCGAACGCATCGGGGTCGGGCGCGACACGGTCGATGGCGGCATTGGCAAGCCCGGTCAGCGGCATCGTCGCCGGCTCCACCGTCTCGCTGACCCTGCGCCACTCATCGGCGATGGCTTCGGCCAAGGCCTCGGTCGGCACCCGCAGCGCCTCGCGCGCCGGCGTGCGCAGCGGCCTGCCGTCGAGCTCCACCGCCCAGCTATCCCCGCTGACGACGGACCGTGCTTCCTTCCAGAATCGCTTCATGCGCCTCTCGGACCGTCCTCCGGACGATCCACTGAGGACGCATCCTCTTGCCGCCACAGCTTCGTCAGAAGGCGCGGCGCGAAGACGGCATCAATGACGCCGGCAATGGCGAGCAGCCCGCCGACCAAGGGCCAGCCGCCCGGGCGCAGCAAATCGGTATAGGCGATGGCGATTCCGACCAGGAACGTCGCCACGCCGAACAGCCTCACCAGCGCAAAAAGCTGGAAACGCCTGCGCCAGATGTCCTCGCGGTTCTCGGTCACGCCGCTTTCTCCACCCATTGCCGGGCGATGGCGAACACGGCCGCCGGCCCCTCGGCAACTCCATGCGCGCCGGCGGCGGCAAGCTCGTCGCGATCGTGATAGCCCCAGGCCGCGCCGATCGCCCCGGCACCCGCCGCCAGGGCCATGCCGATGTCGAAGCTGGTGTCGCCGATGACGACGCTGGTCGCCGGCCCGGCGCCCGCGTCCGCCATGGCCGCGAGCGCCATCGCCGGATGCGGCTTGCTCGGGTGCCGATCGGCGGTTTGCAGCGAGACGAAGCGGGCATGTATCCCATGGCTTTCGAGGCAGTGCCCAAGGCCGCGGTCCGACTTGCCGGTAGCAACCGCAAGCAGCCAGCCATCCGCTTCCAGAGCGTCGAGCAACGGCAGGATTCCGTCGAACAACGGCTCCTCGACTTGCCCACTCGCCCGCATGGCGATGAAGGCGTCCTTATAGGTCCGGCTCAAGGCTTCATGGTCGGCCGCCGGCGCCAACATCGCCATGGCTTCGATGAGGCTGAGCCCGATGACCTTGCGGCTGACGGACGGTGGCGGGCAGTCGAGGGCATGCGCCTTGAATGCCGCCAGGAGCGCGCGATGGATGGTGGCGCCGCTGTCAACCAGCGTCCCGTCGCAATCGAAGATCGCCAGCCGGTTCATCGCCGCTTGCTCTTCCCGGCCGGAGCCTGGCCGCGCGACCGGCGCTCGCCCTTGCGCGCCTTGCGGGCCGACTTTGCGGCCGCGGCGGCGCGGCGCGCCTTGACCTCGGGCAATTTGGCCGGGTCCGGCGTATCGAGCGGAAGGTTGTCGCCCGCCATCGGGTCGAAACCGAGCGTCGCCAGCGATTCTGTGAAATGCGGCGGCAGCTCCGCCTGGCGGTCGATCGGCTTGCCGTCCGGCCCGTCGATCCGCAGGCGCCGCGCATGCAGATGCAGCTTGCGGCTGATACCGCCGGTCAGGAACGCCTCCGCCCCGCCATATTTGGCATCGCCGACGATCGGATGACCGATCGCCGCCATATGCGCCCGCAACTGGTGGGTGCGGCCGGTCTGCGGCTGCAGCTCCAGCCAGGCGGCGCGGTTGCCGGCGCGGTCGACCAGCCGCCAGCGGGTCCTCGCCGGCAGGCCGCTCTCGCGGTCGACATGCATTTTCTCGCCGCCCGTGCCCGGCTGTTTGGCCAGCGGCAAATCGATCACTCCCTCCTCCGCCGACGGCACGCCGACCACCAGCGCCCAATAGACCTTGCGCGCGGTTCGGCCGGCAAAGGCCTTGGCGAAATGGCCCGCCGCCCGGGCCGAGCGCGCGACCAGCAGCACGCCGCTGGTGTCCTTGTCGAGCCGATGGACCAGCTTGGGCCGGTTGCCGGCCTCGTCGGCCAGACCGTCGAGCAGGCGGTCGAGATGCTGGTGGGTCCGCGTACCGCCCTGCGTCGCCAGACCCGGCGGCTTGTTCAGCACTAAGGCATGGGCGTCACGGTGGATGACCAGTTCGCGGACAAACGCCGCTTCGTCCTCGCTCAGCGGCTCGTGCTCGCGCCTGGGCCGCTCGGTCTGCTCAGGCACGGTTTCCGGCGGCGGCAGGCGGATCGACTGGCCGGCCACGACGCGGTCGCCCGGCGTTGCCCGCTTGCCGTCGACGCGGAGCTGCCCGGTCCGCGCCCAGCGCGAAACCAGGTTGAAGCTGACGTCCGGCATGTTGCGCTTGAACCAGCGGTCGAGCCGGATGCCGTCGTCGTCGTCGGATACGGTGAAAGTGCGCTGCTCGGACATCGCCGGGCGCTTAGCCATTCCTCCGCCAATAGTCGAACGCCTGGGCATGCAGCCTGCGTATGAGCGTCTGGGCTTGCGGCCCCTCCCAAAGCCCCCGGTAGTCATGCGCCTTCGCGCCGGTGATCCACCAGCCTTGGCCCGGCAGACCGTCCGACTGGCGGACGACCAGCACCGCCAGCTCCGGCTCGCCGCGCTCGGCGGCTTCGTCGTCGACAAAAGCCAGCACTTTGCACAATTGCCGCATCCTGGGCCGGCTGAAGGGGTGGCCGAGCATTGCCAGCGCCTCGGAATAAGTGACGGCCTCGCCGGCTTTGGCGGCCGCGACCAGGATCGCCCGCACCTCGCCGGGGTCCGCCAGCAATCCGGCTTTAGCGTCCAATGCTCATGATTTCGGCTGGTCAACGACCGGAGTCAGCTCGAACACATTAAGCTTGGCGCCGTCCTGGGGCCAGGGGATGACCAGGCGCCAGCGGAACGGCTCGATGCGTTCCAGGATTCCGGCCATGTCGCGCTTGGCGTTTTCGCCATAGGCCAGGGGCTGCTCTTCGTCGCCGAGCGCCAGGCTGCCGAGGAAAACCAGCCGGATGGGATCGTCATCCTCCCACAACCGTCCGGCGGGCCGGGTGCTGCCGGTCTGCTTGACGATGGTCAGCAGCTCGCCCTCAACCTCGACGTAGCAGAAGAACGGCTTGAATTTCTCAACCGCCGGCTTGCCCTTGCCGGTGCTGCCGAGCCGGATCAGCCGGCAATTGTAGCTGCCTGGCGTCGGCGCCGGCCGCGGCAAGGCAGCGCTGGTCTTGAGCAGCGCCCCTTCGTCGCGGACCGCGGTGACGAAGCCCGCCTCGCGCGCGTCGGCAAGGCCGGCGGCCCAGGCGCCGGTTATATTGGCCAGCCGCTTTGTATCGGCGGTGCTGGCGATCGCCATCCACGCCGCGGCCCTGCTCGGTGCCTCGACGCTGACCACCGGCCGCGGCTTGCCGCCGCGCGGCTCGGTCTCGCAAGCCGCGAGCAGGCCAAGGGCCGATGCCGTTATGATCATTCGGGCCAGGGCCAGGGTGATTGCCTCCATGACATTCAGATTCGGGCGCGGAACAAGCATGAGCGCCCCGGCCAACGCTTTCAACCAGGAACGGGTTCAGCATGTTCGTTGACTTGGCCGTCATGGGTTCTAGGCCAGCGCGCGATGAATCTACCGCCCAACCCGCCGCGCGGGGCCGACGACCATGCCAGGGCCGGGCTGATGCTCGGCCTGCTCGCTTATGGCCTGTGGGGCGTGCTGCCGATCTATTTCAAGCAGCTGGTCGCGGTTTCGCCGCTCGACATCGTGGCCCACCGCATCCTTTGGTCGCTGCCTTTCCTGGTCCTGCTGGTGGCGGCGACACGCGGCTGGGGCCAGATCCGCGATGGCCTTCGCGACCGGCGCACGATGCTCCTGTTGTTGGCGACCTCGGTGCTGATCGGCATCAACTGGCTACTCTATGTCTATGCCGTGATCAGCGGCCACATCCTCGCCGGCAGCCTGGGCTATTATTTGAACCCGTTGATGAACATCCTCCTCGGCCGCTTCATCCTCAAGGAGCGGCTGACCAGGCTGCAATGGGCCGCCGTCGCCATCGCCGCGGCGGGCGTCGCGGTGCTTGCCGCCGGCGCCGGCACGACCCTGTGGATCAGCCTGACTTTGTGCGTCACCTTCGCCACCTATGGCCTGTTGAGGAAGGTCGCGTCGGTCGATGCCATTGCCGGTTTGTCGATCGAGACCGCCCTCCTCTTCCCGCTCGCCCTTGGCTGGCTGTTGCTAGGTCTAGGCGCTGGCAGGCCGGCATTTGGGTCGAACGATGAGGAAATGTGGCTGCTCGGCCTGGCCGGCATCGTCTCGACCACCCCGCTGCTGCTGTTCACCGCCGCCGCCCGCCGGCTGCGCTATTCGACATTGGGCATGCTCCAGTTCCTCGCCCCGACCGCTCAGTTCCTGCTCGCCGTAGCCATCTACGGTGAGGAGTTCACGAGATCCCACGCGATCGCGTTCGGTGCCATTTGGATCGCGCTCCTCCTCTACGTCACCTCACTCGTGCGCGACTTGCGCCTCCAGCAGCGAGCAGCCGCCGCGCCCGACCTGTGCGAACCCTGATAGCAATGGTAGGAACCCAAAGATGCTAAACCTCGTCTCGCTCATTATCGGCTTCGTCGCCCTCATCTGCGGCGCCGTCGCTTTCCTGCCGTTGCTCGGCTGGGCCTATTGGCTGATCATCCCGCTGGCAGTGATCGGCGCCGGCATTGGCGCGCTCAGCCAGGGCACGGCGGGGCGCAACCTCAACCTGTTCGTCATCCTGGTCGGCGTCGTCCGGCTGATGCTTGGGGGAGGCATATTGTGAAAACCGACCCGCGGGTCGATGCCTATATCGCCAAGGCGGCAGCCTTTGCGCAGCCGATCCTGAAGCACGTCCGCGAGCGAGTCCATGCCGTCGCGCCAGAGGCCGATGAGACGCTCAAGTGGAGCGCTCCGTCGTTCACCATCGACGGCAAGATCCTGCTGATGATGGCCGCCTTCAAGGCGCATGCGGCGCTCAATTTCTGGCGTGGCCAGGAACTGGGTATCGAGCCGGCCAAGGACGCAATGGGTCAGCTCGGCAAGCTGACCGGCCTCGGCGACCTGCCGCCCGATGACGCACTCGATGCGATGATCCGCAAGGCGGCCGCGCTGGTCCGCAACGCGCCGGCGCCACGCCAGGTCAAGCACGTGCCCAAGCCACCGCCGGCGATACACCCGGAATTCGTGGCCGCGCTGGCGAAAAACTCCAAGGCCAGAGCAGTTCTCGACGGCTTCCCGCCCTCGGCCCAGCGCGATTATCTGGACTGGATTGCCGATGCGAAGCAGGACGCGACCCGCGCCAAGCGCATCGCCACCGCCGTCGAATGGCTCGGCGAAGGCAAGAGGCGGCACTGGAAGTATGAAAAGTGCTGATCGGCTAGCGTGACATGCTGATCGCCGGACCGAAGCGGGTTTCGGCCTCCCCTTCGACCGTGAAACCGCATTTTTCGTAAAATCCCCGCGCCGCCGGATTGGCGATGACGGTGACGCTCAATCCCTTGCGCCGGGCCTCGTGCACCGCAACCTCGACCAAAGCCCGGCCAATGCCGCGCCCCCACAGTTCCGGCTCGACGAACAGCCCATCCAGCTCGCCGTCGACCAAAGCGGCGAAACCGGCGATCCGGCCATCAGCCTCGGCTATCAAGACCTCGCCGCGTTCGACCTGCCGCGCCGGCAGCTCGATGGCGTCGGGGTTGGCCAGCAGCACCTCGCGATGCTCTGCATTCGCCAGCGAGGCGCGGCGCTGCAGGGCCTCCAGCGCCTCCCGCTCCTCGATCCGGGCCGGCCGGATGCGCATCAGCGCATCTTCACATAGCGGCCCGGCGCATCCTCGATTGCCTTGAGCTTACCCTCGCCCGGCACCCGCGCGCCGGTGGCTGGCACTTCGTCCGGGGCCAGCTTGCGGATCCATGCCGCCCAGTCGGGCCACCAGCTGCCCTTATGCTCGCTGGCGCCGGCGATGAACTCGTCTAGGCTGCCGGCGTCCCCCTCGTTGGTCCAATATTGGTATTTGCCCGCCGCCGGCGGGTTGACGACCCCGGCGATATGGCCCGATCCGGCCAGCACGAAGCGCTTGTCGCCGGCGAAATGGGTCATGATCTTCCACACGCTCTGCGGTGGCGCGATGTGGTCCTCGCGGCCCGCCTGGATGTAGGTCGGCAAATCGACGTTCGACAAATCGATTGGCACGCCGGCGACGCTGACCCCGCCCTTCTCGACCAACTTGTTGCCTTTGTAGAGCGTCTCCAGATAGTTGCGGTGCCAGCCCGCGGGCAGATTGGTGACGTCGCTGTTCCAGTGCAGCAAATCGAACGGCGTCGGTTCCTGCCCGAGCAGATAATTGTTGACGACGTAGCTCCAGATGAGGTCGCGGCCGCGCAGCAAGTTGAAGGTCGCGGCCATGTAGCGGCCGTCGAGATAGCCCTTGTCCCTGGTCACCTGGTCGAGAAGCGCCATAGTCTCGTCGCCGAGGAACAACTTCAAGTCGCCGGCTTCGGAGAAATCGACCTGGGCGGTGAGGAAGGTCGCGCTCTTCACCCTGGCAGCGTCACCCTTGGCCCGCAGATAGGCCAAGGTGGCCGCCAGGGTCGTCCCCGCCACGCAATAGCCGATGGCATGCACGGCCTCGACTCCGAGCAGGTCGCGGATGCGGTCGATGGCGTCCAATTGACCATCGAGCACGTAATCGTCGAGAGTCACCGCGGCCAGGCTCTCGTCGGCCGATTTCCAGCTGACCATGAACAGGGAAATGCCCTGGTCGACGCACCAGCGGACAAAGCTTTTTTCCGGTGTCAGGTCGAGGATGTAGAAACGATTGATCCACGGCGGGAAGACCACCACCGGCGCCGCCAGCACCTGATCGGTGGTCGGCGCATAATGGATCAACTGGTACAGGTGGTTTTCGAATATCACCTTACCCGGCGTCATCGCCAGGTTACGCCCGACCTCGAACGCGCCGGCCTTGGTCTGGGTCAGCTGGCCGGCGCGCAGGTCATCGAGCATGTTCTCGAGGCCCTTGAGCAGATTTTCGCCCTTGGTCTCGATGGTCCGCTTCATCACCTCGGGATTGGTCAGCGCGAAATTGCTCGGGCTCATCGCATCGACGAAGCTCTGGGTCGCGAAGCGCAATTTCTGCCGACCCTCGGCATCGACGCCTTCCATCTCGTCGACCGAACCGAGCAGCCGATCGGAGATCGCCAGATAGCTTTGCCGGATGGTGTCGAAGACCGGGTTCTCGCTCCACTCCGGCGAGGCAAAGCGGCGGTCCTTGCGCTGGCCGGCGTCGGCGCTGGCGCCGAGCATCCGGCCCCAGGCCTCGAGTCCCTTGCTCCATGCCTCGGCGCCCGCCGACATCCACGCCATCGGATCGGCGGGATTGGCGGGCGACAGGCCTGGAAACGGTTCGTCCTTGTCGAGGCTGTCGGCCCAGGCCTCCATCAGCATCTGCTGCGCCCGGCCCATCACCCAGGTCCAGTGTTGCCAATCCTCAAGGCTCGGCATTGGTGGAGTCGTGGTGTCGGTTGTCATGCGCGGGCCTTTACGCCTCCACGCCACGGATGCGAAGAGACGGCATGAACCCGCTTCCGCCCGCCATCCTGCCCGACGCGCTCGTCCTGCTCGACTATGTCGGCATCACCGTCTTCGCCATTTCGGGCGCGCTGCTGGCGGCGGAAAAGAAACAGACCTTTGTCACCTTCGTCTTCTTCGCGGTGGTCACCGGTGTCGGCGGCGGCACCATCCGCGACCTGCTGATCGGCGCGCCGGTGTTCTGGATGCACCACAATGCGACCCTGCTGCTGTGCATCGCCGCCGCGCTCGGGGTCTGGTTCCTGTCGCGCAAGAGCATCGCCGAGCGCGCCTTGCTGTGGTTCGACGCGGTCGGCCTCGCCACCTTCGCCACCTATGGCGCCGCCAAGGCATTGAATTATGGCGTCGCGCCCGTCCCCGCCTTCGCCATGGGGGTGATGACCGCCTGCGCCGGCGGGATCATCCGTGACGTGCTGGCCAGCGTGCCGTCGATCCTCATGCGGCGGGAGCTTTACGTCACCGCCGCCGCGCTTGCGTCGGGCCTGCTGGTCATCCTCGGCCTGCTGGGCGTGGCGCCAGTCATTGCGGCAATCGCATCGGGCCTCGCCGGCTTCGCCCTGCGCGGCGCGGCCATCACGCGCGGAATCAAGCTGCCGGCCTACGACCGCTAGCCGCGGCACTCGACAGCGCACCTCGGCCTGCCTATCGCAGCCGCGCAATCCAGCCAGGGAGCCCCGTGCCATGATTTCCGCCAGCCATATCCTCGATCGGGTCCTGGTCCTGGAAATGGTTCGGGTGACTGAGGCGGCTGCCATCGCCGCGTCGAAATGGGTCGGGCGCGGCAACAATGACGCCGCCGACGCCGCCGCCGTCGAGGCGATGCGCGCGGCGCTCAACGAGCTGCCGATGGACGGCACGGTGGTCATTGGCGAGGGCGAGCGCGACGAGGCGCCGATGCTGTTCATCGGCGAGAAGGTTGGCATCGCCGGCGAGGGTGCGCCCGGCATAGACATCGCCCTCGATCCATTGGAGGGCACCTCAATCACCGCCAAGGCTGGGCCAAACGCCTTGGCCGTGCTGGCCATCGCCGAACAGGGCTGCCTGCTCAACGCCCCGGACGTCTACATGGACAAATTGGCGATCGGCCCCGGCTTTGCCGACGGCACCATCGACCTCGACCGCTCGCCCGCCGACAATGTCCGCGCGCTGGCCCGCGCCAAGGGCTGCGACCCGTCGGAGATTACCGCCTGCGTCCTCGACCGCGACCGCCATGCCGGCATCATCGCCGAGTTGCGCGCTTTGGGCTGCGGCGTCCAGCTGATCCCCGACGGCGACGTCGCCGGGGTCATCGCCGTCACCGACCCGGACACCGGCATCGACATCTACATCGGCACCGGCGGCGCGCCGGAGGGCGTGCTGGCGGCGGCTGCGCTGCGCTGCGTCGGCGGTCAGATGCAGGGCCGGCTGCTGTTCCGCAACGACAATGAGCGCGGCCGGGCGGCGCGCTGGGGCGTCACCGACCTCGACCGCATCTACGGCCTCGAGGACATGGCGCGCGGCGACTGCATCTTCGCCGCCACCGGAGTCACCGACGGCTCGCTGCTCGAAGGGGTGCATCGCCGTCCCGACGGCTGCATCACCACCGAAAGCATCGTCATGCGCGCCGCCTCGGGCACCGTCCGCCGGGTCCGCACGGAGCATCGCAAGGGCGCTTGAGAAGCATCATCCGCGACCCCATAGTAGATGCATTGGGGGGACGATGTTCGACGACGCCAAGATCGAGACGGCCGGCCTGTCGCCCGTCGAGCCGGGCTACAAGCAGATCCTCCGGGTCCGCGCCGCCATTTTCTGGCTGCCGGTGGCGCTCGGCACATTCATTGCCGACCAGCTTCTGCTTCGCGAAACCTCCTTTCATGGCCTGCCGACCGTCGCGGGCGCCCTCCTCGCCCTGTTCGGGATCCTGGTCGTTCCGGGACGCCGCTATCGTCGCCTCGGCTATGCCCTTCACCCGACCCTGTTGCAGGTCGTGCGTGGCTGGCTCTTCCATGCCGACACCATCGTCCCTTTGATCCGCGTCCAGCATATCGACGTGACCCGCGGGCCGCTCGAAAAGGCGTTCGGGACGGCAACCCTCGTGGTTCACACCGCCGGCACGCATAACAGCATCGTTGTCCTGCCCGGCCTGGCGCCCGAGCGGGCGTCGGACATCCGCGACGAGATCCGGCACCATATTCGTTCGGACTTCGAATGAACGAGGTGCCCGCGACACTCGGCCCGCCCGAGCGGCTGCATCCCATTTCCCTCCTGTCCAGCCTGGCCGCCAGTGCCCGCGGCATGTGGGGCCTGTTCGCGGCCGGCGGCTATTTCGCGGTGCAGGGAAACTGGTTCCTGTTAGTCGTCACCTTGGTCATTTACACGGTCGTTTCGTTCGGCTCGGCGTTCCTGCGTTGGAGCAAGTTCAGCTTCGCGGTCGGCGAGCGCGAAATCCGGATCGACTCGGGACTCCTCAATCGCACCCATCGCTCCCTGCCGTTCGACCGTGTCCAGGATGTCACGATCGAGCAGAATCCCTTGTGGCGGGCGCTGGGCATGGCGCGTGTCCGGTTCGAGACCGGCGGCTCGGCCGGCGCCGGCGAGGACGACGGCTCGCTGGCCGCGATCCCCTTGCGGCGAGCCGCCGAAATCCGTGACCTGGTCCGAGCGAGCCGCGGACTCGCTACCGTCGGATCGCCCGAAACCGCACCAGGCGGGATCGAGGAACAGCCAATTTTCGCAATGGACCTCAAACGGGTCCTGCTCGCCGGCGTGTTCAACTTCTCGCTGGCGGTGCTCGGCGGCCTCGTCGGCCTCACCCAGACGGTCGGCCAGACCGCCGGCTTCGATCCGTTCGACGATGAGTTCTGGAAGGGCCTGTTCGCGCCAGGAACGGCGATCGGCGACTATGTCATGCAGCACCAGGTCGCTACCTTCATCGCCGGCGCGACCGTGCTTGTGCTGGTCGGCCTCGGCACGGGGCTCATCCGCACAATGCTGCGCGAATATGGCTTCCGCCTCGACCGCACCGCCGCCGGATTGCGGCGTCGGCGCGGGCTGCTGACCGTCACGGACGTCGCCCTGCCGATCAAGCGGACGCAGGCGGCGATCGTCGGCTCCGGCCCGGTTCGCAGCCGGTTCGGGTTCAGCACCCTCAAGCTGCAAAGCCTCGCCAAGGAGGAAAGCGGCAAGGGCGACCATGTCGTCGCGCCGCTCGCCGATGACGAGGAGGTGGCCTCCATCTTGCAGGCCATCGGCTATCCGCGGCTTGGCGAACCGAACTGGCGACGCGTATCGCGAGCCTATGTCTGGACGCTCGTTGTCGGTTTCGTCCCGCTATTGCTGCTGTTCGGACTGCAATTGCTGTTGATCGCCTTGATTCCCGGTTTCGTCGGCGAAGCCCTCGACGGGCCTGTCATTGGCGCCCTTACTCCTTCCCTGTTTGTCACCGCCGCAATCGTCGGTATCCTCGTGGTGTTGATCGCCACCCGCTGGCTGGCGTGGCGCCGCTATGCATATGCTTTCGACGGCGACCGCCTGCTGGTGCGTTCCGGCTGGTGGCGGCGGCGGCTGAAGATCCTGCCGATGCGCAACGTCCAGAGCGTCGATTATCTGCAGAGCTTCATCGACCGCTGGTTCGGCACCGCCAACCTCGCCTTCGGAGTCGCCGGCGGTGGTCTGGCCGGCCATGGAATCAAGGCCCTGCCAAGCGAAACCGCGCGCCAGGTGCGCGAGCAATTGCTATCGAGATTCCGATGAGCTTTGCCTGCAATGTCGAACGCTCGCTGCTCGGCCAGCCGTGGCGCTGGCGCCGCGCGGGCGGCGACGAACTCGGTTCATCCCTGGTCGACCAATTGCTGCTGGCGCGCGGAGTCGAGGCGGGCGACCTGCCGCGCCATCGCCAGCCGACCATCCGCGACTTCCTGCCCGACCCGTCCGTGTTCAAGGACATGGACAAGGCCGCCGCCCGGCTGGCCGACGCGGTCGAACGCCAGGAAGCGGTCACCATCTTCGGCGATTATGACGTCGACGGGGCAACCAGCGCGGCGCTGCTGGTCATCCTGTTGCGGCGACTTGGCCTGGCGCCCGGCACCTATATCCCTGACCGCCTGATGGAGGGCTATGGTCCGTCGGGCGACGCGCTGGTCGCGCTCAAGAAGGCGGGCGCCGATCTGGTCGTTACCGTCGATTGCGGCGCTCAGGCGTTCGCCGCGCTCGAGGCCGCGGCGCAGGCTGGACTCGAGGTGATCATTTGCGATCATCACCAGTGCGCCGCCGAGCTGCCCAAGGCTTTTGCGGTCATCAATCCCAACCGCCTGGACGAAGGCGAGGACGGCGCCGCGCACGGCCATTTGGCCGCCGTCGGCATGGCTTTCCTGCTCGGCGTCGCGACGCTGCGAGAGCTGCGCAAGCGGGGCCGGTTCGGCAATGGCACCAAGGAGCCGCCGATCCTCGACCTGATTGACCTCGTCGCGCTGGGCACGGTAGCCGACGTTGCCCGGCTGAAGACCCTGAACCGCGCTTTCGTCGCCCAGGGTTTGAAGGTGATGGCGGGCGGCAGGAATATCGGCCTTACCGCGCTCGCCGAGGCGGCGCGGCTGGTCAAGGCCCCCTCCTGCCGCGACCTCGGCTTCGCGCTCGGACCGCGCATCAATGCCGGCGGCCGGGTCGGCAAGTCAGACCTCGGCGTCCGGCTGCTGACCAGCACCGACCCGGACGAAGCGCGCACCATCGCCGCCGAGCTCGACCGGCTGAACGAGGAACGCCGCGCGATCGAAATGCTGGTTCAGGAGGCGGCGCAGGATCAGGCCGGCCGCCGCCCGGTCGAGCCGGTCCTGATCGTCTCGGGGCGCGGCTGGCATCCCGGAGTAATCGGCATCGTCGCCGGCCGGCTGAAGGAACGCCTCGGCCGCCCGGCGATCGTCATTGCCGAAGAGGAGGACGGTTCCGGCAAGGGCTCGGGCCGGTCGATCGGTGGCGTCGACCTCGGCGCGGCGGTGCTCGCCGCCAAGGAGAGCGGGCTACTGATCGCCGGCGGCGGGCATGCCATGGCCGCCGGCCTGACTGTCGGCGCCGGCGGGATCGAACCACTGCGGGCTTTCCTTTGCGAGCGGCTGGCCGGCGACATCGAGCAGGCCGTCGGCGGCCGCGCGCTTTTGCTCGACGCCGCGCTCGCACCCGGCGGGGTGATTGGCGGGCTATGTGACGAGCTCGATGGTGGCGGGCCCTATGGCGCCGGCTGGCCGAGCCCGAAAATCGCCGCCGGCCCGGCGCGGCTGATGCGCGTCGGCATTGTCGGCAATGGCCACGTCCGCGGCCTTGCCTGCGGCGACGACGGCAAGACCTTCAAATGGATCGCCTTCCGCTCGGCCGAGACGCCGCTGGGCGCGGCGCTGCTGGCTTCCGCGCCCGACCGGCGCTGGTGGCTGGCCGGCTCGATCAGGCGCGACGAATATAACGGCGGCAATACGGCGGAAATGCACGTCGACGACGCCGCCCCGGCTTGACCCTATGCAGACCCTCGCCTAATCGCCCGCCTGCCTTTTCGGCACGGCCCCTTCGTCTAGCGGTTAGGACGCGGCCCTTTCACGGCTGAAACACGGGTTCGATTCCCGTAGGGGTCACCAATTTGGAAGGCTGCGGGGCAGCCGTCGGCAAATTGGTGACATCGCGCCTCAAAGTCTCATCCATGCCACCACCAGGCTCACCGCCAGCGCCGCCATGCTTGCACCGAGCGCCAGTGCCGCTCCGGTCCCGCGGCCGCGCGCATAGGCAATCGTAATGCCGAGCTTGACGGCCATGTTGGCCAGGACCGTGCCGCCCAGCGCCAGCGCCGCCAGGGCCGGGGAAATGGCCGCCGGATCGAGCCCGCCCAAAGTGACAATGGCGGCATCGACGTGCAGGCTGCCCATGATGAGGATGAGGATGGCGATGCCTTCGTCGCCGAACCGGCCTTCCGCCCAGCGCGCGCCGACGGTCGCGACGGCGACGAAAATCAGGAAGCCGAGCGCCGGCAGGAGTTCGATCGGATTGCCCGGCGGCACCGGCTTCTCGCCGCCTTCGGCCTTGCGGTAAAGCCAATATCCAGCCGCGGCCCCGACCAGGGTCGCGGGAAGGATGAGGATCGCGAAATCGACCAGCACGCGGGTCGCCAGGACCGCGACCAGCAGCAGGACGCGCAAATACATGACGGCGCTGGCGAGCGCGATCCCGGCCGGCTCGGCGCCGCCGCATTGGCCGCTGCCCAACCGCTGCGCCAGCGACTGGGTGACCGCGGTCGAGCTATAGGCGCCGCCAATGATCGCGGTGGCGAGCGTGCCGTGGCGGGCGCCGAAGAGGCGGTTGGCGACATAGCCGATGAACGAAAATCCGGTGACCAGGACAACGACCAGCCAAAGTTGCCGCAGGTCCCAGGCACCGTAAGGTCCGTAGCTGCCGTCCGGGAGGAAGGGCAGCACGGCGCCGGCGATCACCGCATAGCGGGCGAGCGCCTTCACATCCTGTTCGTCGAGCCGCTCGATCAGCCCGTGGGTTTCGGCGCGCAGGGCCAGGATCAGAGTGACCAAGGTCGCCCCGGCGATGGCGAGTGACGGATTGCCGCTGCCGGCGAGGAAACCGAGGCCGAGCGTGACCATCCCGGCGATCGGGGTCGTCGCGCCATGCTGATCGTCGCCATCCAGCTTGCGGGCATAACCGATCGCCAGGATAGCGGCGGCGGCGGCGACCAGGCCGCCGCCGGCGATGCCCATGCCGGCGGACGCAACCAGCCCGGCCAAGCCGGCGAGCAATCCCAGCAGGGTGAAGGTGCGCACGCCGGCGACGCGAGAGCCTTCGGGCGCATCGCGCAGGTTCCAGCCGCGCTCGATGCCAATCAGCAGGCCGCAGGCCAGGGCTGTGGCCACCGCCAGCGCCTGTTCGGTCCAGCTCATCCCGCCGTGGCGAGTCTGTCCGCGTGCCACGCCACGTGGTCAGCCATGAAGGTCGAGATGAAATAATAGCTGTGGTCATAGCCCGGCTGGCGGCGCAGCGTCAGCGGGATGCCGGCGTTTCGGCAAGCGGCCTCGAGCAGTTCCGGCTGCAATTCCTTTTCAAGGAACGGGTCAGCATCGCCGATGTCGACCAGCAGCTCGCCAATGCGCGCTCCATCCTCGATCATCGCCACCGAATCATGGGCGCGCCACGACCGCTCGTCCGCGCCGAGATAATGCCCCAGCGCCTTGCGGCCCCACGGGACCTGGCTGGGCGCCACGATCGGCGAGAAGGCCGAAACGCCGCGGAAGCGGCCGGGCAGGCCGAGCGCCATGGTCAGGGCACCGTGGCCGCCCATCGAATGGCCGGTGATGCCTTGCCGCGCCATATCGGCGGGGAATTCGACCGCGACCAGCGCCGGCAACTCGTCGGCCACATAGGACCACATGTTGAAATGGGTCGACCACGGCGGTTGCGTCGCATCGACGTAGAAGCCCGCGCCCTGGCCGAAATCCCACAAACCCTCGGGATCGTCGGGAACGTCCGCCCCGCGCGGCGACGTGTCGGGGGCGACGAAGATGATGCCATGCTCGGCGCAGGCAGCCCGATACTCGCCTTTTTCGGTGACGTTGGCGTGCGTGCAGGTGAGGCCCGACAAATACCATAGGACCGCACATGGTCCCTGCTCGGACTGCGGCGGCAGGAAGATTGAGAAAACCATGTCGGTCGTCGTCGCGGAACTTGCATGCCTGCAGACCAGCTGCCGCCCGCCGTGTGACCGGGCTTCGCTGACGATCTCCAGGCTCATTGCGCCGGCCGGTGCAGCCCGCACAATTTATTGCCGTCCGGATCGCGCAGATAGGCGAGGTAGAGCGCGCCAAAGGCGTTGCTGCGAAGGCCCGGCGGGTCCTCGATCGCAGTGCCGCCGGCGGCGACGCCCGTGGCATGCCAGGCATCAACCTCCTCCGGACTGTCGAAGGCGAAACCGATCGTGCAGCCATTGCCGATGCACGCCGGCTCGCCGTCGATCGGCGAAGTGACCATGAACACCGCGCCCTTGCGGCCGTAGCTGAGCCGGCCCTTGTCGTCCTGGCGCGCCTCCTTGCCGAACAAGGCGTCGTAGAACGCCTTCGACCGCTCCAGATCGTTCGATCCGACCATGACATGGCTGAACATGTTTTCTACTCTCCCTTAGTAAACCACGACGCTGCGGATGCTTTCCCCGGCGTGCATCAGCTCGAAACCCTGGTTGATCTCGTCGAGCGTCAGCACGTGGGTGATCATCGGGTCGATCTCGATCTTGCCGGCCATGTACCAGTCGACGACCTTGGGCACGTCGGTGCGCCCCCTGGCGCCACCGAACGCGGTGCCGCGCCAGTTGCGGCCGGTGATCAGCTGGAACGGCCGGGTGGCGATCTCCTTGCCGGACTCGGCGACGCCAATGACGATGCTGGTCCCCCAGCCGCGGTGGCAGCACTCCAGCGCCTGCCGCATGACATCGGTATTGCCGGTGCAGTCGAAGCTGTAGTCGGCGCCGCCGTCGAGCATCTCGACGATTTTGGCGACCACATTCGGCACCTCTTTCGGATTGACGAAGTCGGTCATTCCGAAGCGCCGGCCCCATTCTTCCTTGCCGGGATTGATGTCGACCCCGACGATGCGGTCGGCGCCGGCCAGCCTCGCGCCCTGGATAACGTTCAGGCCGATGCCGCCGAGCCCGAAGACGACGACATTGTCGCCCGGCCGGACCTTGGCGGTGTTGACGACGGCGCCGACCCCGGTGGTCACCCCGCAACCGATGTAGCAGGCCTTGTCGAAGGGGGCGGCGGGATCGATTTTCGCCACCGCGATCTCGGGCAGGACGGTGAAGTTCGAGAAGGTCGAGCAGCCCATGTAATGGTGGATGGTTGCGCCCCTGTAGCTGAAGCGGCTGGTGCCGTCGGGCATGACGCCCTTGCCCTGGGTGGCGCGGATCGCGGTGCACAAATTGGTCTTGCCGCTGAGGCACGATTTACACTGGCGGCATTCGGGCGTGTAGAGCGGGATGACGTGGTCGCCGGGCTGGACGCTGGTGACGCCCGCCCCGACATCGCGCACGACGCCGGCGCCTTCATGGCCGAGGATCGAGGGGAAAATACCTTCGGAATCGAGCCCGTCGAGCGTGTAGGCGTCGGTGTGGCAGATGCCGGTCGCCATGATCTCGATCAGCACCTCGCCGGCCTTGGGGCCTTCCAGGTCGAGCTCGACGACTTCCAGCGGCTGCTTGGCGGCGAAAGCGACGGCGGCACGGGTCTTCATTGCGGTAACTCCACCTCACTGGTCAGGAATTGGCGAATCCAGCCCGCGACACGCGCATTATCGTTGGGCGCATCGAGCGACGCCATGGCGGCATCGGGATCGGGCAACGCGTCATAACGGTGCGCGATCAGCGCCTTGGCGTAGTCCGGCGCGAATTCGGGATGAAACTGGAAGGAAATGGCCGGCCGGTCGGTCCAGTTGAAAGCGGCTAAAGGCGTGAAGTCGGACGAGGCGATCAGGCTGGTGTTCGGCGGCTGGATGACGACCTGATCCTGATGTGACGCTGGCACGGCGATCGATGCCACCGGCTCCATCCACGGCTCGACCTTGTCGATCGCATAGTGCTGAAGGCCCGTTCCCCAACCCTTGTCCGACTTCTCGACTTGGCCGCCCAGCGCCTGGGCCATGATCTGGTGACCGAAGCAGATGCCGACGATCCTGGATTGCCTTGCGGCACGGATGAAGTCGGTGAGCGGCTCAATCCAGGGCAGCGGATCATAAACGCCCGCCGGCGAGCCGGTGATCAGGAAAGCGTCATGCCCCGCCGGGCCGGCCGGCAATTGCCCTGCCGCCACGTCAAACGTCTCGATCTCGAACCCATCGCCCAGCATCTGCGAAACCATCGCCGGATAATCGCCGAACCACTGCACAAGATCGCCGGGCGGCCTCCCGGTTTCCAAAATCGCAAGCCTCATGCGCGTCGCCTTGCCACGCCCCGAGCGTTCGGCCAATGCTTTGCAGAAAAGGGGAATGCATGGCCGGTAATGATTGGCTCCAGGGACGGCATGCGCTGATCACCGGCGGCGGCACGGGGATCGGCGCGGCGACCGCCACCCACCTCCACGCCGCCGGCGCGAAAATTTCGGTCCTCGGCCGGCGCATGGAGCCGCTCAAGCGTACCGCCGCCATTGTCGCCGGCGCGGCGATCCAATGCGATGTCACCGACCGCGACGCCATCCACCGCGCCTTCGACCAGGCGCGCGCCGCCAACGGCCCGATCACCTTCCTTGTCGCCAATGCCGGCATCGGTGACAGCGCGCCCTTTTCCCGCACCACGCGTGAAAGTTGGGACCGAATCATCGCCACCAACCTGACATCGGCGTTCGATTGCGCCCAGGCGGCGTTGCCGGACCTGCTTGGCCAGGAGGACGGCCGCATGATCTTCGTCGCTTC
>JAKFFL010000041.1:0-8417 GCA_036675225.1 Sphingomonas sp. | reverse complement strand
CGCATGACCACCTCGGCGGTGGCGCAAAAGGCGGCGAAGGCGAGCAGGAAGCCGGCCGGCGGCAGGCCGCTGACCAAAGCGGTCGCGTCGGCCATGGCGCCGAGGTTGGCGCCGATGTTGATGATGTTGGCCGCGAGCAGCAGCAAGACCAGGACATTGGCCAGCCACGCCGGATAATGGCGAACGAGGTTGCCGGCGATGCCGTGGCCGGTGACCCGGCCAATGCGGGCGCTGACCATCTGCACTGCCGACATCAACGGGTAGGTCAGGATCATGGTCCAGCCGAGGCTGTAGCCGAACTGGGCGCCGACCTGGCTGTAGGTGGCGATGCCGCTGGGATCGTCGTCCGAGGCGCCGGTGATCAGGCCGGGGCCGACCACCCGGCGCCAGTCGAGCCGCCGCCGCCGCCCGGGCATGCCGTTGACGCTTGGCGGGACCGGGCACTCGTCACGGGCCGTCGACATGGGCGCACCAACCGACGATGGTGGCGATGGTTGCGATCAGAGCCAGTGGCGGCGCTTGGCGAACCAGTAGGGTAATATGGCGCTGGCAATGATCAGGCCCAGTGCGAAGGGATAGCCATACAGCCAGCTCAGTTCCGGCATATGCTCGAAATTCATGCCGTAAATGCCGGCGATCAGCGTCGGCGGCATCAACACCACAGCGACGACCGAGAACAGCTTCATGACGAAATTCTGCTCGAGCGAGATCAGGCCGAGGCTGGCGTCGAGCAGGAAGTTCAGATTCTCGGCCAGGAAGTTACTGTGGTCGAGCAGTGCCCGGACGTCGCCGATCAGGCTTTCGACATGGGGCAGGTGGTCGCTGCTCGCGACCCGGTCGGTGGTCACCAGATAGCCGAGCATGCGCCGGGTGCTGACCGCCGATTCCCGGATTTCGGCGAGCAGCCGCTGAACCTCGCCGGTCCGCATCAATATGACCTCCAGCCGGCGCTCGGTCGCCCGGCGCCCGTTGGCCGCCTTGCGGAAGATCTGGCCCGATACCTCCTCCATCTGCCTGGCGGTCGATTCCAGCTCATCGGCCAGCCGGTCGACGATCGTGTCGAGTAGCCTGACGAGGATCGACAAGGCGTCGGCGGCCAGCTCGGGCTCGGCGCATAGATGATCGTGGAAGCGAGTAAACGGCGTCGGGTCGACATAACGCACCGTCACCAGCAGCTGGTCGGTGAGGATGAAGCTGACCGGATCGGTATCGGGCTTGTCGCCGCTGATCCCGTGCAGCACCGAGGCGGTCATGAAAATCGCGCCCTGGCGTTCGTACAAGCGGCTGGACGGCTCGATCTCGGCCATTTCCTCGCGCGTCGGCACGTTATGACCGAGCGCCCGCTCGACCAGTTTTTCCTCATCCCGGCTCGGGTTCAGCAGGTCGATCCAATGCGTGCCTTCGGGAATCGCCTCGATTCTCGCCGCGTCGACCGGCGATGGAGCGCATTTCGGGCCGAACAGGCGCAGCATGGCGGCTGTGTCGCGCGAAGGCCGGCGCTTGGCAAGGCGCCAGGCTTTGCTAAGCCTGTGTCCGTGACATCAAGCCGCCGCGCCGCGATCGCCGCTTTCCTGCTCGTCGCCGCCGCCTCGGCGATCCTGCTGGCCATGGGCCGCCCGCCGATCTGCACCTGCGGCACGGTGGCGCTGTGGGAGCCGAGCGCGACCAGCGCGCGCACCAGCCAGATGCTCTCCGACTGGTACAGCCCGAGCCACTTCATCCACGGCCTGTTGTTCTACTGGCTGCTGTGGCTGGCGTTCCGGCGCTGGCCGGTCGAGCGCCGCTTTCTCGCCGCCTTGTCGATCGAGATCGCCTGGGAAATTGTCGAGAACACACCGCTGATCATCGACCGTTATCGCGAAGCGACCATGGCGCTCGGCTACACCGGCGACAGCGTCATCAACTCGCTGAGCGATGTCGCCCTGATGGCATTGGGCTTCCTCGCCGCCTGCCGGCTGCCGGTCTGGGCGAGCGTCGCGCTGCTATTGCTGTTCGAGTTGGCGGCGCTTGCTGTGATCCGCGACAATCTGACCCTTAACATCCTGATGCTGCTGGCGCCAAGCGACGCCATCCGTGCCTGGCAGGCGGGTTGAGCGGCACCAAAGCAGCGCCGAAGCATTGACGCAGCTGGTCCGCCAAAATGGAGGCAGAATCGTGCTTCGTTTCCTTGTCGCCGTTGCGCTTGCAGCCACAGCCGCAACGCCGGCCGTGGCGGGCGAGGTCTTCGGCGGCCTGTTCATCCACGATGTCGACACACTGCTGACCCACAGCGGCGTCGAAGGCGGCATGGATGCCCAGCTGGGCTATCGCTGGGACCCGCTGATGAATGCAAACGGGCCGGAGCCCTATGTCTTCGTCGCGGTCAATTCCGCCGGCGAGACCCATTATGCGGCGGCCGGTTTGTCGTTCAAGATCGGCGACGAATTCTTCGTCCGCCCGGGTCTGGGGATTGCCGTGCACACCGGCTCTTCGGGGGATTTCGACCATTCGGACCACGATCACATTGATTTCGGCAGCCGCATCTTGTTCGAACCCGAGCTCGGGTTCGGCTTCCGCATCAGCGAGCGGGCGACGATCGAAGCCAGCTGGGTGCACATGAGTCACGCCCAGATCCTGAGCGGCCAGAACCCGGGCATCGACAATTTCGGCGCCCGGCTGAGCTGGAAGCTTTAAGCGGCTAGAGGCAGCGGGTCAGCAAAGGTTGAGCGCCAAGTGTCAAGGTGAATGGCCCGCCCGTATTGCCGTCCTCTAGGTCGATATTGAGGGTCATCACGTCCTTGACCACGGTGCCCGAATAGGTCGCCCGCTGGCTGCGGAAGATCTGCCCGACGCGGACCGGACCGCCGGTGCCGGTGCGCAAGGTGCCCTTGGCGGTGAAGCTCCCGTCCTTGGCAGGATAGACGGGGGCGTCGATGGTGCCCGACGCACAATCCAGCTCGACACTGGCCAGCCCACCCTCGAACTGGATGCCGGCGTGCGGCCCGCCCCAGGCGCCGACCAGGAAGTCGGGCTTGTCGTCGAGGGTTTCGCAGGCTGAAACCAGCAGAGCCGCGGCGATCGCAATCAGCAACTTCATTACAATCCCCTCAGCTGGTCGAGATGACGGCGCATGGCCGGAAACGCGATTTCGGCGACCGGCCTCAGGGTCGGGCTACCGCCGGCCCGGGCGAAATCGCCATGCACGCGCACGCCCTGCTCATGGACCGCGATCATGATGCGCTTGAAGGCGGAGTCGAAATCCGGGGCGCCGCGCAGCTCGTCGAGCATCGCCTGGTGGCGCGGCATCATCGTCGCCGACGGCAGCAGGTTGAGCCGGCGGCCGGCAAAGGACAATTGCGCGCTGACCCCGCCGTGGTCGGCCAGCAAGGTCTCGGCGATCGACCGAAGGCGGGCATTTTGCGATTTCCCGTGGGCCAGCCGCGATGCCTCCATGACCAAGCGGTCGATCGAGGAGGCGGTCGCGACGTAATTGCTCGGCGACAACGGCGTCGCTTCGACGCGCGAAGGTGTGGGAAAGGGCGGCGCCGCCGGAGGGACTTCGCGGCGGCCGCAGCCGGCAAGGAGCAAGGCCCCAAGGCCCAAGGCAGCGAGTAACCGGGACGCTTGATGCATGGGCTTGTTCTCCTGCCGTCGCCGGCCCGGCCTAACAGCAAATCAGCGGCCGAGCATATTCTCCGGCTTGACCAGCCGGTCGAACAGATCTTCCTCGACCAGGCCAAGCTCGAGTCCAGCTTCCTTCAGCGTCTTGCCGGTCTTGTGGGCATGCTTGGCGATGGCGGCGGCATTGTCGTAGCCGATCTCCGGCGCCAGCGCCGTGACCAGCATCAGCGAGCGGCCCATCAGCTCGGAAATGCGGGCCTCGTCCGGCGCCAGCCCATCCAAAGTGCGCTCGGTGAAGCTGTCCATGCCGATCGACAACAGGTTGATGGAGCGCACGACATTAGCAACGATCAGCGGCTTGAAGACGTTCAGTTCGAGATGGCCCTGCAGGCCACCAATGGTGACCGCGACATGATTGCCCATCACCTGGGCCGCGACCATGGTCAGCATCTCGCACTGGGTCGGGTTGACCTTGCCCGGCATGATCGAGCTTCCGGGCTCGTTTTCCGGCAGCTTCAGTTCGCCAAGTCCGCAGCGCGGGCCGGAGCCCAACAGGCGGATGTCGTTGGCGATTTTCGAGACCGAGACGGCGATGGTATTGAGCACGCCCGACAGTTCGACCAGGGCGTCATGCGCCGCCAGCTCGGCGAATTTGTTGGGCGCCGACGTGAACGGCAGCCGGGTCAGGTTGGCGACTTCGGTGGCGACGGCCTCGGCGAAACCTTGCGGCGCGTTGAGTCCGGTGCCGACCGCGGTGCCGCCCTGCGCCAGCTTCATGATCCGCGGCATGGCCGCATCGACCCGATCGAGATTGGCGGCAATCTGCGCGGCATAGCCGGAGAATTCCTGGCCGAGCGTCAGCGGCGTCGCGTCCTGCAAATGGGTGCGACCGATCTTGACGATGGAGTCCCAGCGCAGCGCCTGGTCGGCGAGCCGCTCCTGCAGCCGCTTCAATGCCGGCACCAGCCGGCGGCGCACGGCGAGCGCGGCGGCGATGTGCATGGCGGTCGGGAAGCTGTCGTTGGACGACTGGCTCTTGTTGACATGGTCGTTGGGATGGACCGGCGCCTTGCCGCCCCTGGTGCCGATCAGCGTCTCGTTGGCGCGGCCGGCGATGACCTCATTGGCGTTCATGTTTGACTGGGTGCCCGACCCGGTCTGCCAGATGACCAAGGGGAACTGGCGGTCGAGGTCGCCGCGGGCGACTTCGCCGGCCGCCTGCTGGATGGCTTCGGCGACGTCGGCATCGAGCAGGCCGAGGCGGGCGTTCACCCGTGCCGCAGCCTGCTTCACAAAACCCAGGGCATGGATGATCTCGGCCGGCATCCGCTCATGCTGGCCGAACGGAAAATTCACGATCGACCGCTCCGTCTGCGCGCCCCAATAGCTGTCGGCGGGGACCTCGATGCTTCCGAAGCTGTCGGTCTCGGTGCGGGTGTTCGCCATGGCGCCGCGATCACTTCTTCCTGGTGAAATCGACGCTGACGACGTTGGAGCCGTCGTCGGCGGCTGCCGTCGCGGCCGGCGCGTCATTGTCGGCGTCGTCATGCTCCTCGGGCTCTTCCTCAAGCACATTGGCCTGGAACTTGAGGCTGAAGTCGACCGCCGGGTCGACGAACTCGGTGACCGCCGCGAACGGCACCGCCAGCGTCGTCGGCACGCCGCCGAACGACAAACCGACCGAAAATTCGTCGTCGTCGACCTTCAGGTCCCAGAATCGATGCTGGATGACGATAGTCATCTCGTCGGGGAACCGCTCGGCGAGATGCTTGGGGATGACGACGCCCGGCATGCGGGTCTGGAAGGTGATGTAGAAATGATGCCCGCCTGGCAGTCCGCCCGACTTTTCGACCTCGTGCAGCACCCGCCCGACCACGTCGCGCAGCGCCTCCTGGACGATTTCGTCATAGGGAATGAGGCTTTCGGGCGTGTCGTCGGTCATTGGTTTTCGTGGTAGCGAGGGCAGCCGTGCGGTCAAGGCGGAGTGTCCGGATGCCGATAGATTCCAAGCAAGCGTATGATGATGGCAACATTTTCGCGAAAATATTGCGCGGGGAATTGCCGTGCAGGAAGGTCATGGAGAACGACCATGTGCTGGCCTTCCACGACATCAATCCGCTGGCGCCGGTGCATGTGCTGGTCATCCCCAAGGGGCCCTATGTCAGCTGGGACGATTTTTCGGAAAAGGCGAGCGATGCCGAAATGGCGGCGCTGACCCGTGCCGTCGGCGAGGTCGCGCGCATGGTCGGCGCCGACGCCCAGGGCTATCGCGTGCTCAGCAACGTCGGCAAGCGCTCCGGCCAGGAGGTTCCCCACCTCCATGTGCACGTCTTCGGCGGCCAGCCGCTGGGACCGATGCTAAGCCGTTAGTCCGCTGTCGAAAGTGGATTGCCACACCCGCTTGAGCCGCTAGGTTCCGCGCCAAACCAACGCCGGATGAGGGGTTATCGAATGGCGACTGCAGCTCCACGGGGAGGCCTCTTCGGCCGAGTCAAACCGCTCGACGCAATCCTGGCGACCGCGGAAAAGAAATCGCTGCACCGCACGCTCGGCTGGTTTCAGCTGACCCTGTTCGGCATCGGCGCCGTCATCGGCACCGGCATCTTCGTGCTGACGTCCGTCGGCGCCCAGAAGGCAGGGCCGGGCCTGATGCTCGCTTTCGCCATTGCCGGCGCGGTCTGCATCGTCGCCGCCTTGTGCTACGCCGAAATCGCCTCGATGATCCCCGTCGCCGGCAGCGCCTACACCTACAGCTATGCGACGATCGGCGAGTTCTTCGCCTGGACCGTCGGCTGGGCGCTGATCATGGAATATGCGATTGCCGCCGGGGCGGTGTCGGTCGGCTGGTCGGGCTATTTTACCGGCACCATACTCAATGAGTTTTTAGGCATACATTTGCCGGCCTTTCTCAGCGCCGGTCCGCTTGCCCTGGGCGGCGTCGAAGGCGGTTTCATCAACTTGCCGGCATTGATGATCGCCTTGCTGGTGACGGGCCTGCTGATCATCGGAACGAACGAAAGCGCCCGGGTCAATGCGGTCCTGGTGATGATCAAGGTCCTGGCGCTGACCGCCTTCATCGCCCTGACGTTGAGCAGCCCCGCCTTCGATGCGGAAAAGTTCAACCCGTTCCTGCCGGCCGGGCTGTTTGGCGGTTTCGGCACTGGCGTCGGCGCGGTCGGCGCGGCGGCGACCATGTTCTTCGCTTATGTCGGGTTCGACGCGGTCTCGACCGCGGCCGAGGAAACCAAAAACCCGCAGCGCAACGTGCCGATCGGCCTGATCGGATCCTTGTTGTTCTGCACAGTCTTCTACATCCTCGTCGCCGCCGGGGCGATCGGCACGCTTGGCGGCCAGCCGATCATGCACCCGACCGGCGGCTTCCCGCTCGAGGCCGGCTCGCCCGAGCTAGCGCGGCAGTGCGCGCTGGCCGCGCATGCCGAGGCGCTGGTCTGCTCGAACGAAGCGCTGGCGCACGTGCTCCGGTCGATCGGCTTCTCGGGCGTCGGCAATGCCTTGGGCATCGCCGCCTTCCTGGCGCTGCCGTCGGTCATCCTCATCCTGATCTTCGGCCAGACGCGCGTCTTTTTCGTAATGAGCCGCGACGGCTTGCTGCCCGAGGTGTTCAGCCGCGTGCATCCCCGGTTCCGCACCCCGCACGTGATCACCGCGATCACCGGTTCGGTCGTTGCCATCGGCGCGGCGTTCTTCCCGGTCGGGGCCCTGGCCGACATCTCCAATGCCGGCACGCTCTACGCCTTCCTGATGGTGGCGGTGGCGGTGATGATGTTGCGCCGGTCGGAACCGGGCAGGGCTCGCAGTTTCAAGGTGCCGGCCCTGTGGCTGATCGCACCGTTGACGATCGGCGGCTGCCTGTTCCTGTTCCTCAACCTGCCGACCGCGGCGATGCTGTTCCTGCCGGGTTGGACGGTGTTCGGACTGTTCGTCTATTTCCTCTACAGCCGGCGCCGCAGCCACCTCGGCCGCGGGATCGTCGAGGTGCACGAGGAAGACGCGCATGACCTGGCGCCGCATATCCCGGGTATCGACAACCCCGACGCGAAGAGCTGAGCATCGCTCCGGCGTTGGCCGGAGCGAAATGCGGATAATTGGAAGGGAGGCTTCGGCCTCCCTTCTTATTTTAGCAGGTCCCCGGCCAGCGCCCGCAAATCCTGCTCCGGCCGGGCGCCGTAATGCTGGATGACCTCGGCGGCGGCGATGGCGCCGAGGGTCAGCGAATCCTCCAGCCCCTTGCCCCGCGCCTGCCCGGCGAGGAAGCCCGCGGCGAACAGGTCGCCGGCGCCGGTGGTGTCGACCAGCCGCTCGATCGGCCGGGCCGGCACGTCGGCGCGTTCGCCGCGCGAAATGGCGGTGGCGCCAGCCTCGGACCGCGTGACGACCAGGGTCGGCGCCAGCTCGGCAAGCCGGGCGACGGCCTGCTCGATGTCATTGGCCTCGGTCATCGATGCCGCCTCGGCTTCGTTGGCAAACAGGATGTCGATCCTGCCGTCCTTGAGCAACCGCCAGAAGCCGTCGCGGTGACGGTCGACGCAGAAGGTGTCTGACAATGTGAAGGCGACCTTGCGGCCGGCGGCGTGGGCGGCGTCGATCGCCTTTTCCATCGCCGCGCGCGGCGCCGGCGGGTCCCACAAATAGCCTTCGAGATAGACGATGCCGGCGGCCGCAACCTCGGCCGCGTCGATGTCGGACTTGTCGAGCATCTGGGCGGCGCCGAGGAAGGTGTTCATCGTCCGCTGGGCGTCGGGGGTGACCAGGATCAGGCTGCGGGCGGTGGCGCCGACGTCGGCGCGGGCCGGCAC
>JAKFFL010000085.1:0-8430 GCA_036675225.1 Sphingomonas sp. | reverse complement strand
CGAGCGCAGCGCCGGCTCGTATGCTTCGAGAACGTCGCCCCGGCGACCGGCGGCAATTGCCTCGAACGCCGCCTCGGCCGCCAGCATCCCCGATTTGATGGCGGTATGGCTGCCCTTGATCCGCGGCACGTTGACGAAGCCGGCCGCGCAGCCGACCAGCACGCCGCCGGGAAAGGCCAGCTTCGGGATCGCCTGCCAGCCGCCTTCGTTGATCGCCCGCGCGCCATAGGAGACGCGCTTGCCGCCTGCGATCTCGGCGCGGATCGCCGGATGCGTCTTCCACCGCTGGAATTCCTCGAACGGCGACAGATAGGGGTTGGCATAATCGAGCGCGACAACGAAGCCCAGGGCGACCTGGCCATTCTCCTGGTGATAAAGGAAGCCCCCGCCCCAGGCATCGGCCAAGGGCCAGCCTTGAGTGTGGATCACTTTGCCTGGTTCATGCACCTCGGCAGGTACGTCCCATAACTCCTTGACGCCAAGCCCATAAACCTGAGGGCCGGACTCCTTGCGCAGGTCGAACAGCTCGGTCAGCCGCTTGGTCAGATGGCCGCGGGCGCCTTCCGCGAAGACCGTATATTTTGCGTGCAGTTCCATGCCCGGCTGGAAGTCGGGCCGGCGGCTGCCGTCGCGGGCAATGCCCATGTCGCCGGTGGCGACGCCCTTGACCGCGCCGTCGTCACCGTAGAGCACTTCCGCCGCCGGGAAGCCGGGGAAGATCTCGACCCCCAATTCCTCGGCCTGCCCAGCCAGCCAACGCGTCAGATTACCGAGGCTGCAGGTGAAGGTCCCTTCGTTCGACAGGAAGGGCGGCATCGCCCAGTGCGGCATTGCCCATTTGCGCCTTTCGGTCAGCACCCAGTGCAGATTGTCGGTGACCGGTACGCCGACCGGCGCGCCTTTGTCCTTCCAGTCGGGGATCAGCTCATTGAGGCCTTTGGGGTCGATGACCGCGCCGGACAGGATGTGGGCTCCGACCTCGCTGCCTTTTTCAAGCACGCAGACGGAAAGCTCGCGGCCCTTCTCGGCGGCCAGCTGCTTGAGGCGAATGGCCGATGCAAGGCCGGCCGGGCCGGCGCCGACGACGACGACGTCATAGTCCATGGATTCCCGGTCGCTCATCGCGGGGCCCTTCCGTCGCGCGAACGGCGCGCTTCATCTGACTGCCCTGCCAACTCCTTGACCATGCCGTCAACTCTCGACGAAGGTGGGTCCATGGACGGGGAGAGGGAAATGGCAGCCGACGCGCTGGCCGACCTGCTGCAATGGTGGGTCGAGGCCGGAGTCGATGTCGCGGTGGCGGAGACGCCGCGCAACTGGCTGCTGCCGCCCGCGCCAAGCCCGGCGCCGGCGGTCGCCAACGTCGCCGAGCCCAGCCATGAGACGCTCGGCCAGCTGCGCGAATGGCTGGCGAGCAGCGCCCAGCTCCCCTTCGCCTCGCCAACCGCGAAGCGAATCCTGCCGCACGGGCCGGAGGATGCCGAGATCATGCTCCTCAGCGATTCCCCCGCGCTCGAGGATTTCGCCAGCGGCCAGCCGATCGGCGGCGAGGCCTGGGCGCTCGTCGAAAAGATGCTCGCCGCCATCGGGTTCCGCGCTGACAAGGCCTACAGCGCGTCCCTGTCCTGCGTCCATGCGCCCGGCGCGCGGATGAGCGAGGCCGACCGCGCCGCCTGCGTCGACATCACCCGCCAGCACATCGCCCTGGCGCAACCAAAGCGGCTGCTGCTGCTGGGCGACGGCCCGTGCCGCGCCCTGCTCGGCCAGTCGCTGCTTTCCGCGCGCGGCCATGTCCACAAGGTCGAGGGCGTGCGCGCCGTCGCCACCTTCCACCCGCGCATGCTGCTTGAGCGGCCAGTCGACAAGGCCAAGGCCTGGGCCGATCTGCTGCTGCTGATGGAGGAGCAGGCATGATCCGCCTCGCCATGGCCACCTTGCTCCTTGCGGCCGCCTCCCCGGCTTTGGCCCAGGATGACCCGCTGGCGCCGCTGCCGGTGCCGGAGCCCGAGGACAGCGCGCCGATGGAAACGGAAGCGCCGCCGACCCAGCCACCACCTCCACTCCAACCGGCAACCAGGCCCGTGACGGTGCCGAAGGACTGGCGCGGCGTGTTCGACGCCATCCGCGCCGGCGACTGGGCGAGCGCCCAGGCCGGGATCGCCGCGCTTCCCGACGACGTCGTCAAGCCCGTTGCCAGGGCCGAGCTCTATACGGCGCGCGGTTCCCCGCGAGTCGAGCTGCAGCCCTTGCTCGGCCTGCTTGGCCAGGCGTCCGACCTCCCCGCCGCCGGGCAACTGCTGCGCCTGGCGCTGGCCCGAGGCGCCGCCGAGGCGGAATTGCCCGCCGTCCCGGTCGCTGCCCGCATGGTCCCACTCGGCAGCGCCCCGCGCCGCCATCGCTCGCGGCCGGTGGTCGGCGACCCGGCGGCGGATACGCTGCGGCTGGCGCTGGAGCCTTTGGTCAAGAGCGATTCCGCGCCCGAAGCCGAGGCGCTCTATGTCCAGGCGCTACCCTCCCTGACGGCGGAGGGCCGCGCCGAAGCGGCCCAGCGCGTCGCATGGATTTATTATGTGCTCGGCCGCGATGCCGACGCCCGCCGGGTCGCCGAGACCGCCAGCGAGGGCGCGGTCGGCGAATGGGTCTCGCAGGCGAACTGGATCGCCGGCCTCGCCTCGTGGCGGCTAGACGACTGCAATGCCGCCGCCCGCCATTTCCGCGCGGTCGCTTATGGCCGATCGGAAACCGAGCTGGCGGCGGCGGGCGCCTATTGGACGGCAAGGGCGGAAATGGCCTGCCGCCGGCCCCACGCGGTCGAGCCCCTGCTCCGCGCCGCGGCGCGGTCGCCGGAGAGCTTTTACGGCCTCATTGCCCGCGAAACCCTGGGCATGGAAAAAACACTGCCGGGTGCCAGGCTCGCCGTTCCCGGCCGCATCGAGAATTTGCCCAACGTCCGCCGCGCGTTGCGCCTCGCCGAGATCGGCGAATATCGCTTGGCCGACTCCATGCTCCGCCACCAGGCGGCGATCGGCCCGGCTGGCGACCATCTCGCGCTCATTGCGCTTGCTCAGCGGCTCGATTTCGCCGGCGTCCAATATTGGCTGGCGCACAACGGCAGATCGGGCGTGCGCGTGCCCGCCGCCGCCCGCTTCCCGATGCCGCGCTGGCAGCCGGCCGGCGGCTGGCGGATCGATCCCGCCCTCGCCTTCGCCCATGCCCGGCAGGAAAGCGACTTCCGCCCCGGCGCCGTCAGCCCGGTCGGCGCGGTCGGACTGATGCAGGTGCGCCCCGGCACGGCCGGCGACTTCGCCCGGTCGCGCGGCACGCCGGTCGGCAACCTCACCCACCCGCCGACCAACCTCGAATATGGCCAGAGCTTCATCGAGCTGATGCGGTCGAACCGGGCAACCCAGGGTCAGCTGCTGAAAGTGGTCGCCGCCTACAATGCCGGGCCGCTGCCGGTCGGCCGCTGGAACTACCTCAACGACAAGGGCGATCCTTTGCTGTGGATCGAGAGCCTGCCTTATTGGGAAACCCGTTATTACGTGCCGGCGGTGCTGCGCAACATGTGGGTCTATCAGATGCTCGAAGGTTCACCGCAGCCGAGCCTCAAGGCGGTCGCCGAGCATAAATGGCCCGCCTTTCCGGCCAGGCGCCGCTAGGTCGTTACGTCATTGAAACATCTGGAACGGGGGAGCGCGGTTACCTGTTCAATCCTGCGAACGGGGATGAGGAGGCTGATATGTATATTGGCATTGGCGGACTGATCCTGCTCATTTTGATCCTGGTCGTCCTGTTTTAATCTGAATTGTCGAGCCTGGTCGGGCCTGCGCCGAACGCGCGGGCCCGTCAGGATTGACGGTCAGGGCCCAACGTCGCGCATATTTGACCGGAAGCGGCGGCCCGCGCGCTCGGCCATGCCGAGCGCGACCGCGACCCGGTCATCCCAGCCATAGGCATCGGCCCGGAAGTGGATCTTGCCGCCGTCGAGGAAAGCGGTGTGATAGAGCAGCCGCACCGGAAATTCCTTGTTCAGCTTGACGAAGCTCTCATCGCCGCTGGCCAAGGCGCGGTCAAACTTGCCGAGGATTCCGTCGTCGCCGGCAAGCATGCGCGCGAATGCGACGGCATTCTCGACCCGGACGCAGCCGTGGCTGCGGTGTCGCTCATTCTCCGCGAACAGGGCCTTGGCCGGCGTGTCGTGGAGATAGATGGCCTGGCCGTTGCGCATGTCCAGCTTGACCAGCCCCAGCGCATTGTCGGGGCCGGGCAGCTGGACGATGCGGCCGTCGCGCCGGACCATGTTGTTCTTCCATAGATACGCGGCGCCCTTGGGGGCGATTTCTTCCTCCTCGATCGACTTGGGCACGGTCCATGACGGGTTGGCGACAAGCTGGAAGATCGGCGAGCGCAGCTGAGGCGTCTCCCAGTCCGGCTGGCCGACGACCACATTGCGCTGGTCGCGCAGGTGCCCGTCGCGCCAGTAATGGAGGATGGTGGCGGCGGTATTGACGTCGATCCGGGTCGCCGACGGCGCGCGCTCCAGCCAACGCCGCCGCTCGAGGTTGACGGCCAGTTGCCGGGCCTTGTCCTGGGCACTGGTGTTGAGCACCTGCAGCGTGTCCGGGCCGACGACGCCATCGGCTTCGATGCCATAATCGGCCTGCAGGCGCTTGACCGCCCTCGCCATCGCCGGCGTGTAGGTGCTGGCTTTCGGCGCCGCCTCGCCCCGCAGATAGCCATTGCCGCGCAGCGCCTCGGCCAGCTCAGGGACGCGCGGATCGCGCATGCCGGGCTCGATCGCGATGCCGCCACTTATGCCCCCCTTCCCTTCGCGCGCGGCCAGTTTCAAATAATGGACATAGGCGTCCGACAGTGCCCTGTACTCAGCCGACTGCGGCGCCAGCGAAGCGAACCATTCGGCGACGGTCTCGCCGGCGATGGCCCGAGTTAGCCCACCCGCCAGGTCCGGCTTGGGCCGGGGCAAGGTGTAGACCGGGAACAGCTTGGCCGGATCGGTGCTGCCGCGGGCCAGCGCCGAGGCGTAGCGCAGCGCCGCCTGGGTCAGCGCCGCTTCCTTGTCGACGGGCGGCGCGGAGGGCGACAGCTTGAGGAACGTCGCCTTGCTCAGCGCATGACGTTCTGAATCATCAAGCGCGGCAAGCAAATCGGCCGCGAGGGCCGTGTCCCAAACCGGCTGCCACCCGCGCGCCGCATAGAAACGGCGCGCCTGCGCGTCGGTGATCTTCGCCCTCAGCGCCGCAGCGTCGACCTGCGCCGGGTCGAGGTCCAGCGCCCGCGCTTCGCGCGCCGCGGGATCGCTGGACGCGAACGGATTGGCACTCTCGGCCCCGCATGCCGCCAGGGCCAAAGCGGCGAGCGGCAAGAACAGGATCCTGGACGGGAATTTCTTCACGGGACGCATACTCATGCCTGCCCAACGCCACAGGCGCGAGAGTCTATCCATGTTCTTGATTTGTTCTCAATCTGGGTGCAGCATGGCCCAATGCCGGTCGAGTCGATCAAGGGTCGCGGGGCGACGCGCAATGCGACGCCGACGCGTTTCAACCTGAAGGAACGGCTGGCGGAAGGCGAATGGCTCGATCAGGTCGAGGCGATCGACGGCGTGCCAAGGCGCCGGACGACGGTGACGATCGAGCGGCCGAAGTCCATCCTCACCCGCAACAGCTCGCCGGACATCGGCTTCGACCGCTCGATCAACGCCTATCGCGGCTGCGAGCATGGCTGCATCTATTGCTTCGCGCGGCCGACCCACGCCTATCATGATCTGTCGCCAGGCGTCGATTTCGAGAGCCGCTTGTTCGTCAAGCCGGACGCCGCCAAGCTGCTGCACGGCGCTTTGTCCCGGCCCGGTTATGAATGCGCGCCGATCGCCATGGGCACCAATACCGACCCCTACCAGCCGATCGAGGAGCGCTGGCGGATCACCCGTTCGGTGATCGAGCTGTTGCTGGAGACTCGCCACCCGTTCACCATCACCACCAAGTCGGACCGCGTCCTGCGCGACCTCGATCTTTTGGTGCCGGCGGCGAAGCTCGGCATCGCCTCGGTGGCGCTATCGGTGACGTCGCTCGACCCGGCGATTTCGCGGATCATGGAGCCGCGCGCGCCTTCGGGTCGCAAGCGCATGGCGGCGATCCGCTTATTGAACGAGGCCGGCGTGCCATGCCACGTCGCCATCGCCCCGGTGGTGCCGCGGATCACCGACCATGAGCTCGAGCAGATCGTCGAGGCCGCGGTCATCGCCAAGGCGTGCGGCGGCTTCTATCTGCCGGTGCGGCTGCCGCATGAAGTGGCGCCCTTGTTCCGCGCCTGGCTCGACCAGCATTTCCCCGACCGCGCCGCCAAGGTCATGGCGACCATCCGCAGTCTGCGCGGCAGCCGCGACAACGATCCCAATTTCTTTTCGCGCATGCAGGGCCAGGGCCCGTGGGCCGAGCTGCTGCGCACGCGCTTCGACAAGGCCGTCAAGCGCTACGGCCTGCCGCAATCGCGCTTCGCGCTGCGCCGTGACTTGTTCGTTCCGCCGGAAGGCGCGCAAATGCGCCTGCTGTGACGCCGCGCGGGGGGGGGGTTGAGGCCGGTCCGACGGCTGGCTAGGCACGGACGATGAAACATTGTCTCGCCGCTTTGCTGCTGGCCGCCGTCCCCACCCCGATCCTCGCCCAGGCCGTGCCGCAACCGGCGCCAATCGCCATCGACCCGAAGCTCGCCGCGCTGCGCGACGACGCCCTGGCCAACGACCATTATGCATGGGACATCACGGAGGGCCTGACCACCGAGATCGGCCAGCGGCTGGCCGGGACGCCGGCCGAAGCCCGCGCTCGCGACTGGGCGGTGGCCAGGCTGACCGCGCTCGGCTTCTCCAACGTCCGCGTCGACACTTTCCAGGTGCCAACCGGGACACGCGGCATCGAGAGCGCGACGGTGCTAGCCCCGTTCCCGCAGGAACTGATCGTCGCCGCGCTCGGCGGCAGCGGCCTGACCGGCCCCGCCGGCGTCACCGGCCAGGTCGTGGCGTTCGACAGCGTCGATGCGCTGCGCCTCGCGCCCGACAGCGCCGTCACGGGCAAGATCGTCTTCGTCGACCATCGCATGCCCGCCAATCAGGATGGTTCGGGCTACGGCCAGTTCGGTGCCCCACGTCGCCAGGGGCCGACCGTCGCCAGCCAGAAAGGCGCGCTGGCCATCGTCATTCGTTCGATAGGCACCGACCACAACCGCCTGGCCCACACCGGCGTCATGAGCTTCGACCATGGCGCCAAACCGATCCCGGCCGGCGCGCTCAGCATTCCCGATGCCGAGCAATTGGTACGAATCCTCGAACGCGGAAAGCCGGTGACCCTCAACCTGCGCCTCGAAGGCACAAGGTTCACCGGAACCTCGGGCAATGTCATCGCCGAGGTCCCCGGCCGCGACCCGTCGCTGCCGCCGGTCCTGGTCAGCGGCCATCTCGACAGCTGGGACCTTGGCACCGGCGCCATCGACGACGCCGCCGGGGTCGCCATCGCCACCGCCGCGGCCAAGCGGATCATGGACGTGGGCCGGCCGCTGCGCACCATCCGCATTGTCTGGTTCGGGTCTGAGGAAATCGGCCTGTTCGGCGGGCTCGACTATCGCGCCCGATACAGCAAGCAGCCGCATTACGCCTTGCTCGAAAGCGATTTCGGGGCCGACCGGATCTACAAGGTCGACAGCAAGCTCGGCGAGGCCCGGCGCGACGAGGCGCGGATGATCGGCAGCGCCCTCGCCCCGCTCGGAATCGTCACCGGCTCATTCGACAGAGCCGAAGGCAGCGACATCTCGCCGATGCTCGCCGACGGCCATCCGGGGGTCGGGCTGAACCAGGACGGCACCCGCTATTTCGACCTCCACCACACCGCCAACGATACGCTCGACAAGGTCGATCCCGAGCAGCTCAGGCAGAACGTCGCCGCCTGGACCACCGTCCTCGCTATCCTTTCGGGCCCAGTCGAATCGGACACGAAACCATCCCGCGCCAAGCGGCGTTAGGTGGGCGAAGGAGATTCCCCATGCGCATGATGCCTGCATTGCCACTGCTCGCCCTAGCCCTCGCCGCCTGCCAGGTGACCGAGGACGACCAGAACGACCAGTTCACCGTCCAGTATAACCAGGAGCTTGCCGAAAACGCCGTCGCCGACATCGCCAACGGCGCCGAGGAAGCCGGCGAGGCGATCGCCAACGGCGCCGAGGATGCCAGCAACGCGGCCCAGAACGTTGATGTCGATGTCGACCTCAATACCGCTGACGGGGACAAGCCGGCCAACTCGAACTAATTTACGGCCAGGCCGGAGGCTGTTACGGGCGCCCCAGTCGGGGAGTGGCGCAGCCTGGTAGCGCATCTGCTTTGGGAGCAGAGGGTCGCAGGTTCGAATCCTGTCTCCCCGACCA
>JAKFFL010000138.1:0-8499 GCA_036675225.1 Sphingomonas sp. | reverse complement strand
GCCTCGATCCAGCCGTGGCTGAAGACAGCTACGCCTGCCCCGTCCGGCAAGGAGCGGCTCCAGTCGCCGGACGACCGTGACAAGCTCAACGGCCTGTATGAGTGCATTCTCTGCGCCTGCTGCTCGACCAGCTCGAGGACCCGTTCCGGCTCTACCGCTGCCACAACATCATGAACTGCTCGAACGCCTGTCCCAAGGGTCTCAACCCAGCCAAGGCGATCGCCGAGACCAAGAAGCTGATCGCCGAGCGCGCGGCTTGAATGACGTTCCCAACCGCCCGACCGGGGCGGCTGAAGATCCCGATCACCCTGGCTGGTTGAGCTACGGCGACTTTCCGCGCGGTAGCTTCGCGGCAGCGACAGGGAAGCTGTTGTTCCGCCCCGACGGCCCTGGCCGCGGCGTCGTGCGGATGTTCGTTGAGGACCGGCACCTCAATCTCGGCGGATCGATCCACGGCGGTGCGGTGATGAGCTTCATCGACATGGCGCTGTTCGCGGGCGGGCGCTGCGCGGGGATGACCCAAGGGCATTATGTGACGCTGGACATGACCACGCACTTCCTTGCGCGCGGCAAGGCGGGCGTCCCGCTCGATGCGCATGTCGAGCTGACCCGCCAGACCCGGAGCATGGCCTTCCTCCAGGGCGTGGTCCGGCAGGAGGGCGAGCCCTGCTACAGCTTCACCGGAACGCTGAAGCGCATCCGCGAACGATGAGCGGACCGGTCGGACGGGCCTATGCCGCGCTGCTTTCCGCGGGCGAGCTGAAGGTCGACCCTGATCAACAGCGCGCCGTGGCCGCGCTCGACCGCCTCGCCGTCGACCTGGCCCACCCCGAGGGTGGCCTCTTTTCCCGACTGTTCGGCCGCAAGCGCGAGCCGGTCTGCGGCGTCTATCTTTGGGGCGGAGTCGGGCGCGGCAAGTCGATGCTGATGGACCTGGCCTTCGACCATATTCCCGTCGAGCCGAAGCGGCGCGCGCACTTCCACGCCTTCATGCTCGACGTGCACCAACGCCTCCGCAAGGTGCGCGCCAAGGAGGAGGGCGATCCGATTGCCAGGGTCGCCCATGCCATCGCCGCGCAGGCCAGGCTGCTGTGCTTCGACGAGATGCAGGTCGCCAATCCCGCCGACGCCATGATCCTGTCACGGTTGTTCACCGCATTGCTGGAGGAGGGCGTGGCGGTGGTGACGACCTCGAACCGGCCGCCGCGCGATCTCTACAAGGACGGGCTCAACCGCGAGCTGTTCCTGCCCTTCATCGAACTCATCGAGGGGAAGCTGGAGGTGATTTCGGTCAACGGCCCGACCGACTATCGGCTCGACCGGTTGGCGGGTGTGACGACTTGGCATGTTCCCAACGGGCCAGAGGCGACCGCCGCGCTCGCCCGGGCCTTCTTCCAGCTGACCGATTATCCGGTCGAGGACCGGGCGAAGGTGCCGAGCGAGGAGCTGGATGTCGGCGGCGGCCGGAGCCTGCACGTGCCGAAGAGCCTCAAGGGCGTCGCCGTCTTCTCGTTCAAGCGGCTGTGCGGCGAGCCGCGCGGGGCCGCCGACTATCTCGCCATCGCCCAGCGATTCCATACCGTCATCATCGTCGGCATCCCGGTCATGACCCGCGAGATGCGCAACGAGGCGGCGCGGTTCGTGACGCTGATCGACGCGCTCTACGAGCATAAGGTGAAATTGCTCGCCGCCGCCGATGCCGAACCCGCGGGCCTGTACCCGTCCGGCGACGGCAGCTTCGAGTTTGCCCGCACCGTCAGCCGGCTCGAGGAAATGCGCAGCGCCGACTATCTTGCCGAGGGCCACGGCGCCGCCTAGCGTCCCTCGTTCCTGAGGGGGGAACTCCATGCGCTATCTGATTGCCGCGTCGCTCCTGGCTTGCTCGACGGCCGCCATCGCCCAGACCGATGCAAACGCGAAGGCCGAGCGCGACTTGCTCGAGAAAGTCGTCGAAATCCCGACCGTGCAGTTTCGCGGCCAGATGCCGCGGTTGGTGCAGTTGCTGTCGGCGGAGCTGCGCAAGGCAGGAATCTCCGACATCATCGTCAAGGACCACGAAGGCCGCCCTGGCGACAAGACGCAGACTCTGGTCGCGCGGTGGCGCGCGAAGGCCCCGACGAAGCGGCCGATCGTCCTCATGGCGCACATGGACGTGGTCGACGCCAAGCCGGCCGACTGGAAGAACGACCCGTTCACCTTCCGCGAGGCCGACGGCTACTATCTCGGCCGCGGCGTCAGCGACAACAAATCGGGCATCGTTGCGATCGTCTCGACTCTCCAGCGGCTCAAGGCGTCCGGCTTCGAGCCCAACCGCGACTTGATCGTGCTGTTCACCGGCGACGAGGAAAATGCCGGCAACGGCGTGCGGCTGGCGGCGAGTGACTGGGGGTTGCTCAAGGGCGCCGACTTCGCGCTGAATATCGATGACGGCGGCTGCGGGCTCTACTCGGACGGCCGGGTCGAGGGCTGCTACATGCAGGTCGCCGAGAAGACCTATGCCGACTTCACCTTCAGCGCGACCAATCGCGGCGGTCACAGCTCGGCGCCGCGCGCGGACAATGCCATCTACCAGCTCGCCGCGGCCCTGAAGGCGCTGGAGGAATATCGCTTCACGCCGATGCTGACCGACGCCAATCGTGGCCAATTCCAGCATATCGTCGCGCACGACAAAGGCGCCTACGGCTCGGTCGTCCAGGCCTGGCTCGACGATCCCACCAACATGGAGAAGGCCGACGACGTCGAAGCGATGAATTCCGGCCATACCCGGACCCGCTGCATCGCCACCCAGCTATCGGGCGGCCACGCGCCCAATGCCTTGCCGCAAAAGGCCGAGGCCAACGTCAACTGCCGAGTCTTTCCCGGCGTCGATCCGGCCATCGTCATGAAGGAGCTGCAGGGGATCGCCGGCAAGGAAATTTCGGTGTCTCGCGCCGACGTCGGCAGCTGGGCGCCGCCCAGTCCGCCGCGCGAGGACGTCACGGCGGCATTCACCAAGGCCGTCCATGCCAAATTCCCCGGCGCGCCGATCATCCCCAGCATGTCGGCCGGCGCCACCGACGGCGTCTTTACCCGCGCCAACGGCATCCCGACCTATGGCGTCGCCGGCTTCTGGGGCATGATCGGCGAGCCGCTGGGCATCCATGGCCTCGATGAGCGGCTTGGCGTCAAATCCTTCCACGACGGCGTGGATGTGCTGGAAATGATGCTGCGCGACCTGGCTGGGCAATAGCGTCATTGCGAGCAGCGTTAGCGACGAAGTCAGCCCCAGCTTCCTGGATTGCTTCCCCCGGATCAGGTCCGGGGTCGCAATGACGGCAATTGACTAGCGTAAAATGGCGCTGACGACCTGCTGAATCAGCATCGTCCTCGGATCGACCCGGTACACATACCCATCACCATAATAATAGCGGCCATTGGGATCGAAGCCGTAGCGCGAGCGCATGTCGTAAGGGATCTGGTTGTAGCTCCACGCATGGCCGTAGCCGAGCGGGAAGCGCTGGCCGATATTGTAGAGCTTCTTGGCCTGGCCCGGCGGCAGGCAGCCGTTGTTCTTCTTGGCGAGGCCCGGCGGGCAGCCGCCGATCCCCGGCGCGAAGTGCCCCGAATGGGCGCCATGCTTGCCATGGCCCTTGGCGTGGTCCGGCTTGGCGAGTGCCGGGGTGGCGGAAGCGAACGCTACCGCGCCCGCGAGAATCAGAAGCTGTTTCATCATGGGCGCCTTTATCGGGGCCACGGCCTGAACCGAAACTGACCGGCTTTGGTTAAGGCCTTTCAGCACCGGCTCCATGCGGTTGAAGGCGCGCGCGGACCGGTCTAGAGCGCCCGCGACTTCCCCGCGCGCCCTTGCGCGCTCTAACCCACGAAAGGGACCAGGCCCGCTTATGGCTCGCAAGAAAATCGCCCTGATCGGCGCCGGCATGATCGGCGGCACGCTGGCTCATCTGGCCGCCATGCGCGAGCTCGGCGACATCGTCCTGTTCGACATCGCCGAGGGGATTCCGCAAGGCAAAGCGCTCGATTTGGCGCAGGCCGGGCCGGTCGACGGCTTTGATGTCAAATTGAAGGGCAGCAGCGACTATGCCGACATCGCCGGCGCCGACGTCTGCATCGTCACCGCCGGCATCGCCCGCAAGCCGGGCATGAGCCGCGACGATCTGCTCGGCATCAATTTGAAGGTGATGAAGGCGGTCGGCGAGGGGATCAAGCAGCACGCCCCGAACGCGTTCGTCATCTGCATCACCAATCCGCTCGACGCGATGGTCTGGGCTTTGCGCGAATTCTCGGGCCTTCCGCACAACATGGTGGTTGGCATGGCCGGTGTGCTCGACAGCGCGCGCTTCCGCCACTTCCTCGCCGAGGAGTTCCAGGTCAGCGTCGAGGATGTCACCGCCTTCGTGCTCGGCGGCCACGGCGACACAATGGTGCCGATCGTCGAATATTCGACGGTCGCCGGTATCCCCATCCCCGATCTGGTCAAGATGGGCTGGTCGACGCAGGAACGGATCGACGCCATCGTCAAGCGCACGCGGGGCGGCGGCGGCGAGATCGTCGCGCTGCTCAAGACCGGCTCGGCCTACTATGCGCCCGCCACGTCAGCTATTTCGATGGCCGAGAGCTTCCTCAAGGACAAGAAGCGAGTCCTCCCCGCCGCCGCGCATCTGACCGGCCAGTACGGCGTCGACGACCTCTACGTCGGCGTGCCCTGCGTGATCGGCGAAAAGGGCGTCGAGCGCATCGTCGAGATCGCGTTCAAGGACGAGGCCAAGGCCAAGGCCAATTTCCAGGTCAGCGTCGAGGCGGTCAAGGAACTGCTCGTCGCCTGCAAGCAGATTGACGGCAGCCTCGCATGAGCATCCTTGTCGACCGCAGCACCAAGGTCATCACCCAGGGCATGACCGGCGACACCGGGACTTTCCACACCCAGCAGGCGCTCGCCTACGGGACGCAGATGGTTGCTGGCGTCACGCCGGGGAAGGGCGGGACGACTCATCTCGACCTGCCGGTGTTCGACACGGTGCGCGAGGCGGTCGAGGCGACCGGCGCCACCGCCAGCGTCATCTACGTGCCGCCGCCCTTCGCCGCCGATTCGATCCTCGAGGCGATCGACGCCGAGGTGCCTTTGATCGTCACCATTACCGAGGGCATTCCGGTGCTCGACATGGTGAAGGTCAAGCGCGCGCTCGACGGCTCGAAGTCGCGGCTGATCGGGCCCAATTGCCCCGGCGTGTTGACGCCCGAGGAATGCAAGATCGGCATCATGCCCGCCAACATCTTCAAAAAGGGCAGCGTCGGCATCGTCTCGCGCTCTGGCACCTTGACCTATGAAGCGGTGTTCCAGACCACCAACGAGGGCCTTGGCCAGTCGACCGCTGTCGGCATTGGTGGCGACCCGGTCAAGGGCACCGAGTTCATCGACATGCTGGAGATGTTCCTGGCCGATGATGAAACGAAGAGCATCATCATGATCGGCGAGATCGGCGGCGCGGCCGAAGAGGACGCCGCTTTGTTCCTCGCCGACGAGGCGAAGCGCGGGCGGAAGAAGCCGACCGTCGGCTTCATTGCCGGCCGCACCGCGCCCCCCGGGCGCCGCATGGGCCATGCCGGGGCGATCGTTTCGGGCGGCAAGGGCGACGCCGCCAGCAAGATCGCGGCCATGGAGGCGGCTGGTATTACCGTGTCCCCAAGCCCATCTGAGCTGGGCCGCACGCTGGCGGCGCTGCTGAAGGCCTGAAATGCACGAATTCGAACCCGGACCTAGCTGGGCACGGCCGAACTGGCCGGTGATGGAGCTCGATCCCGTCAATGCCGGGCTCGACCCGACCGACGCCGAGATCGCCCCGGTTGCCGAGCAGGCCAAGGCCGCCGCTGTGGCCGCCGGCGCCGACCCCGACGCGGTCCGCCGCGCCGCCGACGATTCCATTCGCGCGATGATGCTGATCCGCACTTACCGAGTACGCGGGCATCTCGCCGCCGACCTTGACCCGCTCGGCCTGCACCGCAGCGACATTCCGGCCGATTTGACACCGGCGTACCACGGCTTCACCGACGCCGATCTCGACCGGCCGATCTACCTCGCCGGCACACTGGGCTTTGCCCAGGCCAGCGTCCGCCAGATCGTCGAAGTGCTGCGGCCGACCTACTGCGGGCACATCGGCTTCGAGTACATGCACATCAACGATTTGGAGGAGCGGCGCTTCATCCAGGAGCGGATCGAAAGCGCCGACGAGACCGTCCAGTTCACGCCGGAGGGCAAACGCTCGATCCTGGAAAAGGTCATCGACGGCGAGCAGTGGGAAAAATTCCTCGCCAGGAAATATGTCGGCACCAAGCGCTTCGGGCTGGACGGCGGCGAATCGATGATCCCGGCGCTGGAAGCGGTGATCAAATATGGCGGCGCCATGGGGGTCGAGGAAATCGCCGTCGGCATGGCCCACCGCGGCCGCCTGAATGTCCTCTCCAACGTCATGGGCAAGCCCTATCGCGCCATCTTCCATGAATTCGCCGGCGGCGCCACCAATCCGGCCGACGTCGGCGGCTCGGGCGACGTCAAATATCATCTCGGCACATCGAGCGACCGCGAGTTCGACGGCAATATGGTGCATTTGTCGCTGCTGCCCAACCCGTCGCACCTCGAAGCCGTCGATCCAGTCGTGCTCGGCAAGGTGCGGGCGGTGCAGACGCTGAAGGGCGACAGGCAGGGCGACACCGTCCTCCCGATCCTGCTGCACGGCGATGCCGCCTTCGCCGCCCAGGGCATCGTCGCCGAGTGCTTCGGCTTTTCCGGCCTGCCGGGCTACGGCACCGGCGGGACAATCCATTTCGTCATCAACAACCAGGTCGGCTTCACCACCAGCCCGCAATATGGTCGCTCGTCGCCTTACCCATCGGATATCGCCAAGTCGGTCCAGGCGCCGATCCTGCACGTCAATGGCGACGATCCCGAAGCGGTCACCTTCGCTTGCAAGATGGCGATCGAATATCGCCAGAAGTTCAACCGCGACATCGTCATCGACATGTGGTGCTACCGCCGCTTCGGCCATAATGAGGGCGACGAGCCGAGCTTCACCCAGCCGTTGATGTACGCGGCGATCAAGACTCACCCGCCGGTCAGCCGGATATACGGCGACAAGCTGGTTGCGGAAGGAGTCGTCGACCAGGCCTGGATCGACAAGATGACGGGCGATTTCACCCGCTATCTCGAAAGCGAGTTCGCGGCCGCGGCGAGCTATTTGCCGAGCAAGGCCGACTGGTTCGGCGGCCGCTGGATCGGCCTCGGCCGGCCCGACGAGCCGGTCGTCGGCCGCCGCAACATCGCCACGGGGCTTGCAGACGCGACATTCGACACGGTCGCCGGCGTCCTGACCAACATCCCCGAGGGCCTCAGCATCCACAAGACGCTGGCGCGAATCCTCGAGGCGAAACGCCAAACGCTGGAGGCCGGCGAGGGCATCGACTGGGCGACTGCGGAAGGGCTGGCCTTCGGTTCGCTGCTCGCCGACGGCAAGAGCGTCCGCCTGTCCGGCCAGGATTCGGGTCGCGGCACCTTCAGCCAGCGCCACGCGGTCTGGGTCGACCAGAAGACCGGCGACAAGTTCATTCCCCTGAACACCATCGAGGCGGGCCGCTTCGAGGTGCGCGACAGCCCGCTGTCGGAATTTGGAGTGCTCGGCTTCGAATATGGCTATTCGCTCGCCGACCCTCGCACTTTGGTGCTGTGGGAGGCGCAATTCGGCGACTTCGCCAATGGCGCGCAGACCATCATCGACCAGTTCATCGCCTCGGGCGAGGCCAAGTGGTTGCGCGCCTCGGGCCTGGTCATGCTGCTGCCGCATGGCTTCGAGGGGCAGGGACCGGAGCATAGCTCGGCGCGGCTGGAACGCTTCCTGCAATTGGCCGCCGAGGACAATATGCAGGTCGCCAACTGCACCACTCCGGCCAATTATTTCCATCTGCTGCGCCGCCAGCTGCTGCGCGATTTCCGCAAGCCTTTGGTGGTGATGACGCCCAAGTCGCTGCTGCGCCACAAAATGGCTGTGTCGGCCCGCGCCGACTTCACCGGCGAGAGCCATTTCCGGCGCATTCTCAGCGACCTCAACCCGCCGGCCGAGGGGCAGACCCGCCGGCTGGTTCTGTGCTCAGGCAAGCTGGCCTATGAGCTGATCGAGGCGCGCGACAAGGCCGGCGATCGCGCGACCGAAATCCTGCGTATCGAGCAACTCTATCCGTTCCCGTCGGAGCCCCTGGTCAATCGCCTCGCCGCCATGTCCGATCTGGAAGAGCTGGTGTGGGCGCAGGAAGAGCCGCGCAACAACGGCGCCTGGTTCTTCGTTGAGCCGATGATCGAGGCCTGTCTGAACGAAGCCGGGCATCTGCTCAGGCCGCGTTATGCCGGCCGCGACTCCTCGGCGTCGCCGGCCACCGGTCTCGCCAGGCGCCACGCCAGCGAGCAGGCGGCCTTGATTGCCTCGGCGCTCGGTCATACCAGCCAGCGCCAAGCCA
>JAKFFL010000037.1:0-8516 GCA_036675225.1 Sphingomonas sp. | reverse complement strand
GGGCACTTTGATCCAGTATTTCAAGGACGACGCCACCGCCTTCAACGCCCAGAAGCGCGGCACGATCAGCGGCAAGGGCGTGCTCAACAACCGCATCTCCGAACATATCTTCACGGCGCTGGCGACGATCGGCGTGCCCACCCATTTCATCCGCCGGCTGAACATGCGCGAGCAGTTGATCCGCCAGGTCGAGATCGTGCCGATCGAGGTGGTCGTGCGCAACGTCGCCGCCGGCAGCTTGAGCAAGCGCCTGGGCATCGAGGAAGGCACGCAGCTGCCGCGGACCATCATCGAATATTATTACAAGGACGACGCGCTCGGCGACCCGCTGATCGCCGACGAGCATATCGCCTGCTTCGGCTGGGCCAGCCAGGAAGAGATGAACGACATCGCCGACATGGCGATCCGGGTGAATGATTTCATGTGCGGCATGTTTGCCGCGATCGGCATCCGCCTGGTCGACTTCAAGCTGGAGTTCGGCCGCATTTGGGACGGCGATTTCGCGCGGGTCATCCTCGCCGACGAAATCAGCCCCGACGGCTGCCGGCTGTGGGACATGAAGTCGAACGAGAAGCTCGACAAGGACCGCTTCCGCCTGAACCTCGGCGGCGAGGCCGAAGCCTATCAGGAGATCGCCCGCCGGCTCGGCCTGATGCCCGAGGAAGGCGAGGAAACCGCCGTCCTCGACCTTGACAGCCACCGGAAGAAAAGAGGCAAGTAGGCCAGCCGTGCCCCTGCGGAGGCAGGGGCCCAGACGCGCGAAGCGCTTATTGCGTCCGTTGCCGGGCTCGCCCTGCGGGCTCGGACTGGGCCCCTGCCTTCGCAGGGGCGCGAAGCTGGATTGCTTCGCGCGACTACTCCCCTCATTGACCGCATAATGCCCCTCCCCCGCACCCGTGTCGTCACTCTCAATGCCGCGATCGGCCCGCTCGATTATCGCGTGCCGGACGGCATGGCGGTCGAGCCCGGCAGCGTCGTCGTCGCGCCGCTTGGGCCCCGCCAGCTGGTGGGGGTCGCCTGGGAGCCGGAGCGGCTGCCAAGCGAGGAGGTCGGCGACAACCGGCTGCGGCCGCTGGCGGCGCTGCTTGACGTGCCGCCGATCGCCGCGCCGCTGCGCCGCCTGGCCGAATGGACTGCCGACTATTATCTCTCTCCACTCGCTTCGGTATTGCGCATGGTCCTGCCTTCGTCCTCGGCGCTGGCCGGGTCACGGCAGCTAATCGAATATCGGCCGACCGGCGCGGCGCCCGATCGGATGACCCCGCAGCGGCTCAAGGCGCTGGCCGCGCTCGAAGGGCGCCAGGGCACGATCCGCGAACTGGCCGCGCATGCCGCGGTCAGCGACGCCGTCCTGCGCGGCTTGGTTCACGCCGGCGCGCTCGAGTCGGTCGCGGTCGAGGCCGACAAGCCGCTTGCCTGCCCGGACCCCGATTTCGCTCCCCCGGCGCTGACTCCCGACCAGGCCGCGGCCTCGGCGAGCCTGGCCGCCGCGATCGGCGAGGGCTTCGCTCCCATCGTGCTCGACGGAGTCACCGGATCGGGCAAGACCGAAGTCTATTTCGAAGCGATCGCGACATGCCTTCGTGCCGGCCGGCAGGCGCTGGTCCTGCTGCCCGAGATCGCCCTGACCGAGCCCTTCCTCAAGCGCTTCCAGGCCCGCTTCGGCTGTGCCCCCGTCGCCTGGCACAGCGACCTGCGCTCCTCGCAGCGGCGCCGCGCCTGGCGGGGCATCGCCAGCGGCGAGGGACAAGTCACGGTCGGCGCCCGATCGGCTCTGTTCCTGCCTTATCGCAAGCTCGGCCTGATCGTCGTCGACGAGGCGCATGAGCCGAGCTTCAAGCAGGAAGAGGGCGTCCAGTACCATGCCCGCGACGTCGCTGTGATGCGCGCCCGGTTCGAGGACATTCCGGTCATATTGTCGTCGGCCACCCCAGCCATCGAAACCCGCCACATGGTCGAGCTCGGCCGCTACAGCCAGCTCCGGCTTCCGGCGCGGTTCGCCGGCGCCAGCCTGCCGGAGATGCGGGCGGTCAACCTGACCAAGGACCCGCCGGAGCGCGGCCGCTGGCTGGCGCCGGGCCTGGTCGCCGAGCTGGAGGCCAACCTGGTCGCTGGCGAGCAGAGCCTCTTGTTCCTCAACCGTCGCGGCTTCGCGCCTCTGACACTGTGCCGCCATTGCGGCCACCGATTCCAATGCCCGAACTGCACCGCGTGGATGGTCGAGCACCGCCTGATGCACCGGCTGGCCTGCCACCATTGCGGCCACGTCATGCCGCCCCCCAAAGCCTGCCCTGAATGCGGCGAGGAGGACAGCCTGGTCGCCTGCGGGCCGGGCGTCGAGCGCATTGCCGACGAGGTCGTCGAGCTTTTCCCCGAGGCGCGGACGGCGATCGTCACGTCCGATACCATCTGGTCGCCGGCCAAGGCGGCCGAATTCGTCGCCGCCATGGAGGCTGGGCAAATCGACATCGTCGTTGGCACACAATTGGTCACCAAGGGCTATCATTTCCCCAACCTGACCCTTGTCGGCGTGGTCGACGCCGACCTTGGCCTGCAGGGCGGCGACCTGCGCGCCGCCGAGCGCAGCTTCCAGCAGATCCAGCAGGTCGCCGGCCGGGCCGGGCGCGGCGACAAGCCGGGCCGGGTGCTGGTCCAGACGCACGACCCCGAAGCGCCGGTGCTGGCGGCCCTGGTCAGCGGCGATGTCGCCGGCTTCTATGCCGCCGAGACCGAGGCGCGGCGCGAGGCGGCGATGCCGCCATTCGGGCGACTGGCGGCGATCATCGTCTCCGCCGAGGATTCCGGTGACGCGGAACGGGTCGCCCGCCGCATCGGCCAGGCGGCGCCCAGGGTCGAGGGCATGGCCGTGTTCGGGCCCGCCCCCGCCCCGCTGGCCATGCTGCGCGGCCGCCACCGCCAGCGGCTGCTGGTCCATGCCGCCCGCAGTCTCGACGTCCAGGATGTCATCCGCGACTGGCTGGGCGGGCTGGAATGGGGATCGAAAGTCCGCGTCGCGGTCGATGTCGATCCGTATAGTTTCCTGTGATTGACCTTTGGTAACAAGGCATTACCGTGGCGCTCGCTCGGGGGAGGTGACGCTTGTTTTCGAAATTGATGCTTGGCGCCGCTGCCCTGGTCGCGTCGGCACCGGTGGCCGCTGCCTGGCATAAGGCCAGCAGCGCCCACTTCGTCATTTACGCCGACGAGTCCCCGACAAAGCTCCGTGAATTCGCAACTCGGCTCGAGAAGTTCGACAAGGCGGTGCGCCAGGTGCGCGGCATGACGGACCCGGCCATGGGCGACGGCAACCGCCTCTCGGTGTTTGTCGTTCCCACGATCGCCGACGTCCAGAGACTGGCCGCGAACAAGTCCGGCATGTCGCCCAACCTCGCCGGTTTTTATACAGGCCGGGCGGCAGGCTCCATCGCTATCGTCGCCAAAAGATCAAACGATACTCGGATGGGCGACTTTGCGGATCAGGAAACCTTCTTCCACGAATATGCCCACCACCTCATGTTCTACGACCTCTCGGTGGCCACTCCGCTTTGGTATTCCGAGGGCTTCGCCGAATTCATGTCGACCGCGGGTTTCGGCAAGGACGGCTCGGTCACGCTCGGCAAGCCCGCGCTCGGCCGCGCCTATGGGGTGGATGATGCGCGCACGTTCCCGCTGGAACGGATGCTGTCGGCGAAGTACGAGAAGCTGACCGAGGATGAATGGTCGGCGCTGTACGCGCGCGGCTGGGTCCTGACCCATTATTTGACCTTCGAGCCGTCGCGGAAGGGCCAGATCGACCGCTATTTGCAGGATATCGCCCAAGGCAAGGACGGCTTGCAGTCGGCCCAGCGGGCGTTCGGCGACTTCAAGGCCCTTGACCGTAATTTGCACGGTTACGTCGGCCGCAGCCGGATTTCAGTCGTCAGGGTTGCTGCCCAGGCCTTGCCGGTCGGCCAAGTCACGGTCGAACCCCTGTCGGCCGGAGGGTCAGAAATCCTGTCGCTGCGAACGCGCCTAAAGGTCGGAGTTCCAGACTCGGAAGCGGGCGCGCTCGCGCAGCAAATTCGCGGCGTCGCGGCGAAATATCCGGCTGATCCGATGGTCCAGGTCACGCTCGCCGAGGCCGAGCACGAGGCGGACCAATATGCGGCCGCCGAAGCCGCCGCTGACCGCGCACTCGCCGCCGACCCACGCATGATCGAGGCTATGCTCTTCAAGGGCCGGGTGATCATGGAGCGGGCCGCGGTCGACGACAAGGCGGCGACGTTTGCGGCGGCCCGCGCCTGGTTCACGAAGGCGAACAAGCTCGATCCCGAGGACCCGGAGCCGCTGATGCTGTTCCATGAGGCACAAATCCGCGACACGGGACGGCCCAACGCCAATGCGGTTGCCGCCCTGCACTACGCCTCCGATCTGGCGCCGCAAGACCTTGGCCTTCGAGCGCAATCGGCATTTCAATATCTGCGCGACGGCAAGCTTGCCGAGGCGCGCAAGGCACTCGCGCCGATCGCGTTCGATCCGCACGGCGGCGGTTATGCGAAGATGGCACGCACCGCGATGGAGCGGATCGACGCTGGCGACGGCAAAGGCGCCCAGCAAGCCATGAGCGCCGGTAATTAGGTTAAAATCAGGAGGGTATCCATGCGTTTCAATCTCTACTTTGGCGCCGCGGCGCTGGCCATGGCCGCGCCCGCCAGCGCCGCCTGGCAGCAGGCGTCGTCCAAGCATTTCATCATCTATGGCGACATGCCGGCGGAAGAGATGAAAGCCTATGCGACCAAGCTTGAGACTTTCGATGCGGCAGCGCGGCTCGTCCGATCCATGCCCGATCCCGATCTGGGGGATGAGAACCGGTTGCAGGTCTTTTTAGTCAGCGACCTCAACGCGGTCGGTCGGCTCGTGGGTTCGATCGATTATGGGATTGCCGGCTATTTCATGGGCTCGGTCACCGGCCCGGTCGCCGTCGTTCCTGAAAAGATGCGCAAGCAGCACGTCGCGGATGACACCATGACCGGCGAGCAGGTCTTCTTCCACGAATACACCCATTCGCTGCAGCTGCAGAATACCAGCAAGCCCTTGCCGCAATGGCTGAGCGAAGGGTTCGCCGAATTCATGGCAAATCCAATTTTTGGCGATGATGGTTCGATCGGCCTCGGCACGCCGGCCACGCATCGCACGTCGGCTCTAGTGCACGGAAGGCGGGTTCCGCTGTCCAATCTCCTCGGCAACAAGGTGGATACCGCTTATGATCGGATGGCCTTCTACACGCAGGGCTGGGTACTGACCCATTACCTTTCGTTCGATCCCAATCGGCGCGGGCAGATCGACCGGTACGTGACGGCAATCAATGATGGCAAGCCGCCGGTAGACGCCGCGCGAAACGTCTTCGGCGACCTGGGCGCGCTCGAAGCGGCGGCGAACAGCTACATCCGCCAGAAGCAACTACCGTTCCTGAAGATCGAGATCAGCAAGCTGAAGGTTGCGCCGGTCACGGTCACCGAACTCACGCCTGGCGGCCAGGCGGTCTTGCCCCATCGAATCCGGCTCAAGGCCGCGCTGGACGATAATGTTGGCCGTGCCGTCGTCTCAAAAGTTCGGGCGATCGCCGAGCGACATCCCAATGATCCGCTGGTCCTGCGCACGCTGGCCGAAGCTGAGTTCAAGGCCGAGAATTACGATGCGGCCGTCAAGGCAGCCGATCTCGCCATCACAGCCAATCCGAAATCGGTCGAGGCACGGGTCACCAAGGGTGAAGCGCTGATGGAGCTTGCCAAACAGGACCGCGATGCCGGCGCATTCACGGAAGCACGCAAGTTGTTCCTCGCCGCCAACCGGATCGACAAGGAAGATCCGCAGCCGCTCTACCTTTACTATCGCAGTTACATCGAAGAGGGCGCTCAGGTGACGAAAATGGCCCGCGACGCGGTCCACTACGCGGCTGTGCTTACGCCCCAGGATCCAGAAGTGCAGGCTCGCTCGGCAATTCAGCACCTGCGCGACAACCAGCTTGATGAAGCCAAGGCACGTTTGGCGTCGCTGGCCTTCAGCCCGCACCGCAACAAGGGACAGAAGCTGGCGAAGGATGTTTATGACCTCATCGAAGCCGGCAAGCGCGAGGAAGCCATCGCACTGGCCGAGAAGAAATTAGCCGAGGTGCTGGAGGAAGACTGAGCAGCAGCGGCGGTCAAAGCGCCAGCTTCCCCTGTTCGCTCCATTTGGCCCCTTCGGCCGCGAGCAATTTGCGCTTGCGGTCGAGGCCGCCGGCGTAGCCGCCGAGTGTCCCGTCGGAACGGATGACGCGGTGGCAGGGCACGAGGATGGCGACGGGGTTGGAGCCGTTGGCGGTGCCGACCGCGCGCACCGCGCCAGGCTCGCCGATGGCGGCGGCGATGTCGGCGTAGCTGCGGGTTTCGCCCGCCGGGATCTTGCGCAATTCCTGCCACACCGCTTCCTGGAAGGCGGTGCCAGCGACGTCGATCGGCAAGTCGGGCGCGCCCAATGGCGCCTCGATCGTCCGCAGCACGCCGGAAATCAGCGCGGCCATGGCGGTGTCGGCGGGCAGGATCGCCGCATTGGGAAAGCGGCGTTTGAGAGCCGCGACATCCTCGTCGAAGGTCAGGCGGCAGATGCCCTTGGCGGTCGCCGCGACCAGCATCCGGCCGAGCGGCGTGTCGAGCATTGCGTAACGGATCGTCTCGCCGCGGCCACCGTCGCGCCAGGCCGAGGGCGTCATGCCGAGCCGGTCCTTGGCGTCGGCGTAGAAGCGGCTCGGCGCCGAATAACCGCTGTCGTAGATCGCCTCGGTCACGCTCCTGTCTCCATTAAGATTGTCCCCGGCGCGCCTGGCCCGGACGGCACGGGCATAAGCCGCCGGCGAGACGCCCATGGCGCGGGTGAACAGCCGCTGGAAATGATGCGGTGCATAGCCGACGGCGGCGGCCAGCTCGTCGAGCTTTGGCGGTTCCTCGGCGCGCTCGATGAGGCGAACCGCGCAAGTCACGGCCGCTTGATCACGGCCGACCTCGTCGGGCTTGCAGCGCAAGCAGGCCCGATAGCCGGCCGCGCGCGCCGCCTCGCCATCGGCGAAGAAGAGGACATGCTCGCGTTTCGGCCGCCGCGCCGGGCAGCTCGGCTTGCAATAGATGCCCGTCGTCTTGACCGCGCCGATGACGCGCCCGTCCCAGCCGCGGTCGCGGCGCTCGAACGCGGCCCAGGCCTGCTCGGGATCGATCGTCGGCATGGTTGCCGGTCTAGCATAAGCCAAAGTCATGTTCAGGTCCTGTCGATGCGCGCGGCGAAGCAGCCGCGGATGGCATTGTGGGCGTCGATATGATCCACCGCCGGGTCGGCGAGTAGTGTTTGGATCGCCGGGTCGGCCTCGCTCGGCTGCGCCAGCGCCGCCTCGACCATCATGCCGTTGGCATCGAACGCCCTGAGCGACAGGATGCGCCGATCCAGTGCCGGCGGAATGGCATCGACATAATTGGCCGCCTCACTCGCCGAACGGCTGACGAAAATAGCGTGGCTGGCGCGGTAGGGACCATCGCCTTCGTGGCTGACATGGTTGAGCAGGATCACTTCATCGCCAATTTCGCAGTCGCGTAAGGCTATGCGGCACGGAAAGGTCGGGCTGTCGACCGTCATCCGGCGCATGCCCCGCGCCTGGAGCTCGGCGTCGTCCAGCGCGAAGTAGGGGGCGAAGGCTTCCGGCTCCAGGCCTGTGATTCGGTAGGTCATGATGAGGGTTTACCCATCCCCCGATCCGGGGGCTTCCCGCCGCTTGCGCTCAAAGTCACCCCCTGCTAGGGGCGCGCCAACCCATGGGGGGCGCTCGGTTTTTCGCGGGCTGCGGCGCCCCATTTACCGTATGGTGGCCATTCCAGTTCTGGAGCTTTGAGCGCGTGGAAAATTCCGGCGGCATTCGGGCCAGCTTAGCAGGGCGCTATGCGTCCGCGCTGTTCGACCTGGCGCGCGACGAGCGGCAGATCGAATCGGTTGCAGGCAGCCTCGACAAGCTCAAGGCCGCACTCGCCGAATCCCCGGATTTCGCGGCGCTGACGACCAGCCCGCTGGTCAGCCGGCCGGATGCCGCCAAGGCGATCGCCGCCACGGCCAAATCGCTTGGCCTCGACCCGCTGACGACCCGCTTCCTCGGCGTCCTGGCGACCAACGGCCGCCTAGCGCAGCTGAGCGCGGTGATCGGAACCTTTGCACGCCTTGCCGCGGCCCATCGCGGCGAGACGACCGCCGAGGTGACCAGCGCCTTCCCGCTCAACGACGACCAGCTCGCCACCCTCAAGGCCAACCTCAAGGCTCGCGGCGGCCGCGACGTGGCCATCGACGCCAAGGTCGACCCCTCCATCCTCGGCGGCATCGTCGTCCGGCTCGGCAGCCGAATGATCGACGCCTCGATCAAGACCAAACTCAACACTCTCGCCCTGGCAATGAAGGGCTGACGAAAGGCTGAAAATGGACATCCGCGCCGCTGAAATCTCCCGCGTCATCCGCGACCAGATCGC